>JAGHSV010000166.1 GCA_018065665.1 Candidatus Sodaliphilus aphodohippi
CCGCTGCGCTCCAAAAGTTATTTGCGGCTTACAACTGCACATCACCATCCGTCTTTCTAAAAACTGACGATTGTTTTTGCACTTCGTTTGTGACTTTAGAATTCATTGTATTTTATTTTAAATATCATTGCCTTAAATTCAGATTTTATTGTTGCATTAGTAGGATATATGGTGTTTTTTTATTAATTTTGTGCATTCATTTACTATTCCCATTAACGGATGAAACTGTCTCAGGAAATAATAAACAAAATACTTGACAAGGCTGGAGTGACAATGGGTACACCTGCTCTTGGTAGCCGTTTGTCAGAAATCATACAGGCTGAGACTGGAGAGCGCTTGGGTGTGAACACGGTTAATCGTCTGATGGGAATTTATGAAGACGGAAGCAATCCGAGACGTTTCACGTTGGAGGTGGTGTCACGTTATCTGGGATATAACACCTATGAGGAACTGATAAAAAACTCAGAGAATGATAATTCCAGTTTCTTAAACAAAGTCTCGGGCGATATCGTGAGTGCAGACCTCAAGCAGGGTGCACTCGTCACCATCACTTATCGTCCCGACCGCATGATCATGTTACGTCACGAAGAGGGCGACCTGTATATTGTGGTGAGAAGTGAGAACAGCAAGTTGCTCAAGGGCGACTTATGCACTGTTGCCCACCTCAGGTCAGGATTCCCATTCTATGTTACCAGCGTAATTAGAAACGACCAGAATCTGGGACGCTATATTGCTGGCGAAGATGGCGGTGTTACGATTGTCGATGTAATGTAAATCAACCTTTTGCCATGTCTCTGTTCCTTTCTCAATCTATGCCGGCCTTTCTGGAACCTCAGGGTGACAACGACAACATACTATTGCTGGACGGAGGCTACACGGCGCAGGTCTTTGTTACTAAGGTGGACGGGCGGCGTCAGTTGGTAAAGAAACTGAAGCCGGAGTTCGCAAATGACCAACGCTATATAGACTTGTTTAAGAAGGAATATGGATTAGGCAGTTCTCTTAAACATCCTAATTTGGTGGTTTATAGACAACTCGTGCAGTCGGACGACGGCGTGATGCTGATGCTTGACTACATCGACGGCCTCACTCTGCAGGAATCTCTCGAGACAAGCCCCGATTATTTCCTCAAGAAGGAAAACATAACCAAGTTTGTCAACCAACTGCTCAGTTGCTTGGTCTATCTGCACGAACACCAGGTACTGCACCTCGACATCAAGCCAAGCAACATTATGATCACGCATCTCAATGCTGATGTTAAGGTGATAGACTTGGGATTCAGCTATAGTGACACATACGTCGACACTCCGGGCCTGTCAAGCGCCTACGCCGCTCCCGAGCAGAAAGAGAAAACTATGCACGGCAAGATAGACGCGCGGACCGACCTTTATGCAGTGGGGCGAGTTCTTGAAGACATTGAGACTGCTACAGGAAAGAAATTGCCACGGGCTTTTCATCGACTGATGACCAAGTGTCTTGAGGATGATATAAACAAACGCCCGGCCAGTGCAAAGGCGGCATTGAAGATGGTGCGACCGGCAAAGAAAGCCGTTAAGTTATTGTCGGGTCTACTCATTACAATACTTTTGGTGTTCATCGTCCTCTTTATACACCCTACGACGCGCAATGCCATTATATATGCTTTCAGTAACATGTCGCAATATGTGGTATATGGACCTTCGGGAAACCAATACCGGGTTTTGTCTGAAGAGGATGCCACATGCGAGGTGATTAGCTGGCGACCTACCATTCCAGACAATCCTGAAAGTTGGAATTCAGTTATTAGCCCCGAGGAGGAAATCAACGGGAAACAGTATCGAGTTATCTCGATAGGAGATAAAGCGTTTGTGAGAAACAAATACCTCCGTTCGATTTACATCCCCGAAGGCGTGGAACATATCGGTAACCATGCTGCACGTGAGTGCCCTAACCTATCATCACTGCATCTTCCCAACTCGGTCAAGACCATAGGGAAATCAGCTTTCACTGAGTGTTATGAACTGTCTTCGCTTGTGCTGTCTTCGGGATTAAAAGAGATACCCGAGGCGGGGTTTGCCAGTTGCGGTCTCGTTAATCTTAACGTGCCCGAGGGGGTAGAGAGACTCTGTAAAGACAGTTTTGCCAAGAACAAAAAACTCAAAAAAGTATCCCTGCCCAAAACACTGAAGAAAATCGACCGAGGCGTGTTCTATGAATGTTTGTCGCTCGTAGAGATTACTATCCCCGAGAACGTTACCGAACTGGGCGACTACGTGTTCCTGCGCTGTTCCAAACTCACCGACGTCTACAACCTCGCGCCTGTTCCGCAAGACTGCAATGAGATTTTTGACAGCCCCAAGGTGAAAGTGCATGTGCCTGCCGCATCGCTCGAGGCCTTCAAGAAACATCCCATATGGGGCCAGCAAGTGCTAATACCCATTGAGAAATAAACCATATGGGGGCCCCCCCTCGTCAGTATCCGTTTTTTGATAACAAAAGAAAGCGGATTTTGCCGTGTCGACTTCTCTCATCCGGCACGTTTTTTTATGCATTTTAGTTTATTAGAAATGTCGATTTTGTGCACTTTAGTTCATTAGAAATGTCTATTTTGTGCATTTTAGTTTATTAGAAATGCCGATTTTATGCACTTTAGTTCATTAGAAACGTCTGCGTACGCTCGGCCTATTGGCTGATTGGCAAACGAATAGTAGTTGAAGAACAACAAAATGCTGATAGGGCAAACTATGGTTCATACCTTTTAAAGAATCTTTCTAAAGCACTTACTGCAGAGTTTGGAAATGGCTTCTCATATACCAACTTGAAAAATATGAGAACCTTTTACAAAACATATCAAGACGAAAAAGGTCAGACACTGTCTGCCCAATTGCCATGGAGCCATAATTGCCTCATCATGAGAGTGCCTGACCCCAAGGCTCGTGAGTGGTATTTGCGAGAGGCTGCTCGGGAGCAATGGAGTGTCAGGCAGTTGGAACGCAATATCAACTCGTTCTATTATCAGCGTCAATTGGATAGTGGACTTGTTGTAGAAGAAAAATCAAATCAGTGTGAAACTGGAATGCTCAATATTGATCCTCGTCAATTTGTCAAAGATCCGTATGTATTAGAATTTGTTGGATTACCACAATATCCAGCTCATAAGGAAAAAGATTTGGAAGAAGCGCTAATAGATAAGATGCAGGACTTCTTACTCGAGTTGGGAAAAGGCTTTTCGTTTATAAAACGTCAGTACCGAATTAGCACAGAAACAAGCAATTTCTATATTGACTTGGTATTTTATAACTACATTCTGAAGTGTTTCGTGTTAGTTGATTTGAAGGCTGATAAATTAGCACATCAAGATATAGGTCAAATGGATATGTATATTCGTATGTTTAATGACATAAAGAAAGGACCTGATGATAATCCAACTATAGGAATCCTTATGTGCGCTGAACGTGATGAGACAGTGGTGAAATATTCTGTACTTAAAGATTCGGAGCAGATTTTTGCAAGCAAGTATCTTCCGTATTTGCCAACGGAAGAGGAACTGCGCCGTGAAATAGAAAACACCGGCAGAATGCTTAAAGACAAAGAGGAATAACTATTTATTGAAAAACAATACAAGAAACTGAGGTTTTTGCAGCAGTTTGGCGATTGAACGGGATACAATATGGTGGATAGCGTTATTTTTTGTAACTTTGCAGTTTGAAAAATAATTAGATACCTTTATGGCAGATTCACCATTATTGCAACGGCTTGACGGACTGGATGCCCGTTTTGATGAAATCGGGACGCTGATTACCGACCCTGCCGTCATTGCCGACCAGAAACGATATGTTAAGTTGACCAAGGAATACAAGAGCCTCGAGAACCTGCTGGCTGTTACAAACCGTTACCGCGGTCTGCTCCAGGATATAGACGATGCCAAGGAACTGCTTGACACCGAGAGCGACGAGGACCTGAGGGCCATGGCACGTGAGCAGATTGACGAGGCAACACCCCAAATCCCCAAACTGGAAGAGGAAATCAAACTGCTTCTCATCCCCGAGGACCCCGAGGATAGCAAGAACGTGGTGCTCGAGATTCGCGGCGGCACGGGTGGCGACGAGGCTGCTCTGTTTGCCGGTGACCTGGCCCGCATGTACACGCGATTCTGTGAAACGCGTGGCTGGAACGTGCAGGTGTCCAGCTGCAGCGAGGGTGCTGCCGGCGGTTTCAAGGAGATAATCTTCAGCATCACGGGGGACAGCGTCTATGGCACTCTCAAGTATGAGTCGGGCGTGCATCGCGTGCAGCGTGTGCCCGTCACCGAGACTCAGGGGCGTGTACACACCTCGGCTGTGTCGGTGGCTGTGCTTCCTGAGGCCGAACCGTTTGACGTCCATATCAATGAGGGCGAAAAAAAGTGGGACACCTTCCGCAGCGGCGGTGCCGGCGGACAGAACGTGAACAAGGTGAACTCGGGTGTGCGTCTGCGTTACATGTGGACCAACCCCAACACCGGCGAGCAGCAGGAAATCCTGATCGAGTGTACCGAGACCCGCGACCAACCCAAGAACAAGGAGCGCGCCCTGGCACGACTGCGCACGTTCATCTACGACCACGAGCACCAGAAGTATGTCGACGACATTGCCTCGCGACGCAAGACGCTGGTGTCAACCGGCGACCGCTCGGCCAAAATCCGTACCTACAATTATCCCCAGGGACGCATCACCGACCATCGCATCGGTTATACAATATATAATTTGGCGGCTTTCATGGACGGAGACATCCAGGACTGCATCGACCACCTGATTGTGGCCGAGAATGCCGAGAAACTCAAAGAAGCAGAACTCTAAATAATTACTGAAAATATGACTCGCGAACAACTATTCAAGAACATACTGCTGAAGCGCAGTTTCCTCTGTGTGGGGCTTGACCCCGACCCCGACAAGATGCCGGCATCGCTCGGTGGTGACCTCTTTGCCTTCAATAAGGCCATTATCGACGCCACGGCTCCTCACGCCATAGCCTTCAAACCCAATCTCGCTTTCTATGAGGTTGCCGGCGTAAAGGGTTACCAGGCATTTGAAGACACTGTGCGTTACATTCGCGAGAACTATCCCGACGTGCTGGTCATTGCCGACGCCAAACGCGGTGACATTGGCAACACCAGCCGCATGTATGCCCGCAGTTTCTTCGAGACACTCGACGTCGACGCTCTCACCGTCGCCCCCTATATGGGCGAGGACAGCATCACTCCGTTCATGGGCTATCCCGGCAAATGGGTTGTTGTGCTGGCGCTGACCAGCAACAAGGGCTCGCATGACTTCCAACTGACTGCCGACGCCACCGGGACTCCGCTGTTTGAAAAAGTCCTGACCGCAACATCGGGTTGGGGCGACAAGGACAACATGATGTATGTCGTTGGTGCCACCCAGGGCGAGATGTTCAAGCGTATTCGCGAGATTGCCCCTGACAACTTCCTGCTGGTGCCCGGCGTAGGAGCGCAGGGTGGTAGCCTCGAGCTGGTGGCAAAATATGGTCTCAATGACCACTGCGGCCTGATTGTGAACTCATCACGCGGCATTATTCATGCATCAAACGGTGACGATTTTGCCGATGTCGCCCGTGCCAAGGCTGCCGACCTAAATGCCCAGATGGAACAGATTTTAAAGGATTATGGATTTATTTCATGACAGATTGCGGTTGTTAACAAATAATTTTGTAATTTTGTCATCCCGTTAGAGGAACTTTAGACTACATAAAAAACTTTTAAAAAAATAATAACAATGACAACTATCAACGATTTTAATTTTAAGGGCAAGAAAGCCATCGTTCGCGTTGACTTCAACGTGCCTCTGAACGAGAACGGCCAGATTACCGACGATACCCGCATTCGCGGTGCACTGCCTACACTGAAAAAGATACTTGCCGACGGCGGCTCGGTAATCATGATGTCGCACATGGGCAAACCCAAGGGCAAGGTGAACGCTAAACTCTCTCTCAGCCAGATTACCGAAGCTGTCTCGAAGGCTCTTGGTGTTCCCGTACAGTTTGCACCCGACTGCGCCAAGGCAGCCGATGCCGCTGCGGCTCTCAAGCCCGGCGAGGCTATGATGCTCGAGAACCTCCGCTTCTATCCCGAGGAGGAAGGCAAACCCACCATCGACAAGGAAGACCCCGCATACCCCGAGGCAAAGAAAGCCATGAAGGCAAGTCAGGCCGAGTTTGCCAAGACACTGGCAAGCTATGCCGACGTATATGTCAACGACGCTTTCGGTACTGCACACCGCCGTCATGCATCAACTGCCGTTATCGCCGACTACTTTGACGAGGACAGCAAGATGCTCGGTTTCCTCATGGAGAAAGAGGTGGTAGCAATTGACAACGTGCTGAAGAACGCCCAGCGCCCCTTCACCGCCATTATCGGCGGCAGCAAGGTTAGCTCAAAACTCGCCGTGATCTACAACCTGCTTGACAAGGTTGACAACCTGATTATCGGTGGTGGCATGGGCTTCACCTTCATCAAGGCCCAGGGCGGTCACATTGGTGAGTCACTGCACGAGGACGACCTCATACCCGAGGCTCTCAATATCCTCAAGGCTGCCAAGGAAAAGGGCGTACGCCTGCAGCTGTCAGTTGAAACCGTTGCTGCCGACAAGTTTGACAACGAAGCCAACCGTCAGTCTGTCGACATCTTCGACATCCCCGATGGTTGGGAAGGCATGGATGCAGGTCAGAAGTCACTCGACATCTGGAAGGAAATGATTCTCTCCTCAAAGACCATCCTGTGGAACGGTCCTGTTGGCGTGTTCGAGTTTGAAAACTTTGCACACGGCACCTGCGAGATTGCCAAGTATGTTGCCGAGGCAACAGCCAACGGTGCATTCTCACTGGTTGGTGGCGGCGACAGTGTAGCTGCAGTCAACAAGTTCGGCCTTGCCGACAAGGTTTCTTACGTATCGACCGGCGGCGGTGCAATGCTCGAGGCCATCGAGGGTAAGACACTCCCCGGCGTAGCAGCCATCAAGGGCGAATAATCAATCCCGCAAACATATCAACAACGCGGACAGTTATTGTGGCTGTCCGCGTTGTCTGTTTTGTTGTCTATAAACAATAAAATCAACAAAGTTGTCAATTTTGTTGTCCATAAACAATAAAACTGGAATTTGGTGTGGGGCTGAGTGTCGAAGACGGTCGCAGCTTGGATAGCATCCAATGCCGCACCAAGTGCCCCTAATTAATAAAGCAGTCCGGCAGGAGTGTTGATGCTCTTGCCGGACTGGTATTTCAAACGGGATGATTCCGTTCAGGGGATATTAGTCTTCTTTCTTGGCACGCAGGCATGAAACTGCCAGGTAGATGAGCAGTGCCGCATACATGGCGATGGCGAGCCAGTTGCTTGCCGAGTCACTGAGCGGGCTGGTGTACTTGAACCCGAAGAACAGCATGCCGGCGCTGACAACGCCCATCAGGGCACCACCGGCGATGAAGCCCGATGCGAGCAGTGTGCCGCGCTCCTTGCGGGCAGCGTTAACCTTCTCGTCCTTGCTGCGGCTGCTGACAAACCAGCTGATGGCACCACCAACGAGCAACGGGGTGTTGAGCTGGATGGGTATGAACATACCCAGCGAGAATGCCAATGCAGGAACGCCCAGCCAGTTGAGAATAAGTGCCAGGATTGCTCCGACAATATAGAGCAACCAGGGAGTTTCGCCACCCATCATCAGCGGGTCGATGACGGCAGCCATGGCGTTTGCCTGGGGTGCAACAAGCGCGTTGTCGCCAACAAAGCCGTACGCCTTGTTCAGGATAATCATCACACCGCCCACGGTTGCTGCCGACAGCAGGGTGCCGACAAACTTCCAGGTCTGCTGCTTGCTGGGGGTTGTTCCGAGCCAGTAACCGATTTTCATGTCGGTCACCATGCCGCCTGCCATCGAGAGGGCAGTGCAGACAACGCCGCCGATTACCATCGACGCAACGATGCCCTTGGCTCCGTTAAGACCTACGGCAACAAAAATGCCCGATGCGATAATCAGTGTCATCAGCGTCATTCCCGATACGGGATTGCTGCCGACAATGGCAATAGCGTTGGCGGCAACGGTGGTGAACAGGAAGGCGATGACGACAACCACGACAAATGCCACTATGGCCTGCATCAGGCTATGGATAACGCCCACATAGAAGAACACGAAGGTGACGAGCAGTGCTGCAGCCAGTGCAAACACGAGCACCTTCATTGAGATATCCTGCTGGTGACGCTCAACCTTGGGCATGTCGCCCTGGCCTTTGAACGCCTTGCCGGCAAGGCCGACTGCGCTGCGGATAACGCCCCACGACTTGACGATGCCGATGATACCGCTCATGGCGATACCGCCAATGCCGATGTAGCGTGCGCCGCCCTTAAAGATTTCGTCGGCAGCCATGCTGTGCATCTCGGGGTTCATGCCCATCAGTGGCACTACAACCCACCAGATGAAGGCACTACCGGCAAAGATGATGAAAGCGTATCGGAGGCCGATGATGTAACCCAGTCCGACGACAGCGGCACCGGTGTTGATTTTGAATACCATCTTGAAGTTGTCGGTCAGCGACTGCAGGGCCGGTATGGCAGTGGTCGAGAGAACCTCTTTCCACCAGCCGAATGTTGACAGCAGGAAGTCGTAGAGACCGCCCACGAGTCCGGCAATGAGGAGGGGCTTGGCCTGGTCGCCGCCCTTCTGTCCGCTGATGAGCACCTGTGTTGTCGCGGTAGCCTCGGGGAACGGGAACTTGCCGTGCATGTCGCTCACAAAGTATTTGCGGAAGGGGATAAAGAACAGGATGCCCAGCACACCGCCCAGCATCGAACTGAGGAACACCTCAAGGAAGTTAACGGTAATCTCGGGGTACTTTGCCTGCAGGATGTAGAGTGCAGGCAGGGTGAAGATGGCACCTGCCACCACGATGCCCGATGCGGCACCGATTGACTGGATGATGACATTCTCGCCCAGCGAGTTCTTGCGCCTTGTCGCGCTGGCGATGCCGGCAGCGATGATGGCGATGGGGATAGCCGCCTCAAACACCTGTCCCACTTTCAGTCCCAGGTAAGCCGCAGCGGCACTGAAGATGACCGCCATGATCAGTCCCAGCGAGACCGAGTAGGGTGTCACCTCGGGGTAGGTCTTGTCGGGGCGCATCACCGGGACGTACTTCTCGCCCGGTTTGAGTTCGCGAAACGCGTTCTCGGGCAAGGTCATCTCGTCTTGTTGCTTTAGTTGTTCGTCTTGCATTGTAGTTTGGTTTTATTGGTTGTTTTTGATATTGTACAAATATATTAATGTGCGAAGTTACACAAAATCTGCCAAACTTTTGGTTCTAATTGAGAAAAAAAGGTTAATTTTGTACCTGAAGACAGACAAATACTGTTCAAGACACACAAATAAAGCAAAAAGACCAATGATTAAAAAGACACTACTTTCATTACTGGCAGCCGTGACACTGACAGTGCCCGCCATCCAGGCCCAAGACCCGCAGGACCTGTCGCAGCGCGACGAGGAACGTGAGGCCTATAACGCCGCACGCCGTACCAATACCATTGACGGATGGGAAATATTTATCCACAATCCCGAGTCGTTCTACATTGATCAGGCCCGCAAGATGCGTGACAACGCCATCGTCAGGGACTACTGCAACCGGCAGATTACACTTGACCGCCTGGTTAACTACATCGAGGACAACGAGACTCACGAGCCGCGCATCAAGACGTTCTATGCAAACCTGGTCAACAACCCCACCCATTCATACCGTTATGAGCACATGGATATCGGGTTCAACGGGTGTACCGGCCGCGTTGATGAGACCATCACCCTGGCCGACGGTTCTCCTGTTCGCCACAACTATTTTATCTTTGACGAGCGCGGTCTGCTGGTCAAGTCGTCAATAACCGGCAGTCGCGGCAAGGCTGTGGTGACCACCTACGACTATGACTACGACAACCTGCACGGCTATTGCCTGAAAAGCGTGAAGCGCGGGGGCAGGACCTATAAATATGACGTCTTCTTCAACGAGAACGACAAACTGGAACTGATAACCGGTGACGATAACCACAAGTGGGTGTTCTCTTATGGCGAGAACGGCGCGCTCAACAAACTGGTGGTTGCCGACGCCTCGAGCAAGCGCACGCTGGTCTATCGCGACGGTTACATCATACGTTGTGAAATCGGATCGACCGCCCAGCGATATCTTTACGATTATGACTCGGCCACCTTCAAGAAATACCTTATCGGCATCGTCAATCAGTCGTCGCCCGACTCTACGCAGGTCCGCACGATAGAGTATCAAATTGACACAAAAGGCCGCATTACGTGGGCTAAGATATCAAATAGCCAGAAGGAATATATGACGATTGAACGCACATATTCAAAGTAACAATTTGTGTTATAATACAATACGGCATCGCATTAATATCCGTGCGGTGCCGTAGTGCTTATGATAAACAATCAAAATGTATAAAAATCTTAAAAAATTGGCAAAATCGGCATTTTTTTTGCCGAAATGAAACCAAAATCAAAAGTTTTAATTACTTTTGTATCGGCAAAGCGGCAAAAATCACTATTTGACATGGTGTTTTGCTGACAAAATGTTAAACTTATTAGATTAATTATAGCAAATTCAACAATGGCAACTCCCAAATTAGATGCAATGGATTATAAAATCCTGCAAATGCTGTCAGACAATGCTCGTAAACCTTACCTCGAAATTGCAAGAATTTGCAATGTGTCGGGTGCGGCAATTCATCTGCGTATCCAGAAACTGTATTCCATGGGCATCATTAAGGGTACTTATACCCAGGTGGACCCCTGTTCGGTCGGGCTCAACACCTGCGCATTCCTTGGTATTTTCCTGAATGATCCCTCAAAGTTTGAAGAGGCATCGAAGTGGGTCGAGACCAACCCCGAGATTGTTGAATGCTATTACACCAGCGGCAAGTATGACATGCTTGTCAAAATCTTTGCACGCGATAACGAGCATCTGCTTGAAATATGCCAGCAGTTCTATAAGGCCGGTTTCGGCCGCTGCGAGACCTTGATGGCATTCAAAGAGGTTTTCAAGCGCCAAATCCCAATCAAGGACAAGAATTAATTAGAATCATAAAAAACACTATTTGTTTTGTGAGGGAGAGACACATCATGCCGTGTGTCTCTTCCTTTGTTTTATTTTGTGGAGCAAATTGGGCGTTATACGCGTTTTTTTGATTAACTTTGCGAATAATTCACAATAGTATGAAAATGAAAAGACTGTATTTGGGACGCTGGTTGATGGTTGTTGCCATCGCGGCGATGATGGGTGCGTGCAGTGTGCCTCAGGACGAGAACAGCGAGAATCCGAATTTCAAGGGATTGTATCAGGACGAGAACGGCACGGTGTTTGTAACAGCGTCGGGCGACAAGTACCACACCGAAACGTGCAGCCATGTTAAGGATAAGACCTATAAGACTGACTATATCAAGGTGACTGTCGATAGCGCCGAACTGAAGGGTTTCAAGGCGTGCAAGGTTTGCAAGCCCAACAAAAAGAAATAAATGGAGCAACTGGGCGACATACTTCAAGCTGCTATGGCAATGGCTCGTGAGGCCGGCGAAGTGCAACTGAAAATGTGGCGCGGCAGTGGTCTGGAAATCACGACAAAGCAGAATGACTTTGACGTGGTCACCGGTGCCGACAAGGCCTCGGAGCGTATCATTGTCGATGCTGTCAGCCGCCAGTTCCCCGGCCATGCCATCCTCAGCGAGGAGTCGGGCATGCACGGCGGCGGCAGCGCGTGGCTGTGGGTCATCGACCCGCTTGACGGCACCACCAACTATAGCACCGGCTTGCCACACTTTAATGTGTCTATTGGCGTGAAGCACAACGGGGAGACAGTGGTTGGGGTGGTGTATGCCCCGGTTCTTGGCGAGATGTTCACTGCCGTCAAGGGACAGGGTGCTCTGCTCAACGGTAAACCCATCAGATGCAGTGCCAAGGGGTCGCTCACGAGCGCTGTGATTGCTACCGGTTTCCCCTATGACAAGGCAACGGCGGCCGACAATAACCTGGCTTCATTCTCGCGTGTGCTGCCCGTGGTGCGCGGCATACGCCGTTTGGGTGCTGCCGCCCTCGACATCTGTTATGCCGCAGCGGAGTTTCTTGATGCCTTCTGGGAACAGAACCTGAACGAGTGGGACGTGTGTGCCGCATTGCTCATTGCCGCCGAGGCTGGCGCCATGACAGGCGACTACCGCATTGACCGCAATCGCTCGGTCATCGTCGCTCCGCCGGCGTTCTATCACAATTTGCTGGCACTAATATCACAATGAATTTATAAACATCAAACATCTTATATAAAATGAAAAAAATTCTTTATATCACATTACTGGCAGTTGCTGCATCATGCGTGGCATGCAACCCACGGTCAACCAACGACAAACCCTTCCGTGGTCTCGAACAGGACGAGCAGGGTACGGTTTATGTAAAGGAAAACGGCGAGAAGTACCACCTCGAGTCCTGCGAAAAACTGGAGGGCATAGAGTACAAGACCGATTATATCAAGGTTACTGTCGAGAATGCCCGGGCGGTAGGTCTCAAACCTTGTAAGAAGTGCAAGCCTGAATAAAGGGTACGGGACCTGATGCGGGGTGTTATTCACGGCAATCGAAATTACCGTGCACGGGACCTGATTTTTACCGGACTGCAATAAAGAAAATCACTCCTGCTCCAATCGGGGCAGGAGTGATTTATTTTCAAGCCGTCTTAAAGACGGGGGAGTCTTCAGTTACACACCCAGGATGAGGTTGATGACTGCGTTGACATCGACGATGTCGACCTTGCTGTCGCCAGTGACGTCGGCGCGTCCGTTGTACTTCGACGCCTGGTCGCTGCCGAGGATGATGTTGATGACGATGTTGAGGTCAACGACATCGATCTTGCCGTCGGCGTTGACGTCACCCTTCTTGGCAGAGGTGTTGGGGAAGATGTCAAGGTAGAAGTTTTTGTTGCTTCCCGCAGCGTTGCTGGTGAGCAGCAGGTAACTGCGTCCTGTGCCGCTCTTGAAGGTGCTGGTGGGTTTCACGAACTTCTTGTTGGATTGACTCCAGTAATAGCCGACGGTCTTGTTGTAGACATCGGTATTGGTGCTTGCGCTTGACGCCAGATAGTTGGTCATGGGAGCCGAAACCGACGAGGTCGGGCGTTTCATCTTGTATATTTTGCCGG
Source organism: Candidatus Sodaliphilus aphodohippi (assembly GCA_018065665.1). Classification (GTDB taxonomy): domain Bacteria; phylum Bacteroidota; class Bacteroidia; order Bacteroidales; family Muribaculaceae; genus Sodaliphilus; species Sodaliphilus aphodohippi. The sequence goes on from JAGHSV010000166.1 coordinate 13,198, forward strand.
CGGTGAGGTCAGTGATGATAACACCGGTCTCGGCGGGAACGCGCTGTACCTGCTGGGTTGTGAGCGTTGCGTTGGCGGTGTTGTAGCCGGTCACGATGTAGGCATTGACTCCGCTTGCCGAGAAGTCAACGGGAACGACGCTGGCAAACTCCTGTGTTGTATTCTCGGCGGGGATATAGGGGTTGACGATGTCGGTACCCTTCTTGCTGCCGATGGTCCATGTGCCCATCTGTGAGTTGTACCACGAATAATGGGGCTGGAAGTGAACATACATGGTGAAGTTGCTGGCGTTGTTGCCAATGAACTGGCCATCCCAGCTGCGGCCGTTTGTGCCCAGTATAGTGAGGTCCTCAAGGCTGGTGGCGCCATAGAATGCGTTGTAGCCGAACGAGGTGCAGTTCTCGGGAACAGTGATGGTCTTCACGCCGCTGCCTGTGAACGCATAAGCGCCGATGCGGGTAAGGCTCCTGAGGTTCTCCAGACTAACGGCGGTGATGCCTGACGCGCGGAAAAGGCAGCTGTCGCCAATCTCGGTGATGAGATACTTCTTGCCGCTGTTGTACATGTTGTCGGTCTCGGAGTTGGCGGCCGAGAAACCGGTCTTAGTACCGATGGTCGGGTAGTAGACATACTTGGCCTTGCCGTCGTAGGTCACGCCGTCAACGGTCACGGGAGTGGTCGAGGTAATGGTCATGTGGTAACCGCTTGTGCCTGCACTTGTCCACTGACCGTAGTTGAAGTCAAATGCTCCGGCGCCGATGTTGTTACCGAACTTCTTCCAGTCGGCATGGTTGCGGAACTGCTGCACCTGCCCTGTGGGAACGAGCACCTTGCATGCCGAGGGGACGTCGGTGAAGTCAAGTCCCCATGAACTCTTGGCAAACGACGGGCTGTTGACAATGAGCTCGGTGAGGTTCTTCATACCGCGGAAGCACTCCTTGTTGCAGCTGGTGCACGAGCTGGGGATGAGCAGTCGCTTGCTTCCGGCGTTCTGGAATGCGCGGTAGCCAAGATAGTTGAAGCCGTAGGGCATGATCAGGTCGTGCTCGATGGGGTCGTTGCAGAAGCCCCACTTCTCGATGTGTTTCAGGCGCGGGCCGAATGTCACTTTCGTGAGGCTCTTGCAGTCGTCAAACGCCTCCTCGCCGATGTAGCTGGCGTAGGGGAGCTCGACGCTGGTGATTTTGCGCTGGTCAAATGCCTGGTAGAGGACAGAGTCAACG
>JAGHSV010000128.1 GCA_018065665.1 Candidatus Sodaliphilus aphodohippi
GAAGACGGTCGCAGCTTGGCGTAACAGGGCATATACCCCGCTGTGCCTCGAAGAGGAACATGAACATCAACTGATGCCAAATCTGAAATCATTGACGGACACCACATTCTGCTCATGTTCCCCTACGGGGCACCTTCTTTCTTATCGCCTTATCGCCAAGCTGCGCCCATCTACGAAGGGCTGGCATGGCGTTTCTGTAAACTTGCCGGGTCTTCGACTCGGCTGCATCTCCGATGCTTTTATATGATACTGTAATAGCTGTTATCTGGAATCTGTCAGAAGTAAGCCCCATTTAGCATTGAAGGAATAAACGCATTGACAATCTGATAATTACATGAATATCTCATAAGTTTACCTGACAGCAAGAATAACCCGAAAAACTGTATTTTATGATATTTATTGTCAGTATGAATTAAATATTGTACATTTGCAAAATATTAAAACAAATGTATTTCGTCATGAAACTCAAAAGACTTATAATGACAGCAGTTCTTGCTGCAGTGACATGCACAAGCATGTGGGCAACTTTCGTTATTGTTGATGGCACAAATGTGAGACTACGCGTGGGACCTTCAACCCAGGCCAGTATTTACCTCAACGACAGGGGTAAACCAATGTATCCTTCCAAGGGTGAACGCATGGAGTATCTGGGTACTGAGGGCAACTTCTATAAGGTGCGTTATGCCAAGACCGAACTGTATATCTCTCGCGACTACACCCACCTGAGCGACGAGAACCCGGCTCCGCCCCAAAAGGTTAAGGCCGATGTCGAGAAGAAAGTGCTTGGTACCCACCTGTTGAGCCTGCAATGGATCTCGTGGGAGTACTTCGGCAAGGTTAAAATCACCAAGGCCGGTGACAACCAGTATCGGTGTGTTGGGGAACAAAAGTCTAAGGAACATCCCGGTGACTTCCTGAAACTGGACGGCTACATCAGCATCGTTGACGGACTGCACCTGCAGTTTATCGGTACCATCACCACCAAGATTTACCACCTCAACAATGGTGAGGAATATGTGCGCAACGGCAAGTTCGACTTCAAGAGCACACAGGGACGCCAATACTGGCGTATGCAGCAGATGGACGGCCCCGACGGTGTCACCGACTATGTTGACATCTATATGAAACACAGCAAGTGACATAAAATCAAGTACACTATTTGTCATAGTAAATAATTGATTATATGGGGATATCCCCCGCAGTGTGACAAGATATTAAGTAACGGAAGAAAGGGACACCCTTCTTCCGTTACTTAATGTGACAGGGCGACCTGCCATGAACCATCTTGTATGGTTTAAGACTATTTAACGACTTTTATAGTACTGGTTGGTATTTTTATACCTACCTTTGCAAAAAGTTTAGTTATTTTTTTTAAACCAAATTATCAATTATTATGACAAAACTAAAGACATTTTTCGCAGGTCTGCTCATAGCGGCATCGTTGCCTCTCGCAGCAGCACAGGTGGAGGAAGTACCATTGATTGTCATCACGATGAACAACGGTTCGCAGGTTAGCTACTCGCTGCCCTCAAAGCCCGTCATCACTTATGATGTTGACTTTATCGTTCTGACATCACCTGACTATGATGTTGACTTCCCTCTCATGGACATCAAAAACATCACCTTTGGCAAGGGTGCTCCCACTGCAGTTAGCGACGTGAAGACAACTGTAGGCACTGCCACAACAATGGGTGCAACCGTTAACTTGAAAGGTTTTGACGCCAACTCTCCCGTTAATGTGTTTACCATCAGCGGTCAGCAAGTCGGCAACTACAATGTTGACGCTGCCGGCAACCTGAGCATCTCGCTCGACCACCTTGCAAAAGGCATTTACATCATTCAAACTAACAACATTTCACAAAAAGTAATCATTAAATAACAACATACAACGACTATGAAGAAGTTATTTACACTTGCTGCAATTGTAGCACTCGCTATGCCAGCTATGGCACAAGATATTATGGTTGTCAACACCAAGGATGGACAATCGGTCAAGTATAGCATCGATAATATTAAGGAAATCGTCTTTGAAGATAGCCAAGACGTTCCCGATGAGCGTGCGATCGACCTGGGTCTCCCCAGCGGTACTCTGTGGGCTTCAATGAATATCGGTTCAACAACCGAGGCCGGAACAGGTTTATACCTCTCTTGGGGTGAAACTGCCGAGAAGGTTTCTTATGACGAGGATTCTTATTCTTATGAGGATATGATAATGACAAGTTTCGCCGGTACCGAGTGCGATCCCGCTACTGTACTGTGGGGGAGTAGGTGGACAACTCCTACAAAGGAACAGTGGGATGAACTCATCGCTAACACAATCATGCAGAAATCTAACATGAACGGCGTTGACGGACTCAAGATTCGTAGCAAAACATCTACCAACTTCATCTTCCTGCCTTACTGCGGACAGATGATTGACAGCAGCCTCAGCGATGCCGGTTACGGTTGGTACTGGGCAAGTACACAGGGCAGTTGGAATGGTTCAACCAATGTTGGTGACTATTTCTTCAGCGCCGGCACCAGCAACAGAATGAGCACAACCAACAAGCGTGTTGGTCAGCAGGTTCGTCCCGTTCAGGTCCCCAAAAAGAAATAAAATCAAGTATTGATTAGAAATCAAATAGCCGACGGCTCCAGCCATTCTTTCTTGGCCGGAGCCGTTCTTTGTGTGCTCACGGTTTCTTTGTGACGCCCTTTTTTGCCGCACTTCGCCGTTCCATTTTCAATAAGTGCGGGCCTGATTTGCACGAGCCAAAAGTTTGTTGTAACTTTGCAAGTTGATAGAAAAAACATTGATACAATATGAATATTTCTTACAAATGGCTTAAACGCTACATCGATACCGACCTTACCCCCGAAGAGGTAAGCGTCGCTTTGACATCGCTTGGACTTGAAGTTGGCGCGCTCGAGTGCGTCGAAACTATTCGCGGCGGACTTCGCGGTCTGGTTGTCGGCAAGGTTATGACCTGCATCGACCACCCCAACAGTGACCACTTGCACATCACCACCGTTGACCTGGGCAACGGCGAGGAACCGGTACAGATTGTCTGTGGCGCCCCAAACGTGGCAGCCGGTCAAAAGGTGATTGTTGCAACCCTTGGCACCAAACTCTATGACGGTGACGAGGAGTTCGTTATCAAGAAGTCAAAGATGCGCGGCACCGAGTCGTTCGGCATGATTTGCGCTGAGGACGAGATTGGCGTTGGAACCAGCCACGACGGCATTATCGTACTTCCCGATGAGGCAGTTGTAGGCACTCCTGCCGCCGAGTACTACGGTGTTGAGGACGACTGGATGATTGAGGTGGACCTCACCCCCAACCGTATTGACGGAGCATCGCACTATGGTGTGGCGCGCGACCTGAAGGCGTGGATGCAGCGTAACGGCAAATCAGGCAAACTTAACCGCCCGTCAACCGATGCGTTTGCTATCGACCGCAAGGACGGCGGAATCCCCGTTGAGGTTGAGAATACCGAGGCATGCCCCCGCTACAGCGGCATCACCGTTCGTGGCGTCAAGGTACAGGAAAGCCCCAAGTGGCTCAAAGACATCCTGATGGCTGTAGGCCAGCACCCAATCAACAATATTGTCGACATCACCAACTATATGCTTCTGGGCTTGGGACAACCAATGCACTGCTTTGACCTGGCCAAGGTTAAGGGCGAGAAGATTGTTGTCAAGACCGTTGCTCCCGGCACCAAGTTCATCACGCTGGACGGTGTTGAGCGCACACTGACCGACCGCGACCTGATGATTTGCAACGCACAGGAACCGATGTGCATCGGCGGTGTTTACGGAGGTCTGGATTCGGGCGTTACCGAGGGCACCACCGACGTCTTTCTGGAGTCGGCATACTTCCATCCCACCTGGATTCGCAAGACAGCACGCCGTTTCGGTCTGAACACCGATGCATCGTTCCGCTTTGAACGCGGCATCGACCCCAACGAGACCGTCGAGAACCTCAAACTGGCCGCCATGCTCGTTAAGGAACTGGCAGGCGGTGAGATTTGCGGCGACATCGTGGACGTCAAGGACCGTGAATTCCCCGGATTCCCCGTAGAACTCAAGTATGACTATGTGAATCGCCTGATTGGAAAGGAAATCGGTCACGATATCATCAAGGACATCGTCAAGAGCCTTGAAATGGAAATCACTGCCGAGGATGACGAGAAAATCAATCTCGTTGTTCCAACCTATCGCGTTGACGTACAGCGCCCCTGTGACGTGGTTGAGGACATCATGCGCGTCTATGGGTACAACAATGTCGAGTTCAGCGACTCGGTTAAGGGCACTCTCTCGAGCAAGGGTGACGTTGACTTTGCCGACGACATGCAGGAACGAATCAGCAATTCACTCAGCGCATGCGGATATCGCGAGATCATGAACAACTCGCTGACTGCTGCCGCTTACTACACCGGATGCCAGGCATTCCCCGAGGAGAACTGCGTACATGTCATGAACCCCCTCAGCAGTGACCTCAACGTGATGCGCCAGAGCATCATCTTTGGTGGTCTTGAGAGTGTGGCACGCAACATCAACCACAAGAACCCCAACCTGAAACTCTATGAGTTTGGTAACGTATATCACTATGACGGCAATGCCGACCAGACCGAGAAGGCACTGGCTCCCTATACCGAGCAGGCTGTTCTTGGTATGTGGCTCTCGGGTAACAACCATGACGAGGCTTGGGCCGACAAGGTTCGCAAGTCAACGGTTTATGACTTGAAGGCATCGCTCGAGAACGTGCTTAATATCATGGGTATTCCCGCCGACTCGCTAACGCTCGAGCAAGCCGAGGACGATGTCATCGCGCCGGCACTGCTCTACAAGAACCGTGGAGGCAAGGTGATTGCCATGCTGGGCGTTGTAACCGAGGCACAGCTGAAGAAGGCCGACGTTGACCAACCCGTTTATTTCGCCCAGGTGAACTGGAACGCTGCCTGCAAACTGGCTGCCAAGCGCGACATCAAGTACTTCGACCTGCCCAAGACGCTGCCAGTACGTCGCGACCTGGCTCTCCTGGTTGACCGTAGCGTCACTTACGAGGACATCCGGCGCGTCGTCACTTCGAGCGAGAAGAAACTCCTCAAAAAAGTCAACCTCTTTGACGTTTACGAGAGCAACAAACTCGAGGCTGGCAAGAAGAGTTACGCCATCAGCATGATTATCCAGGACGACAACAAAACACTTCAGGACAAGCAGATTGATGCCATCATGAAGAAAATCATCACCAACCTGGAAAAACAACTCGACGCAAAACTCCGTTAAGGAACACGACGCATAAACAGAGAGTGGCACCCGTAAAATCACGGGTGCCACTCTTTTATATTGCCTCTTTTTCAGACCTTCAGGGTCTTCAGATAGTCTTTCTGTTCGGGTGTGATGCGGTAACTCTCGCGGGCTTTCTGAATTGTCTTGTTGTGTACCCACGGGTCGAGTCGGTGCTGCTGCAGGTAGGGTAGGGTGGCATCCCACTGCTTGGCAAGGGCTGTGGCATAGAACCACGCCAGCATCATGTTGACATAGTACTCGTCGCTGTGGACGGCGGCAGGTATTTCAAGATACTCGGGCTTGAAATCAGAGTCCAGATAGTGGCTCATCAGCATCTCGATGCCGAAACGGCAAGTATAGACGTGCTCCGAGCGGCTCCACAGTTTAATCTCACCCATTAACTGACCCTTGTTGCGGGCAAACACCTTGGGCGACATGATGTCGCAGACAGCCCAGTTGTCAACGTAGGGTAGAAAACGATTGGTGGCAGCAATGCATTGGTCATAGTCCTTCATCAGCGAGATGAGCAGCGCATGCAGCATGTTCTCGTCATAGTAGTGATGGGGCAGCGAACCAATGAATGCCGAATGCCCGGGCTCTTTGATATAGCCCTTGGCAAAAGTACGCAACACCGGCACCCGCACACCAATGAAACTGTCTTGCGGGATGCCGGGTGTTAACTTGGCCTGGAACAAGGCATATTCCTTGTCCCGAAGGGCGAAGAGGCGATTTTGCAGTTCGGTCATTACAGTTCGATGATAGCAGGTGCACTCTCGTTGCCGCAGCGGTCAACGGCAGTCACGCCATATTGCCATTTCCCTGACTTGACAGGCAGACGCAGCGAGGTCTCGCCGGTGATGTCAATGATTTGGTCGCCAGCCTCGGTGTTGAGTGTTTCACCTTTTTTGCACATATAGACGACATAGCGCGCAGCTTCCTGCATCGGGCCCTGGGTGCGGGGTGCATTCCATGAGATGACAACTTCTTTCTTGTCTTTTTTGACATTGAGTCCGGTCACTGTTCCGGGGGCAACTTTGTCAATCCAAGTGTAAGGTTGAATAAGCGCCGGGTGTGCCTGCTGTTTGTTCACGAGCGAGTCCATCACTCCCTTGTGGTTGCCGGTGATGGTGTATCCGGGCCACCAGCACATTCCCTGAGTATTGGGGAGGTCGCGCATGAGACGCATCTTGTGGTCGAGCTGGGTGGGGTTATTGACGTCTCCCTTGTCGGCAGCAATATCCTGATGGCTCATGATGTTGGCAACATTCTGTCCCTGATACATTTGGCGGCCGTTGGCATGCTGGTCCCACCAGTAACCCAGGGTGAGGTCGCTGGCACGCTTGTGCTCGAGTTCCCAGTAGAGTTGTGGTACCATATAATCAACCCAACCCATGGCAGTCCAGCGGGGGCAGTCGGCATAGAGCGCGTCATAGCACTCGAGACCGCTGGTTTCGCTACCGTTGCTGTCGCTTTTCTTGTTACGCCAAATGCCGAATGGGCTGATGCCAAGGCGTACCCATGGTTTGAGTTCGACGAGTGTGTTGTGGAGTTGCTCGATGAGTACGTCAACATTGTGACGGCGCCAGTCGCCCAGTTCCCATCCCTGGCCATATTTCTTATAGGAAGCGGTGTCGGGAAAGGCGACACCCTCGACGGGGTAGGGATAGAAGTAGTCATCCATGTGGATGGCGTCAACGTCATAGCGTGTCACCATGTCGCGAACCACTTTGTCGATGAAGTCGCGGCACTCGGGCAGACCCGGGTCAAAGTACAACTTGCCGTCGGCATACTTGAGGAACCACTCGGGATGCTGATAATATATGTGGCCCTTGGGCGGCATCTCGGTCTTGTTGGTGGTCACGCGGTAGGGGTTAATCCATGCATGCAGTTCCATGCCGCGCTTGTGGCTTTCTTCAATCATAAACTGTAGCGGGTCCCACTCGGGTACGGGTGCCTTGCCGGCAACACCTGTAATCCATTTGCTCCAAGGCTCAAGGTCACTCTTGTAGGCAGCGTCTGACTGCGGTCTCACCTGCCAGATGATGGCGTTGCAACCCGCTTTCTTGAGTTTGTCAAGTTGATCAATAAGATAGGTCTGGGTCTCGGCGGTTGTCATCTTGGCATACTGCTCCTGGCCGATGATGTGCATCCACGCTCCGCGAAATTCGCGTTTGGGGTTAACGGCAGCGGCATTGAGGGCGATTAGCACTGCGAGCGCTGCGAGAATTGTTCTGGTAATTTTCATTTTTCTGTAGTATTTATTGGTTTTGTAATTTATCAAATATTTCATCAAAACAGCGACGTAACTGTTCGGGGTCATCAAGCAGGCGGCGAAATTCCTGCAACCGCTTGGCGTTGTCACTCTCGGGAATCCACAGTTTCAGGTACCCGCCCTCGGCATACTTCTCGGCCATGTGCTCGAGAAAGCGTCGGTAGTGCTCCTCGCGATCCATCCCGGGGTAGTTGGCAAAACTGTACTGGATAGTCCGGCGAATGATGGTGTCGCCGTTAATCTGTCGGTCACTCTCGGCAATGAGACGGCCATATATCGTCCGTGGCTCATGCTTGTTGCTGGCGCGGTGGTCCTCGGCAGCATCAGCCATTATGCCAATTTGTTCAGGGGTGAACCAGCGGTCAAGACGGCGGTCATCACGCAGCATACGGGCGCTGGACTCGTGGTGGTGCTCGCGACCTTCAATCAGTCCAATGTCGTGGTAGGCTGCAGCCACAAGCAACATCGAACGGTCAACCTCGGGATAATACTGTGCCAAGTGCTGGCTCTCGTTCATGACATAGTGGGCATGGTCACGCCGGTGGCCGCCATCGTGGCGGTCATATAGCGGCACTATCTCACGCTCCAGAAATGCTCGTATCTCGTCAATCTTTTCCATTTCCCTGAATTTTAACCAATGGGGTGTATCTTGATTTTATCCGATTTTTGTTTTCTATGCAGTTTGTTTCGTTTCAACCACAAAGTTACAAAAAATACCCAATAAAAAAAGATTTAGGCATTCCAAATTGTCTTTGACCACTGTCACAATCGGGATTGATACATTTGATGAGGGCAAAAAAAACAGTTTTATTGCCATGATGCTTGCAAAAAGCAAAAAAATGCACTAATTTTGTACCTGAACATTTTTTAATCACTAAATAAATATTACAAACTATGGCTAAACCTTATGTAATTGGTGTCGACATGGGCGGAACTAACACCGCTTTCGGTATTGTTGACGCACGCGGCAACGTTGTTGCAAGCAGCTCTATCAAGACTGCTAAACACTCTAAAATCGAAGACTATATCGATGAACTTTATCAGGCTGTTTATCGTCTGATGGAAGACAATGACGCAGTTGGCAAAGTTCAGGGCATCGGCATCGGCGCCCCCAACGGTAATTACTATACAGGACGAGTAGAAGGTGCCCCCAACCTGCCTTGGCCCAGTCCCATCCCCCTGGCTGAACTCGTGACAAACAAGTTTGGAATCCCCTGCATCATCACTAATGACGCAAATGCAGCAGGCGTTGGCGAGATGACCTACGGCGCTGCACGCGGCATGAAGGACTTCATCATGATCACCCTGGGTACAGGTGTCGGCAGCGGTATCGTTGTCAACGGCCAGATGGTTTATGGTCACGACGGTTTTGCCGGCGAGCTCGGACACGTTATCGTAAAGCGCAGCAACGGACGTCAGTGCGGTTGCGGTCGCACAGGCTGTCTCGAGACATACTGCTCGGCTACTGGTGTCGCTCGCACTGCACGTGAGTTCCTCGAGATTCGCAAGGAAGACTCTCTGCTCCGCAAGATGGACATCGCTGCCATCACTTCTAAGGACGTTTTTGATGCAGCTATCGCCGGTGACCAGCTGGCTAAGGAAATCTTTGACTACACCGGCACAATCCTGGGCGAGGCGCTGGCCGACTTCATGGCATTCTCAAGCCCCGAGGCTTTCGTTATCTTCGGCGGTCTGGCAAAGAGCGGCGACCTCATCATGAAACCCATCAAGGAGGCTTTCCGCAAGAACGTTCTCCCCATCTTCCGCGATGGCGTGAAAATCGTCTTCAGCGAGATGAAGGAAGCCGATGCCGCTATCCTTGGCGCTTCGGCACTTGGCTGGGAAGTTAAGGACTAATCAAGTTATTGACCAATACATAACGGCACTCCTGTCCCCCGATTGCTGGGGGATAGGGGTGCGTTTTTTCAGTGCATTCAGATGAATAACTGCTTGAGGACTTCGGGCGAACGCATGGTGCCCACCGACGAGTTGTGTATCCTGAAGTAGGCCATCGCCGTGTCAAGCACCTGGTTGCGTTGCTCACGGCTGAAGCGAAACAGGTGATGGTTTGAAAACGTCATGCGCGATAGCAACCCGATGATGCGCGCCTCGTCGGGACGCAGGCAGTGGCCGCCCCCTGACGGAACCTTGACAAACACGCCGCCGTCCATGTCAAACCAGTAGCCCTCGTTATATCCTGTCGCGTCGGGCTGGATGCCCAGGAATACCCCAAGCCGGTACATGAAACAGATGTGGAAGTTGGCAACGCTCTGCACCGACTGCTCGAGCAGTTTGACTGCGGTGCTGACATACGTGAACAAGTGCTCGTTGGGTTCGCGCTCCTGGATTGTGTGAGACAGCAGTTCACACATGAACATCGCCACCGCGTTCTTGAACGGATCGGCATAAATAGTCGTCAGCGGATAGGTACGCCGCAGGTCGCGCATCGTGTGCAGGTCACGCCCCGGTTTTATTGTCGCCACCATCTCGACCAGCGACAACGGCATCAACATGGCATTGCGCGCGCGCGCACCCTTGGTCGCTCCCTGAGGCACGGCAAATGCCATCAGGCCGTGGCGGTCGGTGTAGATGCGAACGATGCTGGTGCGGTCGCTGTGTTTGATTATGTTCAGCACTATGCCGTTAAGAGTTTCCTGCATGACGATAAAATGGGTTTTCCCCCGATTTTGGATGCTAAGTTAATGCTTTATTGTGGTTTTTCAGCAAAAAAAAGCAAAAAAAACACTTTTCGGCATGGTAAATTTTGCCAATTGAAAAAATATATCTATTTTTGCAGTCGCTTTTGAGTGCACAACTCAATGATGGCCCATTCGTCTATCGGCTAGGACGCAAGATTTTCATTCTTGAAAGAGCAGTTCGATTCTGCTATGGGCTACAAAATTAACAAGAAAATTAACAAAAGTTTTTTACAAATAAATTATGGCAAACCATAAATCAGCAATTAAGAGAATCCGTCAGTCCGAGGCTCGCAAGCTTCGCAATCGTTATTATGCAAAGACCATGCGCAACGCCGTTCGCGACCTGCGCAAGATGACTGACAAGGCTGCAGCAACCGAGAAATATAACAAGGTTTCTTCAATGCTCGACAAACTGGCTGGAAAGAGCGTTATCTCTAAGAACAAAGCTGCCAACCTCAAGTCAAAGCTGGCTCTTTTCATCAACAAACTGAACGCGTAAATTTTGGGTTAATGATACCCCAGTAAGTTCCATTATAGGAACCCTGGGGGACTGGGCCCATTCGTCTATCGGCTAGGACGCAAGATTTTCATTCTTGAAAGAGCAGTTCGATTCTGCTATGGGCTACGTTTAGGGGCGTTAAGCATCAAGGCTTAACGCTTTTGTTCGTATCCCTACCGCATGCATCTTTTGGGGGGAGAGCTTGCCGGAGCGTTGCACCCCCCCGGAGCGCCTGGCGGCTTTCCTGTCTCATGCAGCAGATTTTTTGACTAAGAAGTTACATAAGGAAGCCTCTCCCAAGGTGATGTGTCAAAATACATCAAACAACTGCGCGCTGTAGGCGCAATGCTGCAGTCAGCCCAGGGCAACACCCAGGGTAACATATTGTTACATTATTGCGCCCTGAAAGGGCAAAAGCATTGTTATACTGCAAATATGCTTTTTTGACACACCCTCAAATGCCTATCGACATTTACTAAGTCACTCCACAGTCTTGCACCATGAAATTTTTTACCGGACCGGTAAAAAATGGCACCAACATACAATTTGTTCCTGTAAATAAGAGACGTAATCACACCTTTGCGACCTGCCACATTAAGTAACTAAAGAAGGGCGGAGCCCTGTACGCAGAGCCATTAAGGCTCTGCAGATAACCCGTTCCTGAGCGATAGCGAAGGGACGGGGTACCAACTCCACCACACATTGCGGCTGGAAGCCGCTACCTCGTTTCCGGCATTGTGGCGTCGCAAGGTTGCGGCCTCCAGCCGCTGGTTGAGGAGAGTTTCTGTCCCCCGATTAACGGGGGAACCGAAGGGAGTAGGGGTTGGGGTGAGGCCGCATGCTCTTCTTCCCTACTGGGGTTTGCGGTGCATCTTCTGGAAGGTTGCCGGCGTGATGCCCACAACGTTCTTGAAGACGGTGGTGAAGTTGCTGCGCGATGCAAACCCCACGCTGTTGCCAATGCTCTCGATGGTGTAGCTGCCGTAGGTGTCGTTGTCCATCAAGCGGCGACAAGCCTCCTTGATGCGGTACTCGTTGAGCAGCACCTTGAAGTTGCACTGGCGGCAGGTATTGATGGCGCGCGATACATACTTGATGTTGACGCCCACAAGCTCGGTAAGGCGCTGCAGCGAGAAGCTGTCGTCATAAATCTCGGGCGAGTTCTCCATTACTTCCGTTATCTTCTCCATCAGTTCACGGTCGGCCTGTGTGGGACCGTCAGCATTGAGGTCCGAAACACTCTCTGTGGCAGCAACTGCAGGCTTGGTGCCGGCGTTGAGCATTGCAACACTTTTCTCATACAGCAGTCGGTTGGTGCGCTTGGTCTTGCGGTAGTTAACGTACAGTCCAACCAGGATGGTGGCAAGAAGCACGGCAATGATGACCACGCCCCACAGCACCATGCCCTGTGTGCGGTGCTTGTAGTTGAGCTCGCGCATCTGCTCGTTGGACTCCTCCAGCTTGAGATCCAGCGCTGCCTCGTCCACCTTGGCAAGCATGCACCTGCCCATAAACTCGTCTTTGGTTTTGTAGTACAGCAACTCATATTTGCGCGCCTTGGCATTGTCACCCTGCTGCTCATAGTGCAGCTGCAGCATGTTCAGCACCTCCAGCAGTTCAAAGGTCATATTATACCGTTCACTCTCTTTTTGCAACCATAACAACTGTGTTTCAGCCTCCTTTATATGGTCGCATTTCATCAAGATATAATATTTCACAAATTCAATAACATGCTGATGGATTATAGAGTCATTTGTATTCATTTTATTCAAACAAACTGAAGATGGTTTGAGAAAGTCCATTGCTTCTTCAAATTGTTTCTTTTGCCAGCAATCTACAACTTTACATAAAGCATGGCTAAAAGGTGTATTAACTGCTGATGGGACTTTCATGCCCCTATATAACTGTACTTCTTTTAATATGTCTTTGATTTTATCATATTTAATGGCCAAATATATTAAGTTGCCAATAGAAGAATGAAGAGATGTAATTCCGTTATTGTTTTGAGCAGATGAGAAGAAATTATAAAAAACCCTGAATGAATCCTTTAACGACATTATCAAATCAGGATTATAGGCATAGTCATTTTCCAAATTATTTCTAGTGGCATTGAGAATTGCAATATTGTATACGGCTTCGGTATATTGAAATTTTAAGCCATATTTTTTAGCTAATTGTTTTGATTTCAGTAAATACTTAGCACTTAGTTGATAATTGTTGTAGTCGTTTGTATAAACTTGCCCCATGAAGTTTAGAGCGGCACAACATGCCAAACATTCATCTTTTGTAAGTGTTTGTTTTTTACTTAAAATATTCACTTGAATGTTTGAATACAGCACCGCGCTGTCACACCTATTACTATTGATATAATTAATTATTATATCGCCTTGCTCTTTAACAGACAGTTTATAGAACTTCTCAATATCGGCGTTATCAAAGGCGCGGGCAAACCCGGTGAGGGTGCACAGCACCGCTATCAGTATGATAAATGGGCGAGAACTTGTGTTTTGAACATATTTCTGCCCCTTACTAAAATGCAGCATATTTATTAACTGATTGATAATCATATTTGAAATAAATCATCCATTATTACCTCGCTATGCACAATGCTGTTGTGCTTGCCTTGCCCCAGTCCAAAAGTTGTCACAAAGGTGTGAAGCAAGGCTTTCTTGTTTTTTGTTACCTGGTTGAATATAGTCATACGATTCCTTAATGTTTGGGCATAGTCTTTGTCTATGTTATAAGGGGAGTGGCTATACTTTATCTCACACAGATGTATCATCCTGTCGGCACGCTCTATGAGCATATCAATCTGGGCACCGCTATGCTCTGCCGTAGCCTCACATTTCCATGTATAGACAGATGTTGCTACACCTGAAATTCCCAAAGCTTTCTTGATTTGTTTGTGGTGTTGCATGCAAATTAGCTCAAAGGTAAGCCCCATCCATGCAGCAACGCCACGGCTGTCAAGGTTGTGAGTGAACCAATGGTCGTCGAGAGTGTTATTGCCATCAATGAACTTGTAGTAGAATAGAGTGTAGAAATCAACAAGGCGGTACACCGATGCACTTTTCTTGCCAAAGATTGTTCTCTTGGCGATAAAATCACATTCTTCAAGGTTGGTCAGCACAGTATTTAGCCTCCCACAAAAGAGAAATCAAATTTACCATGGAAGAACTGGTCTATCAAGAAGGTCTTGCCTATGCGCCTGCGACCACATACAATGGCAAACTCAGAGCGGTTTGATTCCAGGCACTTCTGTAGTTCAATACATTCTGCCTCACGAGCTATTAATGTTGATGTCGGTGTCATTATAGTAGAATATTTTAGGATGCAAAGTTATGTAATATTTCTTTACAAACCAAAAAATAATACAGTATCTGACTATTTTGGATACTAAACCACCTCAAAAAAGTCAGTTTTGGGCAATATTGGCACAGCGCGTTCTATTAAGGGGCTGTGTCAAAATACATCAAACAACGGCGCGCTGTGGGCGCAGTGCTGCAGTCAGCCCATGGCAACGACCAGGGTAATATATCGTTACGTTATTACGCCCTGAAAGGGCAAAAGCATTGTTATCCTGCAAATCTGCTTTTTGACACACCCCCACCAGTTCCCAAAAGTAGAATGGTGTTGCGCCAAGCCTCTCATAATAAGCCCTTTCCTTCAGGAGAGGGTTGGGGAGAGGCTTCCCAAAAAACCAAAGCGCCCCTGCTCCATGTGAGCGGGGGCGCAGTTATCATTGTAACACCCTCTCTGTGGGGCCCCTCCCTACGGGATTTCTGTCCCCCGATTAACGGGGGAACCGAAGGGGGTGGGGTTGGGGTGAGGCATTACTTTACCCACACCTTCTTCACGCTGCCATCGCTCATCTTAACGATGTTCACGCCAGCCTGGGGTGCGCTGATGGCGCGGCCGTCAACGGTGTAACGAGCAACCTCGGTAGCGTTGCCAACCTTAACATTGCCAATGCCTGTCTGTGTATCACCAATCTTGAATGCAGGCGAAACAATCTGCTCCTGATAGTTGCCAGCAGCATCGCTGACCTTGAACTTGAGGTCAAACCAACCTTCGCCATCAATTTGGTTTAGGTCTGCATTGAACAGGTGGCCAAAGCCAGCTGCACGGTAAGCATCTTCATCTTCTGTGATAGAGAGAATAGTCCAGTCATCCTGACCGTTGACAGCATAATATGCTTCAACTTGTGGACGTGAACACTCATACCAATATTGGAATGTATTGAGATTTCCGCAGAATTTAAAGTCCCCGCATGAGAACATGATGATACCATCGTCGGCTTTCTCGAAACGGTCTGTAACGTTACCATTAACGTCTCGCATCTGCAACATGGTCATTGTGGGTGCAAAACTATCATCTGCTGTTTCATCATAATGGATTTTGCTAAGATTACGTCCTTGCAAACCATCAACAACCATATTCTGGTTATCAAATTCAAAGTCAACAGTTCCCTTTACACGGTCCGCAATGGTCCACTCATAGAAATATTGGTTCCTGTCTGCATAGGTGCAATCAACAGGTTCACCATTGAGCTTTAGGGTCATTGTCAAAAGGTCGTTGTCCGATTCTCGTAATTCACCATAGCGACCAAGATAGGAACAAACTATGGGGATTATTGGACCTTGGCAAAACAGATTGATGGGAGTATTATCTCCAAATTTGCCGCCTTTTTGGCTTGCCGTAAACGAGAACTTGGGATGACCCGGATAGATTGTTGAGCGGACATTTCCATCCTGTAATGTACTCATAAAAAAGTACATATCTGGATTTGTATTACCGTTGTTAATATAATTTATCTCATCGTTTTCCGCTAAAATTGCAGGACCATATAAATGTTTCCATGTATAAACTGTATCAGAGAAAACAATATTACCCATTCCATCATCATAATTGTAGATTGTTCTAAGCTGATTGTCACCAACCATAGGGCATACTAAGAGGTTGAAGTGGTTTGTCTTTCCAGGGGTGGATTGCGGAATGTTGAGCCATATTTTCGCAGGAGTTTCTGACCTGTTTTCAATGGTAATTGTACCATCCTGTATTTTATAACCATTATATGTCGGCTCCATAAGAGCACCCATTATCCACTTGTCCCTATTTTCGCCAACCTTCGAACTAACAAATTCTTCTACTGTATATTTATAGTTATTGGGATTGTTTTCCAAAAGTTTATCTTCCCCGTCTATATAAAATAGATTCACAAAAAGACAATCATCGGTGGTGCCTTCGTTATAATAAGCACGTCTATCAACAAAGAAGAAACGATCACTCATACCACCGATTTTAATGATTTTTCCATTCATTGTCATTAACCTGAATACATCCGTCATGTCTGCTTTTCTAACAAAATCATCAAAAGTCGTTAAATTATTTACATTACCTTTTTCAACAAGTACATAGTTCCAATTCTCATCCACCGCGTACTTATCAATAGTGAATGGGTCCCCATTGGGGTGATATGCTTTAATATCTACTAGTTTTGAATCGGATTCATTAAACTCAATTGTTGTATCATTGTTAACAACAATTTGTTCTTTGAATACAATTGAAACAGTATCCATTCCTCCGAATGAGGCTACAAAATCGTATGTTCCGGGGGGTATTTGTGCATTACCCGCCCAAGTATCAGCATAATAATTTTGATTTGAAGTTGAGGAATAAATCACAAGGCTGTTACTAGAACTGGGAAAATTATCAGTATTAGCATTCATTTTGAACGACAGTGTTACCATACCCTCTTCGGTAGGTGATACCGCATTTTTGTGCGTTGTCACTAAGTAATCCTTGGAAATTGCAGTAAACTTAGTGTCGTTGGATTTTGTCATTGTTGCAGTAACCTTTTTGTTTGGCGACTGCAGGATGCCCATGTTGCTCTGCGCCGGGCAGGGCATGACCATTGCCGTCATGGCAAGGGCGAGAATCAGTTTGAACTTTTTCATAAGTTTAAAGATTTAGTTAATAATTAGAATTTGATTTTTTGCAAAGATAGTATGTGTCGGACCAAAATTTGTCAAACGCAGTGGTTGTAGGTGTTCTAAAACACGGAAAATGCCGTAAAACAGAGCAAACTTGTGCAAAAATAGATGAAAGGGACGGTCTTTTTATCTAGTTTTGACTAAAAAACAAAGGGACATAAGGATAGAAGAGCGTTTCGCTTTACGGAACGTTACACTCCTCAGAGCGCCTGGCGGCTTTTCAGAACGGCTTTGCCTTTTCAGAAGCTTTGGATTTCATCCTGTGATTTTTTTCTTTTTGGCCACACGAAGATGATTGTGCTGATTTTTTGAATTATCGTGATGGAGAGATGCATCCAATGATCTTTAATGCGATTTCACGCTTTCGGAGTTTTTTTGTAATTTTGCAGTTTGAAATAAAATCATTGGATATGAATCAAAACATACAGGAAAACGGCGAGTTCCCGAAGAAACTTTTTATCGAGACCTACGGCTGTCAGATGAACGTTGCCGACAGCGAGGTGGTGGCTACTGTCATGAAGATGGCGGGCTACGGGACAACCGAGAACCTCGATGAAGCCGACGCGATATTCATCAACACCTGCTCGGTGCGCGACAATGCCGAGCAGAAAATCGTGACACGCCTGCAGCAGCTGAACGCGCTGAGGCGCAAACGCAACAAGCGACTGATCATCGGCATCCTGGGCTGTATGGCCGAGCGCCTGAAGCAGGAACTGTGTGAGAAGCACGGTGTTGACCTCGTTGCCGGACCTGACGCCTACCTCGAACTGCCGTCGCTGATTGGTGCTGCCGAGAAAGGCGAGCGCGCCGTCAACGTGGAACTGAGCACCACCGAGACCTACCGCGACATCATACCGACACGCATGGGCGCCAACCGCGTCAGCGGCTTCATCAGCATCATGCGCGGATGCAACAACTTCTGCACATACTGCATCGTTCCCTATACCCGCGGACGCGAACGTAGCCGCGAGCCACAAAGCATCCTGAACGAGCTTGCCGACCTGCGCCAGCGCGGTTTCAAGGAGGTGACACTGCTGGGACAGAACGTCAATTCCTACCTGTTCAAGCCCGAGGACGGCACCCGGCCCGTTGACATGGCGCGTCTGCTCCAGCTGGTGGCCGACGCGGCACCCGAGATGCGTGTGCGGTTCACCACCAGCAACCCCGAGGACCTGAGCGACGAGATTATCGCCGTGATGGCAAACCGCCCCAACATCTGCAAGCACATCCATCTGCCGGTGCAGAGCGGCAGCAACAAGGTGCTCAAACTGATGAACCGCAAATATACCCGCGAGTGGTACCTTGACCGCATTGACAAGATTCGCGCCGCCATGCCCGACTGCGGCATCAGCACCGACATGTTCACCGGTTTCCACGACGAGACCGAGGAGGACTTCCAG
>JAGHSV010000034.1 GCA_018065665.1 Candidatus Sodaliphilus aphodohippi
GTCTTGCAGACACCGATAAACCGTCCAGACATCTACAGTGTGCATGATCATAACCAAGGCGTAGTCATGGTCAAAATTGCCCAATATGCAGTGTTGCTCAAATGTGACAAGCGTGCCGAGGCATTGAATTTGCTTATGCAACAGGAGCAGTCCTTGCGCGAGAACAAGATGACATTTGAGTTGCTGGAGGTGCTGCAACTCATCAGGCAGCACTATGAGGTGGATGGTAACGAGGCTATGGCCAATAAATATAGTTTGTTGTACTATACCACCAAGGACGAGTTCATCAACAAGAGCCGCCTGGGCAAGATGGATGAGGCCAAGCTGAACATCGAGCTGGAGCAAACGCGCGAACAAGTGCGCGAGATGGCAAACCGGCAAAAGATTCAAACTATCGTGCTGTGGGGCGTGGTCATCATCGCGTTGCTGGCGCTCACCATCCTTGCCGTGTTGTACGTCAACTACCGCAAGACCAAACTCACCAACAGCCTATTATATGAAAAATACATTGCCGTGCTCAATGCTGCCGATGACTCGCCAGCCGTTGCAGCCGACAAGGCTGATGACTCCACCGGGCAAGAGGGCCCGACACAGTCCGACCGCGAACTGATGGCCAAAATCACGGCGGTCATGGAGTCTTCGCCCGAGATTTATAACGAGGGATTCTCGCGGCAGCGCCTTGCCGAACTGGTGGGCATCAACATCAAATATCTGTCGCGCGCCATCAATGCCTGCAGCCAGAGCAACTTCAATGGGTTGCTGAACGAGTATCGCATCAAGGAAGCCTGTCGACGGCTGATGGATACCGGCACATACGGCAGTTATACCATCGAGACCATTGGCAAAAGCGTGGGATTTGCATCGCGTAGCAACTTCACCACCGTCTTCAAGAACATAGTGGGCCTCACCCCGGCAACATTCCAGAAGACGCACCGACAGAAAGCACCGACAACCATCCCTGCCGACGAGTAACATGCTGCGACCGGGACGGGACGCGCATACCCCGCAGGCCCTCGCTCGTGCGAGTGCCTACGGGGATATTCAAATACTGTCATATTTCAGTTACTTGGTCATGAAGAAGGTGATGTGACGGGCGGCGAGCAGTTGGGCATAGGTGATGAAATTGCCCTCGTGGCGCTTGCCGTCAATCTCGACATGGTCAACATACATGTTTGTCTCGCTGATATTGCGGGCTTCGATGACGAGCGGATGGGTGTCCTTGCCGTCGGGCGAGGTAATCTGCATGGTGATGCGGGGGAACTGGGGCGCTCCCAGTGCAAAGAGGTTGCTTGCCGGAGTGACGGGGTAGAAGCCCATTACCGAGAACAGGTACCAAGCCGACATCTGTCCACAGTCGTCATTGCCGTTGAACCCGTCGGGGGCGTTGCGGTAGTTGTCGCGCACGGTCTTGCGAATGAGTTGTTGTGCTTTATGTGGCTGTCCGCAGTAGTCATAGAGGTAGATGTAGTGGTGTCCGGGCTCATTGTCGTGCTTGTAGTGCCCTCCGTCGAAATTCTGGTCGAGTTTGCGGGCGAAAGCATCTTTGCCTCCCATCATCTCGATCATGCCAGGGATGTCCTGCATGACACAGAAGAGGTAGGTCCACTTCGACCCCTCGGTGAGTCCGTGCCGGTCGTGGTCGTCGATGTCAATCCAAGTGCCGTCGTAGCGACGGGGCAGCATGAACCCTTTTTCCTTGTTATACTGGTTGCGGTAGTTCTGTGACCATCGCAAGAGGTTGTTGTAGTCATCGGTCTTGCCCATGTCGCGGGCCACCTGTGCGATGCACCAGTCGTCGAGGGCATACTCGAGTGTTCGCGACACGCTCTCGGCAGTGCGGTCGTCGGGCACATATCCGATGGTGTGGTAGAAACTGGCTCCGGCACGAGCCTCGTAGGCGGTCCAGCGGTCGCGGTCGCCATATCGTCGCTGTGTGTCGCCGTCGGGCGGTACCATGGCATCCTTTCGCATAGCCTCGTAGGCGAGGTTGACGTCAAAGTTGCGTATGCCTTTCATGTAGGCGTCGGCAATGACGGCGTCGGCATGGGTGGCAATCATGATGTTGGTGTATGAGGGGTTGGGCCACATGGGCAGCCATCCGCCTTCCTTGTACATGTTCAGCAAACCGGTAATCATGTCGCCCGTCATCGTGGGCTCGAGCAGCGTGAGCAGCGGGTGAGTGGCGCGGAAGGTGTCCCACAGCGAGAAGTCGTTGTAGGAGATGCCCTCGTGCACCTTGTCGTCCATGGCGCTGTAGTAGTGCCCGTACTCGCTGAAGTCGCGCGGAAACAGGTAGTTGTGATAGAGCGCGGTTGTAAAGATAATCTTGTCGTCGCGGTTGCCGGTCTCGACCGACATCTTTCCCAGCACCTTGTCCCACTGGTCGCGTGTGCTGGCCATCAGTGACTTGAAATTATTGTTGCCGACCTCTTTGTCGAGGTTTTCCCGTGCCTGTTCCAGGCTGATGAACGAAGTTCCCACCTGTGCGACTACGGGTGCCTTGCCGTTGGCGCCAAACTCGACAAAAGCCCCCATGCGCGTGCCGCTGAGTTCGTCGCGGTCGCGGTAAACCTTGTCGCCGTCCCATGTGCCGAAACCGATGATGGGCCGGTTGAAGCGTACTACGAAATAACCCTTGAAATTGGGAGTTTCGGGTCCAATTTGGGCACTCTGCCGGTCGGGGTTGTAACCCACGATTTCGCCCTTGGCGACGTCCACCTTTACCCAACCACGCAGTTTCTGGAGTCGTGGTCCGTAGTCGTTGCACCAGTCGCCCAACTCGGGGTTCAGATTAATACCCTGAAGTATAATGCGTTGATTGGCTTTACTCGGGAAAGAGAACGTCATGATGGCGGCTCGGCTGGCAGCGGTCATCTCGGCGTGGATGATACCCTCGGCAGCCTGCTGGTCAACGGAGTAAGAGTATGGGTGTGCCTCCTCGCGATTATGGCTGTAAGGCAGCGCGCGGTCGTGCGACAGCGTTCGCACCTCGGTGCCGGTCTGCGGCATGATCGACATATAGCCGTAGTCACCCATCCAGATGGTTGGCTGGTGTGATGCCATGAAACCCATAATTGACTTGTCGTCATAGATATAAGCCATTGTACCCATCTTGTTCTCGCGGGTCTGGGGCAGGAAATTGGTCATGGCGTGTGGCACTCCGACAAACGGTGCGGTGCCTCCCTCACCTTTGGTTGCCGTACCCATGTGAACATTGACGAAGTCGGACGGGCAAGTGTTTGACTTTGCCCACGCAGCGGCAACAAAAGTCACCATCAGCAATATAGTCGCTATTTTTTTCATATCGTTGTTTTTTTACTTGAGAACCCAAACGCACGAGTCGGTAGCCCCCTCGTCGGTGTGCACCACTATGTTGTTGTCGCCTTTGGAGAGCTGAACGCCGTGTGCCGTCCAGGTGTGATAGCCATTGTCTTGGAGTTGATATGTAGTCCCGTTGACGGTCAGGACGGGGTTGTTGCAGTTGCTGTAAACCTTCACGTCGGTGAGGGCTTCCTTGCGCTCGACGTCCCGCTGTGAGCAGATGTGTGCCATGGGTTCGGGGTTCCATTGGGCCTTGTAGAAATAGAAAGCGTCCTTGCGCACCTTGCGGTCATAGGTGACGAGTCCCTTGTCGTTGATGCCCATGGCGTCGCCTTCGTGCCGACCGGCGCTGGCAAAGTCAAACATGTTCCAGACAAAGGTGCCCCACAGCATCGGGCTCTTGTCAATCTCGCGATAATTGCACTCGTGGACAAAGGCTTGCCACTCCTCGGGGTGCCACTCGCCGTCGGTCTTGGGCGCGGACTTCACATGCTGGTCGTGGTGATGTATGCTCGCCCCGGCACCGTACTCGCTGATGGCGATGCTCTTGCCGCTGTCGGGCTTGTAGTTCCATGCGATGGTCCACTTCATTGCCGTCGGGTCGGACCAGTACCATCCGGGATAGGTGTTATGCCCCACGGCGTCGGGTATCCGGTTCTCGGGGCGGCCGGCATTGTTGGTGGCGCCGACGGTGATGCGTGTCGGGTCTTCGCGGTGTGCCAGGTCGTTGAGCCGCGCCACGAGAAGTTCGGGGTTAGTGCCTTCGCCCAACTCGTTATATAGACTCCAGCAGAAAATAGAAGGGTGGTTATAGCTCTGCCGGATTAGTTCCACAAGCATGTTGCAGGTGTTGGCATCAAACTCGGCATTATTCCTGGTGCCCTTTTCGACAAACGGAATCTCGGCCCACACGAGCATGCCCTCGCGGTCGCACAGTGAGTAAAAATACTGTGAGTGAGGATAGTGTGCCAGACGAATGGTGTTTGCGCCAATCTCCTTGATCATTGCCATGTCCTGGTCGTGGTCATCGTTGGTGATTGCCCACCCCTTGTCCTGCCGGTCCTGATGGCGGTTGACACCACGCAGGGGGTAGGACTCGCCGTTGAGGTAGAATCCCTTGTTGTGGTCGATGTGGCATGAGCGAAGGCCGATTTGCTCGGTAACCTCGTCAATGACATTGTTGCCGTCCATCAACTGGATGTTGCATGAATACATTGCCGCATCTTTCTTGCCGTTCCACAGGTGTGGGTTGGGGATGGTGACCGGCAGGGAAATCTCATAGAAATCGGTACCTCGTTTCATGCTGCCGCCGCTGACGTCAACACTGCTGCCACAGCCGTCGGTGGCAGTGACGTGCAGACTGAGACGGTGTTTCACGTCGGCAGTAAGGTCCACTCGTGCCTTGACCTCGATTCGGGCTTTATCGGCCGAGACCTCGTTCTGCTTGATATAGACACCCTTGGTGGCATGGTCGAGGAGAGTGATGCCGTTGGCGGGTGCCACCTCGAGATAGACGGGCCGGTAGATGCCGCCAAAGACGGTGAAGTCGCCCGCGAGCGGTATAATGGTCTCATCCAGCGCGTTGCTGACGCGTACCAATAGTTCGTTGCCCTTGGGTTTGAGAAAAGGAGTGGCATCGGCGGTGAATGCTGTGAACGCCCCCTTGTGCTCGGCGGCCAGGTTGCCGTTGACATATACGCGCGCATGCTGGCTGACACCCTCAAAGTGAATCACGACGCGCTTGCCTTTGATGTCGTTGGGAGCGTCAAAGCAATATCGATAGGTACCGTTGCCGCGAAAATATCGGGGCGTGCAGCCGTCGCTTGCGTTCCATGAGTGAGGAATGCTGACCTCTTGCCACTGTGTGTCGCTGTTGGCGTGCTCCACATCGCTTTTCACAAACTGCCATGCGCCGCCAAGGGGTTGCTGCCATCTTGTGCGTGCCGTAGCGGCCAGCGCCATGACAGCAGTCAAAACCATCATTAGAGTTAATCCATACCTTTTCATGCTACAAAGTTAACAAATCGGTCACGAAAAAATAACAATAAATGTCCTATTAAATATTACAATCGTATTAAAAATATGCCGTACCATAAGCATCGTTTTGCGATATACCCCAAAAACACTATGGTATTTGGTAGCAGAAAGGAGAATGCTGCCTTGTTGGCAAAATATTGGATTTTGAAACGAGCTGTTACAAAATGCTTTTTTTCTGGTCAAAAATAGACTTTTGTTCTTTGAACGCCCACCGAAATTCAGTGTTTTTTGAGCGAAAATTTATTTTTTTGTTTATTTTTTTTGGTGGAAAAGTTCAAGAGTACTAAATTTGTGAACAAAATTACTATTGTTTATTAGAAATATGGCACAAAAGCATTCACTAACAAATCGCGAAATACAGATTCTGGAGCTTCTTTCCCAAGGGTTGAGCAGTGCAGAAATTGCACAACAACTCTTTATCTCACCTAACACAGTTGAGTTCCACCGAAAGCAACTGCTTCGCAAGACCGATTCGCGCAACGTGGCACACCTGATAGGGAATGCATTTCGCAAGAAACTTCTCACACTGTAATTAAATAGTCAATATCATATTTAACAATGTGGTGGCATTCAATAAATGCTACTACTTTTTTTGCAATGATATTCTATTTGCCCTTGTAAACAAGAGCAGTGATCACACCTTTTGTGACTTGCCACATTAAGTAACTAAAGAAAGGCGGAGCCCTATACGCAGAGCCTTGATGGCTCTGCAGATTGTTGCCTATATTATTTGGTCTATAAAATCTTTCTTCTCAATAATTTTGCCAATAGAATCGGTGATGCTCCATTGAGTAATGTTACGGACTTCAGAAGATATACTTATACCACACTTGGTCACCTTGCGTCCGTCAGCCTCGTAAGGTATGGCATACCCTTTGCTGTCAATCTGTGCAAGGGCATTCTCTACAGTATCGTCAACTTTCAACTCCAGTACAAAGATGTCCGTCTTGGTCTTGATTACCACATCGGCACGGCCGTGAATGCTCTTGACTTCGGTATCAACCGTTGAATTGAGCATGGAGAATGCCATGTAGAGTAATAGTTGATAGAATGACTCACGGTGCTCCTTATCTTCCCACTCTTCTTTGGTTATAACATCGTATGGTATCTTGGCAATATAGGAGCGAAGAGCCGTGAGGGCTTCAGAAAGATTGCTCTTGAATATGGCTCTTGCCATTGCTGCAACCACGCTATTATTGTCGGCTACTGTGCGCTTTAGGATAATTGGCATCAAGCAGTCTATGAGCCCTTTCCTTACTTCATTATTGGGAATCTTCAATTCATAACGATGAGTAAAACGGTCATAGGATGCGATAGTGAGATATCCACTCTGATAGAGCAATGGCATTGGTGAATCGGCATTCTCACATGGGACGCTAAACTCATTTTCGCTCACTTCCACACCATCATAATCCAGTGCCCGGGTGATTGGGAAACGTGAAAGATGCTTGAGCAATGAGCCTGAGGTCGCATTGTCAAACCAATAGTGAGTTGCGTCATTGTCATTAAGTGCATTCAGCAAACTGTATGGAGCATATACATCTTTACTCTTTTTAGAAAAATGGTAGCCGTCATAGTTTTTCTTCAATAACGCATACGCTTCATCAACGGTTATCTCCAAGTTCTGAGCATATTCCTCCACACAAGGGCGCAAGGTGGTGTCCAGTTCCTCCTGCGTGATGCCACAGATAACAGAATAATCATCAAGCATCGAGATTTGCTTCAAATTATTCAGCTCAGAGAAAATGCTGAGTTGTGAAAACTTGGTGACACCGGTAATAAAGACAAAGCGCAGATATTCGCCTTCATCCTTAAGCACTTGATAAAACTCTCGAAGCAAAGAACGCATAGCTTCAAGTTGTTCGGCTTTACCAAGCAATCTCATGATTGGCGAATCATATTCATCAAGAATGATAACCGCCTTTTCGCCTGTCTGTTCGTAAGCATTGTGAATCAAACGACGGAATCTTGCTCCAGGTGTTTTGTCTGCCTCGTTTCTGCTATACCCTGATTCGTAATCACCAATGAATGCTTCCAACTTAGACTTGGCATCAGGAATACTACAGTCCTTTAGGCCGCTCAATATAAAATGGAACACCGGGTACTTTTTCCACTGCTTCTCCAACTCCATCACCTTCAGCCCTTCAAACAATTCCTTCTGCCCATTAAAATATGCCTTAAAAGTATTACAGAGCAGAGATTTTCCAAATCTACGAGGACGAGCCAGAAAAACATAATTATATTTGTCGGCAAGATCATACATCATGTCGGTCTTGTCAACATACACTTTGCCTTGCTCCCTTATTTTCTGGAACTGGTCAGTATCTACCGGGTATCTGAATTTACTCATTTTAATCTGTAAAATGTCGTTTTCTTGATATATTAGCCGACGTTGTCGGCAAAGGTATTAATTTTTCTTCAAATATCGCTCATTTCAGTTGCTTTTTGAGCAAACTTTAACAAGATTTGTCAAGAAAAACCCCCTCAACGTCAATTGTTAGACAATCTCATCGAGTGTCGAGACCTCATGGTCGGCAATGCCGGCGGCAATCGGTTTGTTTTTCAGGTTGAAGTATATGGTGCGCCATCCGGCGTTGTGTGCACCGGCAATGTCGGCATCGGGATCGTCTCCAATCATCACCGTGGTGTCGGCACTGGCATGGCACACCTCAAGGGCGTAGTCAAAGATTCCCCTCAATGGTTTGGTAATGCCGCAGTCATCGCTCAGCACAAGGCGGTTGATGTATCCGTCGATGCCTGCCGACTGCAGTTTCTTCAGTTGCACACCCTTGAAACCGTTGCTCAGTATGTTTACCTCAAATCCATGTTCCTGAAGGCGTTGCAACAGTTGACGGGCACCGGGCACCAGCCGTGGCAGAGTTGCAAGGAACGACAGGTACTCCTCGTTCATCCATGCCCCCAACTCATCACAGTCGCCATCATAGCCCGATTTGTCGAGCGCATAGCGGAACCTCTCGTTTACCAGATAGTCCTTCCCGATTTTGCCGTGGTGGTAGAGAGTCCACAGTTCGTTGTTGCGTTTGAGGTAAATATCGTGGAACAGATTGTATGGCGGCATCGTGTGCTCCCGTGCCGCCTCCTCGTATGTATGCAGGAACGCTACCTTGCTGTTCTCGGTGAACCACCACAAAGTGTCGTCCAAATCAACAAACACCGTCCTGACTCCATCAAGCATGCTATTACTCTTCTTTTCCATACATGACAAAGTTACAAAAAACTTTTGATACAGCAAAAAGGCAGAGGACTGCTCTCCTCTGCCTTAGTCATATTCTTGATGTTGAAATATCTACTCGAAAACCCCGATACACATTACTTTGAAGCAGTGGTGGTGCCTTCGTAGTTGCGGGCCTGCGTGTAAGTGGTCTTGGTGAATGTGTAGTTGTCGGTGTGGGTAACGCGATTCTTGAAGTCAAAGATGGCTTCGGGATTGATGGCGTAGCCCATGAAACGTGTTTCAAAGTGGAGGTGCGGACCTGTGCTGTGTCCGGTGTTGCCGCTGAGTGCGATGGGCTGACCGGCCTTCACATACTGGTTGGGCTGCACGAGGAAACGGCTGAGGTGACCATAAACGGTTTCCAGACCGTTGTCATGGCGTACGATAACATAAAATCCGTAACCCGAGCGTTCAAACTTGGTCAAGCGGATGCGACCGCTGAATGCCGAGCGAACGGTGTCACCAATGGCGGCACGCAGGTCAACCCCCTTGTGCATGCGTCCAAAACGAGGACGGTAGCCATATGGCGAAGTGATGTAGTTGCCTTTGACGGGCATGCAATATCCCTTGACGTTAATTACCTTGCGGTTGGGAACTTGGCTCTCTTTGTAGCAGTTAACGATTCCGCTATCCCAACCCTCGGTGTAGATATCGGGTTCGGGTTCTTCTTCCTCATAGAGTTTGAGGGCGTATTTCTGTGAGTCGGCCAGACGTATCTGGTCCTTGATGTTACCTTGTCTTGCCAGCAGTTTGTCGTGGCGGTTCTTGTTGTTTGTTACTGATTGAAGATTTTGTGCAGTTGCCACCATTGACAAAGATGCCGCGGCAGCGATTACTATACATGTAATTTTTTTCAGTATATTCATAAATAATTTTTTTGGAGGCTCATCAAACCAAATGCGGCTCGCAGGCGGTTTGAATCAGTCTAAGCAACACCATAAAACAGTTGCCACGCCTCGTTAATAATTAGGCTATTCGTTTCAAATAGCGTTCAAAGTTAGCATTTTATTTTGTAATAGCACCCAAAAATACCGCTAAAAAATGTAAACTTTGGTTTTGCTGTGTTAACAACGGTTGCCGTTCTCCCCATGGTCACGCAGTTTGGGCAAGGTTGTTAAAAACTTTATTTTTTTGTCAAAAAAGGCATAATAATGGTCTAAAACGGCTTTTGCGGGGCTTGATGCCGATAGCGAGAACCATCATTCGGTGCCCTGCACAACGACAAAGTTACTACAACTTGACCGATTGTGCAAATTCTTTGTTTTTTTATCGGTTAATATTGCTGCTGTTCGGGAAAGTTGTAGTAAATTTGTATCAATATGAAATCACTATACTCACTTTATAGATTATAGCAATATGAACTACGTATTTTTTGCCGACGGATTTGAAGAGATAGAGGCTCTGACCGCAGTTGATGTGATGCGCCGCGCCGGAATGCCGGTGACCACAGTGTCAATAAACCCGTTTGATGTCGTGACAGGTGCCCACGGCGTGGTAGTCAGCACCGATGCCGTGCTTGACGGCCTTAACATGTCGGACGCTCAGTGGCTGGTACTGCCCGGTGGAATGCCCGGCGCAACCAATCTGCTGGAGTGTGACGAGCTGGCACATGCTCTTGTTGAGCACAATCGCCGCGAGGGGCGTATTGCCGCCATCTGTGCGAGTCCTGCTGTGGTGCTGGCACCACTGGGAATCCTGGACGGTAAGCGTGCCGTGTGCTATCCCGGCATGGAGGTCGAGGGTTATGGCGCTGAGTGGTGTGAAGCGCTGACAATGACCAGCGGCAACGTCATAACAGGTTCAAGCCCCGGTGCAGCCATGCAGTTTGCATTGGCAATCGTGGCTGCAACACCCAACACCAATGCCGCGGCAGTCGCTGCCGGCATGGTCCTTGACAGGTGATGCTCTCGCGTCTGTTCACATTCCTGAAGGAATGGAAACTGCCGGTGGCTATGATCATCGGCGTGATAATGTATTTCATAATTGAGGCACTGCCCCTTGATGCCACAACCACCGACTCGCTTTACTATGGCACGTCGCACTGGCTGCAGCCGTGTCTGATTTTCTCAATGCTATTCCTTGCATTTCTCCGGGTTGGGCTTCATGAACTGCGTCCTCACCGTTGGCATGGCATGTTGTTACTGTGCCAGGGGCTGATGATGACTGCGTGCGCTCTTGTTGCTGCCGCACCGTGGCTCTCACCCACAGCCAAGATACTGATGGAGGGGGCGATGCTGTGCTTCATCTGCCCGACCGCCACTGCGGCTGCCGTCATCGTGCAGAAACTGGGTGGTTCTCTCTCGGGGTGCGCTTCTTATCTCATACTGTGCAACCTGCTTGTATCGGTACTTGCACCGCCGTTGCTCACCATGGTTGAGCCGCAGGTGGCGGTGTCCCACATCTCGTCGTCGCTGGTGCCGTCGTCGCTGGGCGGTGGCATGCTGGGCGTGGTGTTCATGATTATGGGCAAAGTTTTCCCGCTGCTGTTGTGCCCGCTCTTTGCCGCTCTGCTCGTTCGCCACTATGCCCCTGGACTGACCAGACGCTTGCTTCGTTCGCGCGACCTTGCGTTTTATATGTGGCTCGTGGCGTTAGCGTTGGCAATCACCGTCACGGTGCGCACGATTGTTGACAGCAACATTAATATATATGTATTGCTTGGCCTTGCCTGTGTGTCACTGGCATGTTGTGCCGTCCAGTTTGCATGGGGCCGCCGCATCGGCAGCCGTTACGGTCTACATCCCGAGGACTGCCTCACTGCCGGTCAGGCCATGGGGCAGAAAAACACTGTCTTCATCATCTGGTTAGGCCTTATGTTCCTCAACCCGGTCACCTCGGTTGTGGGCGGCGTTTATAGTGTATGGCACAATGCCGTCAACTCCTGGCAACTGTACCGACACGACAAGGAGCAAGGACTCTGATACCCCACGTCCCCTGGAGTGCGTCCCGTCCCGGTCGCGTCTGGAAGACGCTACATCGTGTGGTTATGGTCTTGTGGATTCTATCTGCTTGATGAGATCGTCAAGTTTTTTCTCGTGAGCCGGGGTGTAGCGGCGGTTCTCTTTCAGGTAGTGCTTGGCTGTCTCGATGGTGGCGATGACCTGGTCAATGGCCTCGGGGTGTGCTGCATAGTAGCTGCCCTTGGTCTTGTAGTCGGGCATGAGGCTGGTCACGTTGTTGTTGACGATGTACTCTACATCGCCGTTCATGAGGTGGTTTGCGGCACGGTCTATGTAGTCCTGCGTGCTGTGCCGTTCACTGTCGTCGGGCGCCGCTGCGTCGGGATAGAGAATGTCGTCAATCAGCCATTGGCCGTCAAGTTGTTTCATCACCAGCGTGAATCGTTTCCCTGCCGCTGTACCGCTGGCAAGCCTCATGTTGACCCGCGCGTTGCCGCCGTCAATGGCAATGCTGTCAATGGTATGGGTGCATCGGGTGGTGGCGAGGGTGCGAGCGTCGGCCATCTTGGCAGTCCAGTCAAACTCGCGGTAGAGGGTTCCCTCGGGGATGCCGGCAACCAGCAGACGCGCCTCGCGGCTGAGTGACAGCAGTTCGGGTGTGAAGATGCTGTCGAGCGACGGCACGGTGTTCTGCTTCATGCCGTCGACCACTGCCCGCAGTTGGTCGGGTGTGGTTGGTATGTTGGTCTCGTGGCGTGGTTTGGGCGACTGCTTGCCGTCGGTGTTGTCAGTGCCTGAGCAGCCTGCCAATGTCACAGCCATTATTGTCGCTATAATTATAAATAGGTGTTTCATTGGTCGGGTATGGGGTTACAAGTCACGTTCTTCAAAGCGTCCGATAGCGGTGCGCCAGTCATCGGGCACGGGTGCTGGCCGCATGGTATGCAGGTCAATGAACACCATGGTAGTCGCGCACGAGCATTTTGCCTCGCCTGTGTCGCTGTTGATAATCTGCTGCTTCATCAGTATGCTCTTCTCGCCGATGGTGTCAACCTGGGTAACCACGGCAACGGGCTCGTGAAACAGCGTCTGGCACAGGAAGTCGATGTTGACGTTGGCGATAATCATTGGCGGCCGTTTGTAGTCCTTCAGTTCGGGCATAATGCGGGTGAAGTAGTCGGTCTTGGCATGGTCCAGCAACTCGAAGTATCGGGTGTTGTTCAGGTGCCTCATCATGTCAATATCGTTCAGCCTCAACTGCATTGGGGTGCTGCATTTGAAAGGATGGGTTATCTCTACTGCGCCTTGGCGCTTTTTGTTGTCACTCATATTATTATCTTAATAAAAAATGATTTCTTTTATTACCGGTTTACCGACAGCATCGTTGAGGTTCTTGATGATGATGCTGCGGTTCATTGTCAGTTCATTTCGAAGCGTGGCCGACGACAGCTGTATGTGCAACACTCCGTCCTTCACCCAGCGGTTGACGGTGTACCGATTGATGGCTGGACCCACCACCTGGGGCCACAGCGAGCATGCCTGCTGCTCGTTGAACTGTCCGTCGATGTGTTCCTCCTTGAGGTACTTGTTAATGATTTCGCCAATCGACATTGCGTTGGTCTTTTTCATAGACGCACTGCCTCCTCGCAGTCGCTGGGAGTGCATACACCGTCAACAACGGTGAACATGCTGTGGTCACCGTCAAGGCGTTGCATGATTTCGTCGAGGTGGGTGCGGTTGGTGTCGGTAATGAAAATCTGTCCGAATCGGTCGCTGGCTACGATGTTGACAATGTTCTCGACACGCCGTGCATCCAGTTTGTCAAAGATATCGTCAAGCAGCAGGACGGGTGTTGTTGGCGTTGACTGGCGCAGGAACTCGTACTGTGCCAGACGCAGAGCGATGGTGAATGTCTTGCCCTGGCCTTGTGACCCGGTGCGGCGCATACTGTAGGTGCCCAGCATCATCTCCAGGTCGTCGCGGTGCGTTCCGTGTGAGGTGTAACCCAGAACCAGGTCGCGCTCGCGAGCCTGTGCCAACAGTTCGTCCATGGTGGAGTCGTTCAGGTGGCTGCTGTAACGCAGGTCCACCTTCTCGCCATCGCCGGCGATGGCGGCATAGAACTCGGCAAAGATGGGTTTGAACTTCTCAACCCACTGTCGCCGCACGTTGTGGATATATGATGCACATTGGCACATGGCAGCCTCGACGGTCTCATACAATAACGGGTCGCGCATCTGGTTGCGAAGCATCGAGTTGCGCTGTTCAAGTGCTCTGTTGTAGCGAATGAGGCTGTCAAGGAACTGTTTGTCGCCCTGCGAGATAATCTGATCCATGAAACGGCGTCGCTCATCGCTGGCCCCGCTGATTAGCGTCCAGTCAATGGGCGAGACCATAACCACCGGCAGCAACCCTATGTGTTGGCTTTGCCTCTGGTACTCCTTGCCTCCGCGTTTAACCACCTTGTGTTTGCCGCGCTGCGCACTGATGACGATGTCCTCCTCGGTGTTGCGTCTGGTATAGTGCCCCTGCAGCATCAGGAACTGCTCGCCGTGGCGAATGGTGTTGGCATCGGTCTGTGACCCAAAACTCTTGCAGAAACTGAGGTAGTAAATAGCGTCGAGCACATTGGTTTTACCCATTCCGTTGTTGCCAATCAGGCAATTAACGTTGGGCGAGAAGCGCAGTTGCGCCTCGGCGATGTTCTTGTAATTGAGTATCGAGAGTTGGTTCAGTATCATTATTTATACCCAGCAGTAATGAAATTCGCCACAAAAATACACATTTTTTTTGTCAGTTCAAAAAATATTATTACCTTTGCAACGCTTTTGGAGACATGGGTAGATTCCAGAGTGGCCAAATGGGGCAGACTGTAAATCTGCTGTCTTATGACTTCGGTGGTTCGAATCCATCTCTACCCACAGAGTCGGTTGCACGTGCAATCGACTCTTTTTTTATGTTGATATGTCGCCAGATGGTATCGGGAATACCGAAAAACTGTTTGTCTTCGCCCTCGGTAGCATTGCGGGAGTCATTTTTTTTGAGTAACTTTGCAATGCCAACAATGGCAAATCAATGCAAACCAAATATATTATGGAACAACTTATACTGCAGCCCGGCAAGCCCGTGGCACTGTGCAGCGATCACGCCGGTTGGGCTACCAAGCAGGTTGTAATCGCGTTACTCGAGAAAGAAGGCATTGCCTATAAGGACTTTGGCACCTACAGCGAGGACAGCTGTGACTATCCAGACTTTGCCCATCCCTGTGCGCTGGCAGTCGAACGCGGCGAGTGCTATCCCGGTATCGCTATCTGCGGTAGCGGTGAGGGCATCAACATGACGGTCAACAAACATCAGGGCATACGCTCAGCGTTGTGCTGGATTCCCGAGATTGCCTCACTGGCACGCCAGCACAATGATGCCAATATCCTGGCAATGCCCGGGCGTTTTCTCAGTCCCGCCGAGGCCGAGGCCATCGTGACCACCTTCCTGACCACACCCTTTGAGGGCGGGCGTCACCAGCGCCGCATCGACAAGATTCCGGTGAAGTGACTCCGTCACTCGTCTTGACGGGTTGAGTGAGGTCTGGCCCCACTGGGGGTTATATGCAACGAACCGCCAAAGCGTTCGTTGAGTATGGGGCATCCGCCCCAGAAAATGATTGTGCAAAATGTATAAAATTGCAAAATCATTTTTATATTACAGGCAAAAACACCTTTTGATTTGTTAGAATATTGTGCCAAAACATAAGAAAAACCAATATTTTTGAAAATAACGACAAAAAAATCTTATATTTGTTGGAATGTTAAAATTAAATTGCTAACTTTGCGATATCACGACATAGGAATTGTATAAAAGTATAATGATGTATTAATTCAAATGTCACAAAATAGGGACTCATATTTTTATGGGTGACACACATAAACATTATTTTAACAGTTTATTTTAAAATGAGAGAAAAAGATAAACGCATAGAACTTTTGGTCGGAATTATCACGACCAATAGCATTGGAAGCCAGGAGAGTTGAGGGCGATGCTGGCCAAGCAGGGATGTAAAGTGACCCAGGCAACACTGTCACGTGATTTGAAAATGATGAAAGCCGTCCGCACGCCAACGCCCACAGGAGGCTATCGCTATGTCTTGCCCGAGGGTAATCTCGAAGACTACGGGTTATCGGGATGGTCATCGACCGGTAACGATTCTTTATCAATCGAAGTGACGGGCAACTTGGCAGTTATCAGAACCATACCCGGGCACAGCATTGGCATTGGCATTGGCATTGCCAAGCACCTTGATTCGGTACAGTTGCCCGAGGTGTTGACATCAATCGTATGCCCGGCCTCAGTCATTGCCGTGTTGCGTGAGAATGTTTCAAAACAGCATGCCATTGACGTTCTCAAGAAAGCCCTGATGAACACCTGACAGACTTTTTCTCCAAACAACAAGATAAAACCGAACCGCTCTTCCCGACAAACAACTGGAGAGCGGTTCTTATGTTTTTAGGTACTGTCATTCTTTGATATTTTCCTTTTTTTGTGTAACTTTGCACCATAAGATAATTAACAACCCGCAAATACAATGAAACAATTAATCATGAGCACGATTCTCTTGGCCGGTGCCGCCATGGCGACCCAGGCCCAGAACATCAAGTATCCCGACACCCGGCGTGTCGACACCGTTGACGTCTATTTTGGCACCAAGGTTGCCGACCCCTATCGCTGGCTTGAGGACGATCACAGCGCCGAGACCGCACAGTGGGTCAAGGAGCAGAACGCCATCACCAACAACTACCTGCAGCACATTCCGTGCCGCAAAGATGTGAAGAAACGCCTGACCGAACTCTTCAACTACGAGAAAATGGGCATACCGTTCAAAGTAAAGGGGAAATACTATATATATAAGAACGACGGCCTGCAAAACCAGAGCGTGCTCTATGTCAAGGACAAACTCGACGGCGAGGCACGCGTGGTGCTCGACCCCAACAAGTTGAGCGATGACGGCACCGTGGCGTTATACTCCGTTGACTTCTCTAACGACGGACGCTACCTGGCATATACCATCACCCGCAACGGCAGCGACTGGTGTGAGATTTATGTGCTTGACCTGACAACGGGCAAAACCCTTGAAGACCACATCATGTGGGCCAAGTTTACCGGTGCACAGTGGCTGGGCGACGGATTCTTCTATAGCTGCTATGACGCCCCCGAGAGCGAACTGACATCAAAGAACGAGTGCCAGAAGGTGTGCTACCACAAACTGGGAACGCCCCAGAGCGAAGACTACCTCGAGTACTGCGACAAGAGCCAACCCCAGATGTTCTACATGTCGATGGTTGACGACAACGAGCGTTTTATCTTTCTGACAGAGTGTCCCGGCGAGGGCAACGGACTGTTTGTCAAAGACCTCAAGGACCGTAACCCCCACTATGTGCGTATTGCCCCGACCGACAACTCCACCAACGAGGTGGTGGGCATTGACGACAACCGCATCTATATAAAGACCAACAAGAATGCCCCGCAGTGGAAAATCGTCGCTTATGACATCAACCACCTGGGGCTGAACAACACCGACTTTATCCCCGAGTCGGACGCCGTCATTGCTGGTGCCCAGCAGGCCAGCGACAAGTTCATTATCAACTATGAGCGCGACGCGTCGACCCAACTCGCCATCTTTGACCGTAACGGCACCAAGACCGGCGAGATTGCGCTGCCCGCCATCGGCGCGGTCGGTTTGTGGAGCGACGACAAGAATACCGAGGTGTTCTACAACTTCACCAACTTCACCACCCCCGGCACCATCTACTCCTATGACATGGCAACCAACACGTCAAAGCAGCTTTTTGCTCCCCGCGTTGCCTTCAACCCCGCCGACTTCGAGACCGAGCAGGTGTTCTTTACCAGCAAGGACGGCACTCGCGTGCCCATGTTCCTTGTCCACAAGAAAGGTCTGAAGCGTGACGGCAAGCGTCCGGTACTCATCTATGGCTACGGCGGTTTCAATATCAGCATGACGCCGGGCTTCAGCACCAGCCGCATCCCTCTGCTCGAGGCAGACGGTATCTATGCCGTTGTCAACCTGCGTGGCGGCAGCGAGTATGGCGAGAAGTGGCACGAGGCCGGCACCAAGATGAAAAAGCAGAACGTGTTTGACGACTTTATCAGCGCTGCCGAGTATCTCATCAAGGAGGGCTATACGGCAGCCGGCAAGATTGCCTGCAACGGAGGCAGCAACGGCGGACTGCTTGTTGGAGCCGTTGTCAACCAGCGCCCCGACCTCTACGGCGCCGCCGTTCCCCAGGTGGGCGTGATGGACATGCTGCGCTACCACCGCTTCACCGTTGGCTGGAACTGGGCGAGCGACTATGGCCGCAGCGACGACTCAAAGGAGATGTTCGAGTACCTGAGGAGCTACTCACCGCTGCACACCATCAAGAACGACGGAACCAAGTATCCCCCGATTCTTGTCACCAGCGCCGACCACGACGACCGCGTAGTGCCTGCCCACTCGTTCAAATATGCCGCAACACTGCAGGCCAGCAACACCGGTAACGCCGTTAAAATCATCCGCATCGACAGCAATGCGGGCCATGGACACGGCAAACCCGTCGCAAAGGCCATCGAGGAGAGCGCCGACATCATGTCGTTTGTCCTCCACAACCTTGGCGTGAAGTACCGCTATAAAAAACAGAAATAATACCTGTACCGGTCAATATATTTAATGAGAATCTGAATATCAATAACAACTAAAATACTTGACAATGAAAAAAATTATCTTATTAGCCACGATGCTACTGTCAGTTGCCGTTGCATCGGCCCGGGTTCAGTCGCCTGTTGACTGTGTAAATCCACTTATTGGTGCATCAGAAAACGGTGACGGAGGCACTTCGCCCTTTGTGAGTCCTCCTTACGCAATGACCAACTTCACCGCACAGACATGGGAGAACCGAATCGGTGACATGCCCTATTACTACGAGGACCCGACCATCATCGGCTTCCTTGCCACACACCAGCCATCGGTATGGATGGGCGACTACGGTTATGTGTCGCTGATGCCGCAAACAGGCAAGGATGTTAAAACTGCCGCCAACGAGAGGGCGATGAAGTTCAGCCACAAGGACGAGAAGGCCACCCCCTACCGCTACAGCGTTGTCATGCAGAGCAACGAAGGCAAGGTAAAGGGCGAAATCACTGCGTCGGCGCGCTGTGCGCTGATGCGGTTCACATTCCCCGGCAAGGGCATGCAAAGAATCATCGTGCAGGGTATCAACCTGGACCCGTCCAAGACCGACTTCTGCAACCGATATGACCGCCGCCTAAAGACTTTGCGCGGATGGATGAAGGTAGTCCCCGAGAAAAACGAGATTATCGGATACAACCCCGACCGACAGTCTGACCCGTTCGGACCCGAAATGCCCAACTTCAACGGATATTTCGTCATCCGTTTTGACAAACCCATCAAGGGGTTCGGCACCTGGAGCGACAACTGCGTCTATCGCGACAAGAACGAGCAGACCGGTACCCGTATGGGGGCGTTTGCCGAGTTTGACGCCGCCGGGAAGGCCGTTACCGTGCAGGTGGCAACATCATTCATCAGCATTGAGCAGGCACGCGAGAACCTCGCCAAGGAAGTGCCCGGATGGGACATGGAACAGCTTGCCACGACTACACGCAACGCGTGGAACAAGGTGCTGGGCAACCTCACCGTCGAGGGGGCAACACCCGACCAGGCTGCTATATTCTACACAGCGCTCTACCACAACTACCAATTGCCGCGCGAGATGGGCGAGTACGGACGCTACTACAGCGCCATGGACGACAAAATCCACGAGGGCAACTCCTACAACGACTTCTCGCTGTGGGACACCTTCCGTTGCACACACCCGCTGCTCACGCTGCTCGAGCCCAAACTGACCGGTGACTTCATCACAGCACTCCTGCAGATGTACCGTGAGGGTGGATGGCTGCCCATGTGGCCCAACCCGTCATACACCAACGTGATGATTGGCACCCACTCCGACGTCGTCATCGCCGACGCCTACATGAAGGGCATCCGCAACTATGACGTAAACCTTGCCTACGAGGCAATGCGCAAGGATGCCATGCTGCCGCCCGACGGCGATACACAGCGACGCTTTGCCGACCGCGACCAGTGGGAAGGATTTGAGGGCCGAGCCGGTGCCAGCTACTACCACAGCCTGGGATACATCCCCTACGACCGTACTGCCGAGAGCGTGTCGCGTACCCTGGAGTATGCACTCGACGACTGGTGCATCGCACAGGTGGCACAAGACCTGGGCAAGACCGATGACTACAACAAACTGATGAATTGGTCTCAGAACTACCGCAATGTGTATAACAAGGAGAAGGGTTTCATGCTGCCACGCGACTTCAACGGCAACTGGAAAGACCTTGACGACAATGGGCGGGTTGGCTTAACCGAAGGCTCAAAGTGGACCTATCTTTTCTGTGTCATGCAGGACGTTCCGGGCATGATCGAGATGATGGGAGGCAACGAAGCTTTCAAGAAGAAACTCGACCAGAACTTTGAGGGCGGCTACTACCGCCACGACAACGAACCGGGACACCACTACATCTACCTCTACGACTACTGCGGTGCACCGCGCAAGTGCCAGGAACTCGTGCGCAAGCACACCCGCATCAACTACCGCAACGCGCCCGACGGCCTCAACGGCAACGACGACTGCGGACAGATGTCGGCTTGGTACCTGTTCTCGGTAATGGGCTCCTATCCCGTCACTCCGGCAAGCAACATCTTTGCACTGGGAGCGCCCCAGTTCCCCCGCATCACCATGCAAATCACCTCGGGCGACGGCAAGGATACACATCCGCTCGTTATCGAGGCACGCAACATCAGCGAGACAAACATGTATGTTGACCATGTCGAGATTGACGGCAAGCGCCACGAGGGCAATTTCATCACCTATGCCCAACTGCTTGCTGCACGCAACATAACCTTCTTCATGACCAAGTAAGGATGCTCTCTTCTTGCCCTCTCCTGACCGCAACATTACATTCTGAATTTCTGATTTAGCGAAAAGTTTTTGCTTATTTGGGAAAAATGGTGTAATTTTGTAGTTTGTTGAGTGGGCGAAGTTTGCATTGTTGCTGACAAGTCGATGGCGAGATTAGCAAAGTGCAGACTTAATACTCAGTATATTAAAATATTGGAAACAAAAAAACAATAAAAATACATTACAATGGGAAGAGCATTTGAATATCGCAAAGCGAGAAAACTGAAACGCTGGGGCAGCATGTCCCGCACGTTCACCAAGATTGGTAAAGAAATCACAATAGCAGTTAAGGCTGGCGGTCCCGACCCCTCGTCTAACTCACGCCTGCGTGCGCTGATGGCCAACGCCAAGGCTGCCAACATGCCAAAGGACACCGTAGAGCGCGCCATCAAGAAGGCAAGTGACAAGGATGCCGGCGACTACAAGGAGGTTATCTATGAGGGATTTGGACCCAATGGCATCGCGGTTCTCGTCGAGACTGCAACCGACAACACCACCCGCACCGTTGCCAACCTGCGCAACTACTTCAACAAGAAGGGCGGCACACTGGGTAACTCGGGTACTGTTGCTTTCATGTTCTCTCACAAGTGCTACTTCCACGTGGCACCCAAGGACGGCGTGACAGTTGATGACCTCGAACTGGAACTGATTGACTGTGGTGGCGAAGACTTTGAGATGGACGAAGAGGAAATCCTGATTGGCGGCGCATTCGAGTCAAACAGCGACATCCAGAAGTATCTCGAGGACAACGGATTTGAAATCACCAGCAGCGAGTTTGTTTATGAACCCGCCGAGTATAAGGAACTGAGCGCCGAGCAGCGCGAGCAGGTTGAGGCACTCATCGAGGTACTCGAGGAGGATGAAGACGTGCAGAACGTGTTCACCAACATGCAGGCCGGTGACGAAGGCGAAGAATAATCAATAGCACATAATATCGAAGAGCCAAATGCGGAGTGGCCACCAAGGCCAAGACACCGTGCCGGCTCTTCGATTTTTGTATAGTCGAGCAACAAAATTGAGGGCACAGCGTAGCAATCGGTGCGTAATGTGCGTCTAACTAATAAAATAGAGAAATGCTATGAATTTTATCGAGATTAACGATGTTGTAAAGCGGTACTCGGGGCACACGGCCCTGGACGGCGTCAGCCTGACCGTTCCCCAGGGGTGCATCTACGGCCTGCTCGGTCCCAACGGCGCGGGCAAGACCACCCTCATCCGCATCATCAACCGCATCACCCATCAGGACAGCGGTGACGTGCTGCTTGACGGGCGTCCCATTGTTGACGAGGACGTGACCAGGATTGGATACCTGCCCGAGGAGCGAGGACTATACAAGAAAATGAAGGTCGGCGAGCAAATCGTTTACCTTGCACGTCTCAAAGGCATGCCCAAGTCGGTTGCCGTCAAAGAGATGAACGATTGGCTGGAGCGTTTTGAACTGACCGAGTGGCGTGACAAGAAACTGGAGGCGCTGTCTAAGGGTATGCAACAGAAGGTTCAGTTTATCGCTACCGTTATCCATAGGCCCCAACTGCTGATTTTTGATGAGCCTTTCTCGGGGTTTGACCCTGTCAATTCCGAACAGTTGAAACGTGAGATACTGCGCCTTCGCGACGGCGGGTCCACCATACTGTTCTCAACCCACAACATGGAGTCGGTCGAGGCCATCTGCGAACAGATAACCCTCATCAATCACTCAAAAGTCGTGTTGCAGGGCAATGTTGCACAAATACGGCAGAACTACAAGAAGAACATCATCGCCGTGTCGCTGGCAGGCGACGAAACCCTGCCGCAGTGCGACGGCATGTTCACGGTGATGGACGACAAACCCGTTGGCGCCAGCGGCGAGTATATCAAACTCAACGACGGCGTTACGGTGCGGGAAGCCGTGTCGTGGCTCAACCAGAACTGCAATCTGACCGGATTCAGCGAGGTACTGCCCAGCATGAACGAGATTTTCATTGAAACAGTAACCAGCAAACAATAGTCACAGCCATGAATAAACTGAAACTGATTATAGCACGCGAATACCTGGAGATGGTTAAGCGCAAATCGTTCATTGTCATCACCCTGCTCATGCCGTTGCTGGTGT
This sequence comes from Candidatus Sodaliphilus aphodohippi, assembly GCA_018065665.1. Lineage (GTDB taxonomy): Bacteria > Bacteroidota > Bacteroidia > Bacteroidales > Muribaculaceae > Sodaliphilus > Sodaliphilus aphodohippi. Next base: position 22,618 of record JAGHSV010000034.1, read on the forward strand.
TGCTCGTGGGCGGAATCCCTGTCCTCATCAGCCAGCTTAACGGCGGCGGAGAGACCAAGGACGTCATCGTCATTGACGAGACCGGCAAGTATGCCGCCGCTCTTGCCGACAATGACACATACCACTTTGTTGCCCTCAGGGGAGACACCGTGACCGATGCCCGCGCCTTCTATGAGAAGACCGACGGCAGCAGCGAGGCGATGATTGTCATCCCGCGGGACATCGACAGTACGGCAGTGGTGAACATATACAGCGAGGGCACCATCAACCTCTCCCTAAGGGAATATGTTGCCGGTCGCCTCAGCGACACCATCAGCCAGGCTCGCATTGCGTCTTACAATATCCCCGAACTGAAAAGCATCATCGACAAGGCTAACGTTGACGTGACCATCAACAGCGTCAAGTGGAGCGATGACGGCAGCGAGAGCGAGTCATCGACCGAGATGGCGATGATCATTGGCATGATTTTCTCGATGTTTATCTACATGTTCGTGCTGATGTACGGTGCCATGATCATGAACGGCGTGGTCGAGGAGAAGACAAACCGAATTGTCGAGGTCATCGTCAGCAGTTGCAAACCGTTCCAGCTGATGATGGGCAAAATCATTGGTGTAGGGCTCGTTGGCCTGACGCAGTTTGCAGTATGGGTGCTTGTCATCGGGGCTGTCGTTCTGGCTATGGGAGGTGTAAGCAGTGTTGGTGTCGATGCGGGAGCAAGCGAGGACATGATGGCAATGATCATGTCTCAGGTTGCCAGTGTCAACTATCTGCCCATCATCTCGTGGTTCGTGCTCTATTTCATCGGCGGCTACCTTCTCTATGCGGCCCTGTTTGCCGCCTTCGGGTCGGCAGTTGACCAGGCCAGTGATGCAAGCCAGTTCACCAGCCCCATCATCATTATCATGATTGTCGCGCTCTATGCCGGCATGGGCTGCATTGACAACCCCAACGGACCTATGGCTGTGTGGTGCTCGATGATACCGTTCACATCACCCATCGTGATGATGATACGTGTGCCCTACGATGTTCCAGCATGGCAGATGGTAGCCAGTCTGGCGCTGCTCTATGCGACCGCTGCCGGAATTGTGTGGGTTGCTGCACGAATCTACCGCACCGGTATATTGATGTACGGCAAAAAACACACAATCAAAGATATTTTCAAATGGATTAAACAGTAAAGACAAATGGCAGAAAGTAATTTTATTGATTACGTTAAGATATTGTGCCGCAGCGGGCACGGAGGTGCCGGCTCGGCCCACCTCCATCGCGCCAAGTATGTCCCCAAGGGAGGCCCCGACGGGGGCGACGGCGGGCGCGGCGGACACGTTTTCCTGAAGGGTAACCGCAACCTGTGGACCCTGATTCACCTGAAATATACTCGCCACATCTTTGCCACCAACGGTCAGGCAGGTTCAGAGAACCAGTCAACGGGCAAGGACGGCGAGGACCGCACCATCGAGGTTCCCTGCGGGACAGCGGTATATGATGCCGAGACAGGACAGTTCCTGTGTGACGTCACCGAACACGGACAGGTAGTGCGTCTGCTCAGGGGCGGGCGTGGCGGACTGGGCAACACCCACTTCAAGACCGCCACACGCCAGACTCCGCGTTTTGCGCAGCCCGGCGAGCGAGGCGTCGAAAAGAGCGTTATCCTGGAGCTGAAGGTGCTTGCCGACGTAGGTCTGGTGGGATTCCCCAATGCCGGAAAGTCAACGCTGCTCAGTGTCATATCGGCAGCCAAACCCAAGATTGCCAATTACCCGTTCACCACACTGGAACCCAACCTTGGCATCGTAAGCTATCGCGGGCAGCAGTCGTTTGTCATGGCCGACATTCCCGGCATTATCGAGGGTGCCAGCGAGGGCAGGGGCCTGGGTCTGCGCTTCTTGAGGCATATTGAACGTAACGCCGTGTTGCTGTTCATGATACCCGCCGACACCGATGACATCAAGCACGAGTATGAGGTGCTGTGCAACGAATTGGACACTTTCAACCCCGACCTGGTTGAGAAACCGCGCGTGCTGGCAATCACCAAGTGTGACATGCTTGACGACGAACTGATCGAGGAGATGCGCCCGATGCTGCCCGACGGCATTGAGTGCGTGTTTATCTCGAGCGTGGCACAGATGGGGCTAACCCAACTGAAAGACCTGCTGTGGCGCACCATCAATGACGAGCGCAACCGCATTCCCGAGACCGTCACACACCGTGACCTTGACGAGCAACACCGTGTCAAGGCCGAGGATGACTTCATCTTTGAGGCCGAGAAAGACGAGACTGTCGAGGACGAAGTTTCGTATGACAAAAACGCCGGCGGCAAGATGATCAACCCCGACAGCAAGGAGTGGAGCGACGAATACTGGGACAGCGACTATCGCGACGAGAACGACGACTTCCAGGTGGTCAGCGACCCCGACGAACAGTAATCAAGGTTTATTATGATAGATTTCACGCCACTTGTCCGCGGGCATTTCAATAACCGGCTGCAGGAGCAGTTGAGGTTTATTGACTATGCCGACAGCGTCCAGCAGGGCGAACTGGTGCGGCTTGTGGAGAAAGCGTCGCTGACGTGGTTCGGCCGCAAATATGACTTCTCGACCATCAGGACCTACCACGACTTTGCCAGTCGTGTGCCGTTGTTCTCCTATGAAGACATACGTCCGATGGTAATGCGCATGGTCAAAGGCGAGAGCAGCGTGCTGTGGCCGGGACGGACAATGAGGTTTGCCCAGTCAAGCGGCACCACCGGCGGCAAAAGCAAATATATCCCAGTCACCATTGAGTCTCTGAGGTGGAACCATTACCGTGGAGCCAGCGACGTGGTAGCCCATTACCTGAACCTGAATCCCGAGAGCCGCCTGTTCTCTGGCAGGGCGCTGATACTGGGCGGCAGTTTTGCCAATGAACTGGACTTGCCCCGCGGTGTCAAGGTGGGTGACTTGAGCGCCAACCTCATCGAGGGTATGAATCCGCTTGCCAACCTGTTCAGGGCGCCGGGCAAGGATATCGCCCTGATGGAGGACTGGAACGAGAAACTGCCGGCACTGGTCAAGGCCGCTGCCGACAAGAATATCACCAACCTTAGTGGTGTGCCGTCGTGGTTCCTCACTGTTATCAAAGAGGTTATGAAGTTGAAAGGGGCTTCATGCCTGCACGATGTATGGCCCAACCTCGAGGTGTTCTTCCATGGTGGAATCGCCTTTGGACCTTATCGTCAGCAGTATGAGAACCTGTGCGACATGAGCCGCATGCACTTCCTTGACACCTACAACGCCAGCGAGGGGTTCTTTGCCGTGCAGTCGTCGTGGGAGTCAAGCGCGATGATGCTGTTGCTTGACGCCGGAGTGTTCTATGAGTTCATTCCGTTGAGTGATATCGACAGCCGTACCCCCGAGGTGTATCCGATATGGGAAATTGAAGCCGGCAAAACCTACGAACTGGTTATCACGGCATGTAACGGACTGTGGCGTTACCGGATTGGCGACACCGTTACCATAGACCAGCTCAATCCGGTGAAAATCAGGATTGCAGGACGCACCAGCAGTTTTATCAACGCGTTTGGCGAGGAACTGATGGTCCACAATGCCGACGCTGCCATCACTGCCGCCGCACTGGCTACCGGGGCCACGGTGCTCAACTATACCGCCGCGCCCGTCTTTGCCGATGGCGACCAAAAAGGCTGCCACCAGTGGCTCGTTGAATTCGGCAAACAACCGTCGAGCCTCGAAGCGTTTGCCGCAGCGCTGGATAGCCGTCTGAAAGAGGTGAACAGCGACTATGAGGCCAAGCGAGGCGGCGACATCTTTCTGGCTGCCCCACAGATAACTGTGGCACAAACGGGGTTGTTTGACCGATGGTTGGCAAGCACCGGAAAACTGGGAGGACAGCGCAAGGTGCCGCGCCTGAGCAATGACCGCAGGATAATCGAGAGCATGATGAATTTATAGGGACTATGGAACGCATTATGCAATATGTGTGGCAGCATCGCCTATGGATGAGCGAGGACATGGTGACCAACGACGGCCGCCGCGTTCAGGTGCTTGACCCGGGGCGGCTGAACACCGACCAAGGCCCCGACTTCTTTAATGCCAAGGTGAAAATTGACGGTCAGGTGTGGGTGGGCAACATAGAAATTCATGTGCGCGCCACCGACTGGCACCGCCACGGCCATGACACCGACAAAGCCTATGACAGTGTTATCCTGCATGTCGTTGACAAGGATGACGCTCCCGTATATCGCTCGAACGGTGAACGCATTCCGCAGCTGGTGCTGCAATGCTCGCCCCGATTCGGGCAACAACTGTCCCAACTCGTTAACGCCCAAGTCGAGATTCCGTGTGCGTCGTCGCTGCCGACACTGCCGGCGCTGCTGGTGACCGAGTGGACCGAGGCCCTTGCCTTCGAGCGTATGCACGGCAAGGTGGGACGCATAGCCGACCTGCACAAGTCCACGATGGGAAACTGGGAGGAGATATGCTATGTGACCCTGGCGCGTAACCTGGGGTTCGGAGTCAACAGCGATGCCATGGAGCGACTGGCGCGCCGCACCCCGCTGAGACTCCTTCACAAACACAGCGACTCGCTGCTTCAGGTTGAGGCGCTGCTGTTCGGTCAGGCCGGCATGCTGACCGATGTGGCTGTCACCGACCAATATACAAGCCAACTCAAACGTGAGTATGATTTCCTGGCCAACAAGTTCAGTCTCACCCCGATGGAGCATGAGGCATGGAAGATGTTCAGGATGCGTCCCGCCAACTTTCCAGCCCGCCGCATTGCCATGCTTGCCCACTTCATCAAGGGCGGTTTCAACCTGATGCAAGCCATCCTGGAGGCTGCCGACGAGAAAGCCCTGCGCGAACTGTTCAGCGTCGAGCTGACCGGTTACTGGGCAACCCACTATGCCTTGGGCAAAGAGAGCGACATGGGTGCGAGGGCGATGGGCAACAAGTCGATAGATATCGTTCTAATCAATACCGTGGCGCCATTATACTATGCCTATAGCGAGATTAACGGCAACTATGAGATGGGCGAACGTGCCGTATCACTGCTCGAGCAACTGCCGCCCGAACGCAACTCAGTCATCGATGCTTGGAATCGTGCCGGCATCGCCACCCCCGACGCCCTGTCAACCCAGGCAATGTTGCAACTGAAACGCGAGTACTGCGATGCCCGTAAGTGCATCTACTGCAAGTTCGGGCACCATCTCCTCTCCATCGCGGCACGCCTCAAGTAGCCCTCGCCATCATTAAATTTTCCAATTCAAGAGCATAAACTTCTTTAAAATATATTAAAGAATATTATAGTATGTTAATAGGGGCTGGATATTGGCATTTTCATATATAATTGTGTTTTAGGAATTTACAAATGCAATTTCTTTTCAAAACCTTAAATATTTGGCAAATAACCTGATAATTGGTTAACCATTGTTTTGTTTTATTTATTTTTTTTTCGCAATTTTGCATTTGAAATTAATTGCTATAATGCGCTCTGCAGGCAAAACACGCCGATTACTACTTGCAGAGAGTCTTATAATAATTATGGTGTGAAAAGCAAAAAAAGTTGTATTTTTGTTGCGTATCACAAAAAATATTTGCAATTTTGCATTTAAAATGACATTGGGGAAGTGTTTCCCGTGCCGTTTTAATACATAAAAACGAGTGATAGATAACTATTTTTTATAAACCAACTCACAAAATGTGCGTATGAAAAAACAATGTGTATTGTTGGCTGCGCTCGCTATCGCATGTGGTGCTCCTGTTGGTCTGACTTCAAGTCAGAGCAATATGGGTTTCACTGCTGTTGCGCAAAACAACAAAGTTACAGGTGTCGTTACGGACGCCTCTGGTGAGCCGCTGATCGGTGCTACCGTAATGGTCAAAGGGACCAGCCGTGGTACTTCAACCGACATCGACGGTCGTTACAGTATTAATGCCCCCCAGGGCAGCACTCTTGTGATTTCTTACATCGGCTCTAAGCCAATGGAAATCAAGGTTACAGGTTCTAACCTGGACGTTACAATGGAAAGCAGTGACACTAACCTCGACGAGGTTGTTGTTACCGCGCTCGGTATCAAGAAGGAACGCAAGTCTCTCGGTTATGCCGTAGACGACCTGAAGGCCGAGGAACTTATGAGAAACAAAACTGCAAACGCTATCAGCTCGCTCTCTGGTAAGATTGCAGGTGTTAACATTACTCAGTCATCGGGTGCTGCAGGTGCAGGTGCACAGATCATCCTTCGTGGTGGTACATCTGGTTCTGAAAACCGTGACAACCAGCCTCTGTTCGTTGTAGATGGTATCATCTATGATAACTCTTCTTCAGTTGTTGGTAACACCGGTTTCGATGGATCTGGCAAGACCTCGACTACTACTTCTAACCGTGTAATGGATATCAACCCCGAGGATATCGAGAACATGTCTATCCTCAAGGGCCCGGCTGCATCGGCACTTTACGGTTCACGCGCAGCAAACGGTGTTGTCCTGATCACTACCAAGAAAGGTAAAGCAGGTAATGTTGAAATCAACCTGAACGCCAAGTACATCTCTTCACGCGTTAAGACTCTGCCCGACGTACAGAATCAGTATCGCCGCGGTTTCATGCAGGATAACTATGACGAGACTACCAAGGCTTACATCAACACCACTTTCAACCCCAAATCTTATCAGTCATGGGGTAATGAAATTGGCAACGATCCCGTTTATGACAACATTGGCAACTTCTTCCAGACCGGTGGCATCTGGGACACCAACCTGAGCATCAGCGGTGGTACCGAGACAGGTAACTTCTACCTGAGCGGTTCTTACTACGATCAGACCGGTGTTGTTCCCGAGACTGGTTACAAGAAGACTACCTTCCGTTTCAACGGCGAGCAGAAGTACAAAATCTTCACCTTCGGTGCAAATGCAGCTTATAGCGACGCACGCACTGCACGTACCCTCACCAGCGGTGGTCTTTATGGTTCAAGCGGTAGCGGTGCCCTCTACGGTGTTTACACCTGGGCTCCCAGCAACGACATGACCCACTACCTCAACGAGGACGGTACACGTTTCAAACAGTTTGACGATCTTATGAACTGGGAAGAGAGCGACAACCCCTACTGGATCATCAACAACAACAAACTGAGCGACCAGACTGAACGCTTCACCGGCGGTTTCAACGTTAAGGCCGACATCACCGACTGGTGGTTCATCAACTACCGTATGGGTGTCGACAGCTACACTCAGACCAACCACAACTTCGTTGCTCCCAACGGTGTTGTTAAGCAAGAGTGGCAGCAGGGTATGATGAGTGACAACGACCTCAAGTATCGTTACCTCTCAACCAACTTGATGACCAACTTCAACAAGCAGTTTGGTGACTTCAACTTCAACCTGATGCTCGGTACTTCAACCGACTACACTAAGTACAAACGCAACTATCGTATGGCTACTCACTTTGCAGTTCCCGAGTTCTTCTCGTTCTCTAACGCAGGTGAGAATGACAAGAAGTTCGAACAGAGCAATACCCGCAAGCGCCTTGTTGCCGTATTCGGCGAGTTCCGCGCTGACTGGCGTAACGCTATCTTCTTGACTGTTACTGGCCGTAACGACTGGACTTCTACACTGCCTCTTGACAACCGTTCTTACTTCTATCCCAGCGTAAGTGGTGCAATCGCATTCACAGAGCTCATGGGTGAGGCTAAGCCCGAATGGCTGAGCTTCGGTAAGATTCGCGCAAGCTGGGCTAAGGTAGGTAAGGATACCGGCGCTTATGAGACCGCAACTTATCTGTGGCCCACCGGTACATATCTGCTGGGTAAGGTTGGTCGGGGTAACACCTGGACTCGTGGTAACCCATTCATCAAGCCTGAGATGAGCCGCTCGAGCGAGTTTGGTATTGAACTCCGCTTCCTCCAGAATCGTTTGAAATTCGACCTCTGCTACTACAACAACAAGTCTTACAACCAGATCCTTTCTCCGCGTGGACCTCAGTCAACTGGTTACATCTTCTGCTCTATCAACGCAGGTACAGTTTACAACAAGGGTCTTGAGTTCAGCCTCAGCGGAACTCCCATTCAGACTAAGGACTTCACTTGGGAAACCGGTATCAACATCGCCGGCAACCGTGGTACAATGGAAGACCTTCCCGCAGGTATGGACATTATGTACGTAACCGACGTTCAGTATGCAGGTGCTAAGGCTGCTACATTCAGTGGCGGTAGCTTCATGGGTATCTCTGGTACTCAGTGGGCACGCAACCCCGAAGGCAAGATCATCCTTGACAAGAACGGCATGCCTACTCCCGATAACAGCAAGACTACATTCCAGGTTGGTAACCGCGAGGCTAAGTTCACTGGCGGTTGGAACAACACCTTTACTTACAAGAACCTCTCACTCAACATGCTGTGGGAGTTCCGCGTAGGTGGCGACGTATTCAACGGAACCAAGTACACTATGACTATGGCTGGTGTTAGCCAGTTCTCAGCTGACTTCCGCAACGAGCCTCTCACCATCGCTGGTGTAATCGAGAAGGGTAAGGACGCTGATGGCGTAATGCAGTACGAAGATGTTTCTAACACTTGGGAACCCAACAAGATGTACAACTTCAACGGTCAGGACATGCCGGGTTCAAGCATCATCAAACGCTACTACACCAACGAGTACAATACCGAGGTTAAGAATTGGCTCACAACTGTTAACAGCCTGCGTCTGCGCTCAATCACTTTGAGCTATGACCTGCCCAAAGCATTCTTGGCTAAGACTAAGGTTATCAAGAGAGCTTCTATCTCGGCAAGCGCAACCAACCTGTTGCTGTTCACCAACTATGACGGTGATCCCGAGGTTGCTGCATCTGGTTCGGGTACAGGTGGTTCAAGCTCAGTTGGCTTCGACTACTGCGGTGTTCCCGCTACTCAGAGCTTCTCACTGGGTGTAAACCTCACATTCTAATATATAGGAATTGTTGAACCTAATTTAAATCACAATTAATATGAAGTTATTAAAATCAATTATAATGTGCGGCCTTGGTGTAGCAGCGTTGACACTCACTTCGTGCAACGACTGGCTGGACGTTAACCAAGACCCCGACGCTCCGTCGGCTGAGAGCACTCCATACCAACTTCGTTTGGCTCACATCCAGTTCTACACCAACCACGGACATCAGATTGGTGACTGGCGTACTTCAATGCAGTGCGGTGACTGGACTCGCAATTATAACGGCGGTACTTACTGGTATGTATCTTATGGCTGCCCCACTACAAGTGTTAACACAACTTGCTATCAGTGGTGGTTCGTAGGTGCATATTGCAATGTACCCGATATGTACGAAAAGGCTATGGCAGACGAGAACCCGCACTATGCAGGTGTTGCCAAGATTATCGAGGCCTACGGTACAATGTTAATGGCTGACCTCTATGGTGAGATGCCCTTCAGCGACATCCCAACAGGTAGCGCAACTCCAACCTATGACACTGGTAAGGAACTCTTCCAGGCATCTCTCAAGAGCCTTGACGACGGTCTTGCACTCCTCGAGTCTCACCCCGGTGCACTTGATCCCGCAAAGCCCGCTCTGTCTGTAGGTGACTGGTGGAACAACGGTGACGTTAGCAAATGGATTAAACTCGGTTATATGCTCAAAGCACGCTGGCTGAACCACCTCATCAAGAAGGGTAACGGCAAGTGCGTTAAGGACGAGAACGGTGTTTACACTACTCTCAAGTATGATCCCGAGTTGATTCTCGCTTGCCTTGACAAGGCTATGCAGAGCAACGCCGACAACACTGTCATCTACCACACCGATGACAATGGCGCAACTCACGATGACCTTGGTTGGGACGAGCCCGTTGACTACTCTCCCCTCTACTCGGTTTGCGGTATGAACTCTGGTTACATGGTAACCAAGATGCTCTACAACAACCTGACCAACTTTGGTGGCTATGGTGTTGAAGACCCCCGCGCCGACCGCATCATCCCCTGGGCTTACAGCGCAAACACAACTGCTGCTAACGCCAACAACCCCGCACTCAAGTGGAACGGCCACTGGCGTCGTTCACTCGGTGTTGACATGAACTCTGGTATCAATGCTGCTGGTGGTCCCATCCGCGCTGGTTACAGCGACGCAAAGGGTGGCTGGTGGATTGACAGCTCGAACCCCGATCGTCTGGGTGATACTGTTTATGTTGAGTGCACAACCGAGTCTAAGGGTTATGATGGCAACATCGACCTTCTCTATCGCCGTGCTGCTGGCAATGACAACTCTAAGGAGTCTGGTTCATTCTACAGCCGCGTATCTGCTCCCACTTACGTTGGTACATACTCTGAGTGCTGCTTCATCCGTGCCGAGATCCTGTTCAACCAGGGCAACAAGGCTGGCGCATTTGACTGGTACAAGAAGGGTATCAAGGCCAGCATGGATCAGATGAATGTCAAGCTGAACGCATGGGTTAGCGAGGATCCCGGTCTGAAGAACTGCCCGTCATTCGTTCCTATGGCTGACGCCGACATCCAGAACTTCCTGAACAACGGTATCGGTACTGCAAGTGATATCACTCTGGGTAAGATCCTTCTCCAGAAGCGTATCTCTCTCATGTACTCAGTTGAGATCTGGAACGACATGCGTCGTTATGACTACAAGTATGACCTCTTCGGATGGGAAATGCCTGACTACTACAACCACGACAGTGACTGTCCCAAGCGTCTGCCCAACAAGGATTGGCGTCGTTGGACCCAGTGCTCACACGAGCAGAACTACAATGCCAAGAACCTCCAGGCTATTGGCGAGAAGGTTCCCGGTGCTCGTCTCGTAGGCGCTGACGGAAAGCCCTGTGAATGGTACAAGCAGGATGACGTTTATGAAGTACCCATCTGGTGGGATAGCGATCAAGAATAATACTCTTGAGAGTTAAACAATAATTAGAGGGTGCCCCGTTTTGAGGGCACCCTCTTTTGTTTCCATCATCAGCCCATCTGCAGCCCCTTCAGTAGGGAACTGAGTGGCCTCATGTTTCTCGTGTTATTCTAGTCTGAAAATGGAAACAGGTGATATGTGAAAGATGGGCTATGCGAAGTACTCATGAATTTTGTGATTTTTTTCAAATTCTTTGTAATTTTTCGGTTACTTGTTGCGTCTAATGTATGAATAAAGTGCTAACTTTGTAAATTAAATCGCAAGTAGTGGCATTTGCTGCATACCAAATAACGAAAACAAAACAAACATATAATTAATAAAAGATTCGTAAGATTATGAAGATTAAACACTTATTTGCAGCCGTCCTGCTCGCCATTGCGGGTAGCGGCATGGCACAGGAGATGCAGATGCCCCAGCTGCCCCCCATCCCCGTTGATGGTGAGGTTCGCATCGGCAAACTCCCCAACGGACTGACTTACTATGTCCGCAAAAACAATTATCCCGAGAAACGCGTCAACTTTTACATCGCACAGCGCGTGGGCTCGATACAGGAGGAGGAGTCGCAGCGAGGACTCGCACACTTCCTGGAGCACATGGCATTCAACGGCGGCAAGCACTTCCCCGGCAACGGCGTGATTGACTACACCCGCACCCTGGGCGTCGAGTTTGGCGGCGACCTGAACGCATACACCAGCACCGACGAGACCGTATATAACATCAACGATGTCCCCTCGACACGACAGAGCGCCCTCGACTCGTGTCTGCTGATTCTGGCAGACTGGAGCAACGGCCTGCTGCTCGAGGACAAGGAGATTGACAAGGAACGTGGCGTTATCCACGAGGAGTGGCGCCTGCGCAGCAGCGCGATGCAGCGCATGCTGGAGCGTAACCTCGAGACCCTCTATCCCGGCTCGAAGTACGGCCGCCGTATGCCCATCGGCACCATGGAGGTTGTTGACGGTTTCAAGTACAAGGAGCTCCGCGACTACTACCACAAGTGGTATCGCACCGACAACCAGGCCATCATCGTGGTTGGCGACATTGACGTTGACTACACCGAGGGCAAGATTAAGGAAATCTTCGGCGCCATCCCCGGCCCCGCTGCCGATGCAGCCCAGGTGGTGACCGTCGAGGTCCCCGACAACGACCAGCCCATCATCGTGGTTGACAAGGACAAGGAACAGCAGTACAGCATCATCCAGATGATGTACAAGCACGACGCCCCCACTCCCGAGGAGAAGAAGACCATCGCATACCTGATTGAACGTTATGCCGTCAACATGATTTGCAACATGCTCAACCAGCGTCTGCAGGAGAAGTCGCTCGAGGCCGACTGCCCCTTCACAGCAGCAGGTACCGAGGACGGCAATTACCTCCTCTCCAAGTCTAAACAGGCTTTTGCACTCTATGCACTGCCTAAACCCGGAAAGAACGCCGAGGCACTGAATGCCATCGCGCTTGAGGCACAGAGGGCCTACCAGCACGGTTTCACCGCCGGCGAGTACAACCGCGCCCGCGACGAGTACATGAGCCAGCTTGAGAAGACCTACAACAACCGCGACAAGGTCAGCAACGAGCACTACGGACGCAGCTATGCAGCCAACTTCCTCAACAACGCGCCCATCCCCTCGATTGAGCAGGAATACCAGATTATGAGCCAGATCGTGCCTATGCTGCCCATTGAGGCTATCAACATGGGCGTTAAGGAGCTGATTCCCCAGGGCGACAAGAACCTCGTCGTGCTCAACGCCAACCAGGAGAGTGCCGAGGTTGCCATCCCCACCACCGATGACATGGCACAGGCTGTCAGCAGCGCTCGCAGCGCCAACGTCGAGGCTTATGTCGACAACGCCAAGGACGAGCCCCTCGTTGCCAACCTGCCCGCTCCCGGCAAAATCGTCAAGGAAACCCCGGGCAAGAAGTTCGGTTACACCGAGCTCACTCTGAGCAACGGAGCCAAGGTCATCCTGAAGAAGACCGACTACAAGGCCGACGAGGTTCGCATGCGCGCCGAGTCGCTTGGCGGACAGTCGCTCTACAACGACAAGAAGGACTACGCCAACCTGGGTCTGTTTGACGCACTGGTAGCCATGAGCGGTCGCGGCGAGTTTGACTTCACCGAACTGCAGAAGGCCATGTCGGGTAAGCAGGCAAGCGCAAACCTGAGCATGTCCAACACTATGGAAACCGTAAGCGGCAACAGTACCATCAAGGATCTGGAAACCATGTTCCAGCTCACTTACCTCACCTTCACCGACATCCGCAAGGACGAGAAGGCATTCGGCACCCTGGTTAGCCAGCTCGAGACAATTCTCAAGAACCATGACTCACAGCCCGAGGCAGTCTTCCAAGATTCGGTTAACTACACCCTCGAGAACCACAGCTGGCGCGAGCGCCCCTTCAAGGTTGAGGACCTCAAGTCTATCGACTATGACCGCGTGCTCAAGATTGCCAAGGAGCGTACAGCAAACGCTGCCGATTTCACCTTCTACTTTGTCGGCAACTTTGACAACGACAGCATCCGCAAGTACATCTGCCAGTATATCGCAACCCTGCCCGCCAAGGGTAAGAAGGAAACCTACAAGAACTGCGTAGAACGCCCCAAAGGACAGGTAATCAACGAGTTCGCCCGTAAGATGGAAACTCCCAAGGCCAACGTGCGCATGGCATGGTATACCTATGACAACCAGCCCTACAACCTCGAGAAAGCCATCCAGGCCGACATCGCCGGACAGGTGCTCTCAAAGATTTATCTGCAGAAGATCCGCGAGGATGCCGGTGCTGCCTACTCGGCAGGGGCCGGTGGCGGTCTCACCACCTATGGCGACATGAAGTACAACTTCATCAGCGCTTCTTGCCCCTTCAAACCCGAAATGAAGGACATGGCACTCGGTATCATGCGTGACGAAATCAAGAACGCCACACAGACTATCGACGAGGGCACACTCAAGGAAATCAAGGAGCTTCTCCTCAAGCAGCAAGGTACCTATGAGAAAGAGAACGGCTATTGGATGAACGTGCTGTCGCACTATGTTGGACGCGGCATCGACATCCAGACCGACTACGCCAATATTGTCAACGCACAAACAACCGCGACAATCAGCGCCTTCGTCAAGAACATCCTTGCCAAGGGCAGCCACGTAGAGGTAATCATGCTCCCCGAGTAAAGAATAACCCCATCTACTCCCCCAACAGGGAGAAACAGAAACAAAGCACTCCCGACCGCTTGGTCAGGAGTGCTTTGTTATTTTGCCCCACGACACTATCCCGTACCCTAAAGGCACGGTAGCCATTGTATGCCCTAATCACAGCTGACGTGGCGGTGTCACGATTTGATTAAGTGTGCGTTCCCCTTGGGAACGAGAGAGGGGCAGTGCATCTGCCCCGTACGCAACTAACGCCTTGGCGGCTCATTGCAGATAACCCGTTCCTTCGCTGACGCTCAGGAACGGGATACAGGTCTATACCCATATCGCGGCTGGATGCCGCTACCGTTCGCTTCGCCCTCAGGGCAGTTTCGCGTCAATCGGCTCACCTCACAGTTCTGCTCCATAGATGAGAATATAGCGCGGGCTGCCGTTGGTAGAAAGACGGCAGCCCGCGATAGTTTTTTTAGTTGACAGCAAAAGAGGTTGTCATGCCAGTGGCGTTGCATGTGCGCGCAAACATCCTGATGAAGTTGAGGGTCGATTGCCGCGGGCCGTTTGTTGCATGCCCTTCTTTTGTGCCAAGTTTCGGTTGAGTAAAGGTTTTTTGCATAGGCAATAAGTTTAAAAGGTTGTTACACTTATATAACGCAGATGGTGCACAAATATTTTGTGCCATAAGCAAAAAAAAAATGACCTGCAATGATATTCCTTTTGTCACCGCAACCGTCAGATGCAATCTTCGTCTTGGATTCCCCTCGATGAGGGGTAGCAATAAAACATACAGGCGCCCCGGGTTGCCGGGAGCGCCTGCGTTGGCTTTGCCGTCAAATGTATTCTCCTCTTGGCGGTATTATTTCTTGATGGTATTGGCAATGAGAGTGTTGCCGTTTTCAAGTTCTATCTCGATTTCCAGATAATTGCCTGTGTTCACTATGTCTTTCTTGATGTCGGGGAAGATGAAGTGGGCCCGAGTAAACACCATGGGCTTGTAGGCAAGGTACTGGCTTATGGTTAAATCCAACGGCATGGTTCCAACAACGTTCCCCTGTGAATTGATGATGACAGAATGGAATTTTTCGTCTCCCAGATAGGAATTGTCCTTATAGTGGAAACGTGCTTTGTCGGTAAGGTCCATGACGAAATTCTTGTCCTTATCATACATTTTAATCGTAATAGACTTGCACACTTTTGTTGTATAATCAAAATGTATAGGTACGTTGCCGTTATACTCCCCATTGGGGTCCAGGAATGTGCTCAACTGTTGCTCAATGCCCTTGTTAGCAGCGAGGTAGTAGGGCTGATACAGGTCAATCCAGAGGTCCTTGTGTAGTTTGCTTACTACGAGTACAATCATATCCAGGCAATCGGCATTAATTTCGCCTTCAGCGTAGGTGTTTGCTGCAGTGCGAACACTGTCGGCGGGGCAATGTTGAAATAGGAGATAACAACCCTTGTCACCAATAACAAATTCATTGTCATCATTGTCACATGAAGTGAAAGAAAGGGAGGCAATCGCGCATAGCGACAGACATCCAAGATACTTAATGAAAGATTTTAGCATAGTTGTAAATTTTTATTCAAAAAGGATGGCACATTTTGATACATTGATAAGTTACTTGTTTGTGCAGCATACTGCCATCTTGCAGTTGCACAATCGCAAAGGTATTACACTTTTTTGAACAAAACAAATATTCCCCCCAAAAAAACGACATAAATTTTGAGGGGGGGGTAAAAAGTTATATTTCAAGTAGTTACAAAAGTGCAAAAAAATCTTAAAAACTGGATTGGGGTTCCAAATTTGATTTTTTGTGTGTACAATAAAACATACAGGCGCCCCCGGGTTGCCGGGAGCGCCTGCGTTATGTAAGCTATTCGGAAAGTGTCGCTAGGGATTAGTCGATTTCCTCGTCGGCCTCGTAACCGCCCATCTCACGGATGGCGTTCTTCAGCACAACACACCAAAAAGCATTGAAATGCGAGCGGAATCTATGATTTTTTTGCACATTCCGCTCGAAACTGAGCATTTTTTGTGAGAAATTGAAGAGCAATTGATGTAAATAACCTATCAATTGTATTAAATCTAAGCACTGTAAATCAAATGGTTAAGGGTGATATTAGTTCAAACTCGTCTATAATTCCTTGAATAGGTCATCTAAGACCACTATATTTTGAATGTCATCGGAGAAACCATTCCGTTTTACCCCGTTTGCGCTAACCAGCACGTTATGAATGGCCTTGGTTGTGCCTGTTTCGTTGCGGAATACAGATTCCTTTTGCATGATGCTGTTATAGTCGCTCTCTGTCATTTCCCAAGGTTCCTTGGTATATTTCATTTCACACAGGTCTATAACATCATCGTCACGGTCGATAAGCAAATCAATCTGTGCACCAGGTTTACTGGCGATGTGTCTCCATGAAAATATTCGGGATATTACGCCTGAAATGCCCAAAGCATGCTTTATTTGTTCGGTATGCAGAAGGCACACACGCTCAAAACTAAGACCACACCAGGTATTATAGGTATTGGACCCCAGACAGTGTGTCCAGTATTGCGGGTCATTGTGTTTGTTCTCTTTCACAAATTCATAATAGAAAATTGTGTATGGGTCGATGAGTTGATATAGGGCATTCTTCTTTTCTTTGCCAATCATCTTGTAACTGCGAATGAAACCGCAACTTTCCAGATTTTCCAATATTTGACCAAAACTGCCATTATCAATAAATTTCCCATTTGCAATTAATTCATTGCGCGTCAGCCCTTGACGTTTTTTTGCCAACAGACCGATGACTTTTATGTAGCATTCTGGATTCTTGAAAAGCGAAGCATAAAGTGCATCGAATTCCTCGAATAATTCTCCTTGGGGAGTAAAAAAGTTAAGGTCAATGTTCTGAGCAAGACTCAGACCCTTTTGAATTGACTTCCAATAGAAAGGTACACCCCCCATAATCATATATCCTTCCACAATTTGTTTTCTGGTCATGTTCACCTTGCGGCTTTTCATGTATTGCTCACATTCATTGAGCGTGAACTGCTGCAGAGGAATCTTATAACCAATACGGTTGTGTAAACCGCCTCTGTTTTTGACTATTTTGTTGATAATCCACGATGTTGCACTGCCACAAATTATCAAAAGAATGTCTTTTCTCGCACTTGCCCATGAGTTCCAAAAATGATCCAAAGCAGGAATAAGGCCGGAAGCATGGGTGTCCATCCAGGGCAGTTCGTCAATAAAAATGACTTTCTTTTTGTCATTTGATTGATTTATCAAGTCTTTTAGCAGTTCAAACGCGTCAAGCCAGTTTGTTGGCGTCCGTTTCACTTTCAAACCATAAGTTGCAAGCGAATTTCTCCATGCTTTCAGTTGAATCTTACGAGGAGACTTGGCGAGTCCACTATGTTGAAAAGTGAAATTGTAGTTAAATGTTTCACGAATTAGGAATGTCTTGCCAACGCGACGCCTTCCATATACTGCCACGAACTCTGAGTATTCCGATTCAAATGCGTTTAATAAACGATTCTTTTCGTATTGTCTGCCAATCAACATAATAATAGATTTTATCTCTGTGCAAAATTATAAAAAATAGTTGAAATGCGAGCGGAATCTATGATTTTTTTGCACATTCCGCTCGAAACTGAGCATTTTTTTGTAAGAAATTGAAGGTATGGAGATGATATCTGGGTAATAAAACGTACAGGCGCCCCCGGGTTGCGGGAGCGCCTACGTTATGTAAGCTATTCGGAAAGTGTCGCTAGGGATTAGTCGATTTCCTCGTCGGCCTCGTAACCGCCCATCTCGCGGATGGCGTTCTTCAGCATTACGTACTGCTGGAACAGGTGGTTAACGGGTACCTCACCCTGGGTGTAGTCATGCTGCGGGCTCTTCAGGAAGAAGCTCAGGAAGCGCTGAGTGCCAACGCGGCCTGCACGTGCAGCGAGGTCCATCAACAGACACAGGTCGAGGCAGAGGGGAGCTGCCAGGATAGAGTCACGGCAGAGGAAGTTGATCTTGATCTGCATGGGGTATCCCATCCAACCGAAGATGTCAATGTTGTCCCAACCCTCTTTGTTGTCGTTGCGGGGAGGATAGTAGTTGATGCGTACCTTGTGGTAGTAGTCGGTGTACAGGTCGGGCTGCTCGTCGGCAACGAGGATAGACTCGAGTGTAGAGAGCTTGCTGACCTCTTTTGTACGGAAGTTAGCGGGCTCGTCAAGTACAAGACCGTCGCGGTTACCAAGGATGTTGGTAGAGAACCAGCCGTTCAGACCGAGCATGCGAGTGCCGATGATGGGAGCGAAACCGCTCTTAACCAGTGTCTGGCCAGTCTTGAAGTCCTTACCGGCGATTGGCATCTTAACCTCTTCGCAGAGTTCCCAGATAGCGGGGATGTCAACGGTAGTGTTGGGGGCACCCATGATGAAGGGAGCACCTTCGCGCAGAGCTGCGTAAGCGTAGCACATTGAGGGGGCGATGTTAGCGGTATCGTTGTCCTTCATTGCCTTCTCAAGGTCGGCCAACTTGTAGTGTACGTCCTTGTTGGGAGCTACATAAATCTCGGTAGATGCTGCCCACAGAACAACAACTCGGTCAACGCCAGACTCTTTCTTGAAGTTGCGGATGTCCTCGCGAACCTGTTCCATCATGTCCCAGCGATCCTTGCAGGTCTTCACGTTGTCACCATCGAGGCGCTTTGCATAGTTCTTGTCAAAAGCGGCCTTGAGGGGCTTGATAGCCATGAGTTCGTCCTTAACGGGGTTGATGTCCTTCTCTTTGAGTACCTCGGCGTTGATAGCGCTCTCGTAAGCGTTTGCGGGGTAAACGTCCCAAGCTGCGAAGACGATGTCCTTCAGGTCAGCGATGGGGGCGATGTCCTTATAGGGTAAATATTTCTTTTCGGCACCACGACCAACACGAATCTTGTCGTACTGAGTCATTGAGCCAACGGGTTTGGCGAGGCCTTTGCGGGTCATTAAAACACCTGTCATGAAAGTGGTGCTAACTGCACCGAGTCCAACAACCATAATACCGAGTTTTCCGGTAGCTGGTTTTACGTTTGAATTTGCCATAATAAAATTTTTAAATCTATTATATTGATAATTTTATGTTTTCTCCTTGTTCGGTTGAGAAATATTGTTCAAAGTTATATCCTTTTTTTGAACTACCAAAGCAAAAAAACACTCAAAAATGATAAAAGTACCTAAAAAATTGTGTTAATATGTAATTTGTGTTAAATTCGCCTTAAAATAACACTACAATGTTAACATATATAAAAAGGGGTAAATGCGTTTTTCACCCTTTTTGGGGCATTTTTGTACTGTTTTGCGTGTCAATTCTGTTTGCTTGCCGGAAGGGCATCGATGAGCATGCGGCTCATGTTGTCCTTCAGCGTGCTACGCTCGCAACTGTAATTGTTGGCAAGAATAGCCCAAACCACCTGGGGCTTGTCGGCAGGATAGTAACCCACAAAACACTGTACGTCGCTCATGCTGCCCGACTTCAGTTTGATGCTGTCGCACAAGACATTGTTACCGAGTACCGACCCTATGCGACGACCGGCGCTTGGCATGAGATCGCACAGGCGCAGGGAGTCGGTGCCATATTTGCGTTCAGCCATGTACCGCAGCATCTCGCAGAAGGTACGCACCGAGTTTTTGTTGGCTCGCGCAAGACCGCTACCGTCCAGCATAAACAAGGCCGAATCGTCAATGCCACGGTCGCGCAACATTTGCTTTACGGCATCGGCACCGGCATAGTCAATGCCCATTTCGCCACGCTTGTATGAGCCCTGGCGTGACCCCACTGCACGCAGCAGGGCATGAGTGAACATGTTGTCACTGCGGTCCAGCAGAGAGGTGATGATGTCGGTAATCACTGGCGAATAGTGGCTCAGCAGGACCGCATGGTCACCTTCACCACTCTCGAAAGTCAACTCCCTGTTTTCAACCTTGATGCCGGCTTGCATCAGGGCTGCTTCGACCTCAGCCTTCAACATGAGGTCGGGACGCGGGTTGGCTATGGTATAGCTGTGGTTTCCGGGGTTGGTCTCACCGTAGAGGACGACAGCCGAGTGCCCGTAGTCGAGGCTTGCACTCCAGTTGTTGCGGCTACCGCTGTGCATCATGTTGGTTATCTCGACTCCCGGCACCTGGGGCGACAGCGTGAGATTGTTGATATTGCCCTGAGGGTCAACGTTGAATTTGACTGTAACCAGGTTGTCGCGGTAGTTAAGACCATGAACGCCCGCACCGTAGTCCTCGGCAATATCACCGATGTCCCACCAGCTGCTGTATGCGGGATAATTATAGAAAGATGCGTCAACGATAATCCGGCCCTGGATTTCGGTGATGCCGGCATTCCTTAACGAATCTATGATTTCGCCAATGATATTGTTTTTAGGGAAATACTGGCTGCCCAGTGTGGGGTCACCGTAGCCGGTGATAATGAGGTTACCCTTAAGTTTGTTCCCATCAATCTCGCCGATGGTGTGGACTACGGTCTCAAAACGGTAGTCCCCGCCCAGCAGTTCAAGGGCGGTGGTCGATGTCACGGTCTTCATTGTCGATGCCGTGATGACCGACAGGTCAGGGTTGTATGAGGCAATCACGTTGCCGCTGTCAATGCCCATAATCATCACACCCAACGACGCGTGACGCATGGTGTTGTCCAGCGCAAAACGGTTAACGGCTTCCTGAGGGGTTATGCCCCATGCTGTAAATGCAATGGCAAACTGCAAGGCAAGCAATGCTATTTTCTTCATGTTGCTGTCAATATTTGATGGTGAATTCAACGAGGTTGGCGGCAATGCCGTCGGCAAGATTGATGAGCGAGCACAGCGGATAACGGTCGCGTGCCGTGTTCAGCGAGTTTTTCTCTTCGGGGCTCTGGAACGGCAGGTCCCATGCCGCCATGTGCCAGCGTATGGCAAGCAGGTCCTCCTTGGTGATGTCAAGACCGCCCCACAGGGCCATCATGGCCGACTTCTCGCCATGCCCCAGCGGCAGGTTGCTGTAGTCGACGTCCCATCCGGGTTCTTCGGTCCAGATGCCGTTCACCTTCACTTTCTTGATGGCTGGCACATAGATGTCGCTCTTGCAGATGTCATGCAGCAGCGACGCGATGATGACACTGTCGCGCGGCAGTTCGGGCTCGAGGTCGGGGCGCATCTTGATGGTTACCTCGCGCAGTTCGAGCGCGGCGTGGCACACGTTCAGCGAGTGCTGCAGCAGCCCGCCCTCCTCGTTCAGGTGGAATCGGGTACTTGCCGGAGCGTTGAAAAAGCGGTTCTTACCATCATCAAGATACTCAATCAAGTCATCAACGCCCTCGCGTCCAGTCGACTTTAGCAGTTCAATAAATTCCCTTTTGTTTGCTTCAATTTCGATTTTCATATTGGCAATAATAAGTTTATGTTTAATTCAACCCATGCATATCTAAATGCTGAATCCAAGTGACAGAATGTAGTTGAACAAATCTGTCAGGTATTTTCTTTGTTGTTGTCATTGTGCACGACCATTTTCTTCCTTAACGCCAATCACGACATAACCACCAGTATCTTCAAAGTCATTGGCAAAGGCACAGATTGTGCGATAGATGGTGTCAGGATTCCATCCTTCCTTGTAATCAAGTCTGTTGCTCTCCACTGCCTTGCCGTTGAGCAGGTCTTCTATATTAATGTGCAATGCCATAATTTGTTTTTAACTATTTCTACACCACAGCTATATCGTCCAATTGTTATTGTTGTCGTTTGTTTTTTCGCCATTGTTCAAAGTGTCGGCGCTTTTCCAGGTAGTCAAGGTCGCGCTGGTGTCGGTATGCTTCGCGTTCAAACGAGATGTTGCGGTAGGCATTGCCGCGCATCAGCAACCGTACCAGCCACTCCAGCACATATATAACATAAAACGGCAGATAGCCCAGTTCGCGCATCTGAGCAGTGTGGATTCGTTCGTGGTTGACAGCCTCGCTCGACAGGTAGGCACCCGAGCGCACCACCAGCACGCCCAGTACGTTCATGGCCAGAAAGCCTTTTAGCGGAAACCTGTTTGACCTGATAATTTTCACGACTGCAAAGTTACTGATTTTTACTCTCCCGTGCAAGACAAGGGTTAGAGTTCCAGTATGCGAACCTCGGCGTTCTCCAGTGGTTTTACCATGCGTGGCGACAACCCGAAGTGGGCTGCAATCAGGTTGCGGGCAAACAGCCCGTGAGTGACGACTACGGCACTGTCGCCATGACAGGTTCGGGCAAGAGCCAGCAAGGCATCTTTGGCGCGTTGGTAAACAGCGTCCTCGGTCTCGACCGTGTCGGGCGGGAAGACCCATTCCCCGTCATGCAAAAAGCGTTCGCGAGCCTCGTCAATCGGCATCCCGTTAAATTCGCCCCAGTCGCGTTCACGCAGCAGCGGCATCGGCACAATCGGCAAATGCAGTTTGGAGGCAATGATGCCGGCCGAGTCAATTGCGCGTTTGAGGTCGCTCGAGATGATTTGGCTACATGCCGCTTTCATCTCTACAAGTCGCTTTGCGGCCTCGGCAACCTGTCTGCGCCCCTCGTCGGTGAGCGTGCCGGGCAGTTGCCCCTGCAGCACGTGACGGTGGTTCTCCTCGGTCTCGCCGT
The DNA here is from genome assembly GCA_018065665.1 of Candidatus Sodaliphilus aphodohippi. Classification (GTDB taxonomy): domain Bacteria; phylum Bacteroidota; class Bacteroidia; order Bacteroidales; family Muribaculaceae; genus Sodaliphilus; species Sodaliphilus aphodohippi. The sequence goes on from JAGHSV010000034.1 coordinate 45,264, forward strand.
GGCGAACAATATACAGTGTCGCCATGATTACTTGATCCAGTAAACGTAGTCGGCCTTGCGCGGAGGTGCTGCCACAGGCCCTTCCTGTGCGCTGTAACCCAGCACGCAGTGCCCTATGCCTTCATACTCGTCCTCGATGCCCAGGCTGCGCAGTATCTCGCGTCCCTCGGTGCTCTCGAACTCCTCTTTGGCGCGATGAATCCAGCACGAACCAATGCCCAGGCTATGGGATGCCAGCATCAGGTTGCCCATCACCAGCGATCCGTCATAGATAAAGGTATTGACATCTTTCTTGGCAAGTACAATCAGTACGACGGGTGCGCCATAGAACGGGTCGGCAGTCGTGCCCAGCACGTCGGCATTCATGCGTGACAGACGGTCGCGCATCTCTTTGTTGGTAACTGCGATGATGATTGGGGCCTGGCGGTTGCGTCCTGTTGGGGCATAGGTGCCGGCCTTAACGATTTCTTCGATCAGTTCCTGTGGCACGGGGCGGTCGCTGAAGTTGCGAACGCTGCGGCGCGTAATCATGTTTTCAATAACGCTATTCATAAATTATTATTTGTTTTGGGTTTCGATAAAATCTTTCAGGGGTTGGAACCAGTCGGCCTGCTCGGTGACGTGGAACGAGGGGATGCCGACTGCACGTGCGCCCTCGATGTTGCGCATGCTGTCGTCGATAAAAATGGTCTCGCTGCGTTCCATGTTGCCCAATGCCAGTACTTTCTCGAAGATGGCGGCATCGGGTTTGTATTCGTGCAGTTCGTTGCTGCAGTACAGGGTGTCGAAGTAGTGATGGATGCTGTGGCCGTGTCCGTCAAAGTTGTCGCTGCGCGCCCAGTTCTGCACAAATGCGTTTGTGTTGCTGAGCATGCACACGTTGTAGCGTTCCTTGAACCACAGCAGGTGCTGCAGGCGTTCCAGCGGCACGTCGCGCACAAATCCGAGCCAAGCGTTTTGCACTTCCTTATAAGTCAGCTGCCGGTGGCATTCCTGCTCCAGCTGGTCGATGAACTCATCCTCGGTGATTAGCCCTTTTTCCAGTTCAAGGAAAAAGCCGCGCTGCCCGTGGTCGCCGGTAAAGTCGCGTACGTTGACAAAACCCAGTTGCTCAAACCGTTTGATGGGTTCGCTGAGTGGATTTTGGCTGAAGATGACGCCACCGAAGTCAAACAATAGATTCTTTATCATAACGAGTAATTGCTTATTTTGTGGCCAGAGGCGGCCTCAAAGTGATACTTTACAATGCCGAGGTCGACATGGGTATAGCCAACCAGCGAAAATCGCGCCGTGGCGGCAACTTTACCCGAGGGTTCCAACGTGAAACGGAACTTTTGCTGGTTGACGGCGGTTGGTGCCAGCAGGGCAGCCTTGACGCCATTGACAAACCACTCGGGGCTGTCGGCAGTGACGTTGCTCACGTCACCGGCTTTTTTGATTTTGTGGGTAGTGCCGGCTGTGCTGCCGTAGCCGATTGAAATCACAGCCACAACTTTCTCGCCCTCGGCGAGGTTGAATGCACCGGGTATCTTGCTGTAGGTCAGCCCCACCCAACAGGTGTTGAGACCCATCATCTGTGCTTCGAGCACCAGGTGCTCGCCATAGTATCCGACACGCTCGTCCAGGTCTTCGCTGCGTTGTCCGGCCATGACGATGTAGTTGGTCACACCGCTGAACTTGCCGTAGCGCGCCATGCGGCACGGGGAAGCCTGCGGTTCGTTGGTGACCAGTTGGATGTGGAGGCGGCCATTGGCGTTGCAGCGGTCAATCTGCTGTTGCAGTGCGGATATAGTCGCGCCGTCCAGCGGTTTGCCGGTGTAACTGCGCACCGAGTGCCTCGATTCTATGGCTTCAAGCAGGGTCATGGGTTTACTTGCCAATTTTGATGAGTTTGTTTTTTTCCCGTTTTTAAATATCAAACAAATTTACAAATAATTTCCGACATGAGGGGATGATTACCGGGCTATAAAACATATTCAAGATAGTTTTGGGGAGTGACAACATGGGTTTCTCCGGGGTTGTAGGCATTGATGAACGACACGGGTAGCGTTGTTTTTGCTTTTTTCGGATTCCATTTTAACTCAAAAGCCGCGATGTGGCCGTTCGCCTCTTCGATATAGTCAATCTCTTTTTTGTCGGTCGTTCGCCAGAAGTAGGAGTTGACTGCTCGGCCGGCATAGCGATTGGCCTTGATTCTTTCGGCTATAAAGAAATTTTCCCATAATGCCCCAGTATCCTGTCTGTATTCAAGGGGGGCAAAATTCCTGATGACGGCGTTACGGATGCCGTTATCATAGAAATATATCTTTTTGCCTTTTGTGAGCTCGGTCCTGATGTTACGGTTGTAGCTGTTCAGGGCAAACACAACATAGCATTTCTCAAGCAGGTCTATATATTTCTCAACAGTTTTCCTGTCAATACCGACGGTCTTTGCCAGCTCGTTGTACGAAACCACACTTCCAACCTGCAGCGCCAGTACCACAACCAGTTTGTTCAGTACCGACGTGCGTCGCAAGCCGTCTATCTCCAGAATGTCTTTGTATAGGTAGCTATCGGCAAGTTCGGTCAGCATCTCTTGCGGTTCGTCACCCAGTAAAACTGCTGGATATGAGCCATAAATCAATCGTGATTCAAACGTTTCATTAACCCCAATCAGACCCTGGTTGTCATAGATCTCCTTTGTTGAGAGAGGAAACAGGTGCAGAGTTGATTTTCGACCCGTCAACGGTTCGTTGATGCGATTGCGCAGTTCAAAAGCCGATGAACCGGTAACAAGAAGGGTGACATCGGGCATATTGTCAACAATAAGCTTAAGTGTCAGGCCAATGTCATTCACCCTTTGCGCCTCGTCAATAACAACCGTCTTATTAGAGCCGATGAGCAACTCCAGATTGTGCAGGTTTGTGGTCTGTACTGCGTCGCGCACTTCTTGACGGTCACAGTTAAGCCACAAAACTTTTGCATCGTCGCTGGCAAATCGGTCAATATACTGATGCAGCAGGGTGGTTTTCCCCACTTGCCTTGCTCCAATCAGCAGAAGGGCTTTCCCGGGCTTTGCCTTTTGGCTGATTGTCATTAATAAATCTCGCTGAATCATAATTGAATCAATGAATTGTTTTTCGGTGGCAAAATTAGTGCTTTTATTTTGTTTAGCAAGCAAAAAAACAAGAATAATTTGCTCGAATTCCCAAAAATCACCAATATTTTGGGAATATAATCCCAAAAATCATTAATATTTTGGGAATTCATGGTCGATAGGCTATAGAAACTACATAGGTCTTATGCAGCCCTTATCTCTTCTTGTCAGTTGATGGAGATGAGGTGGATTTCGAAAATCAGGGTTGAGTAGGGCGGGATGCCGGGGCAGCCGCGTTTGCCGTAGGCTTTGTCCCAGGGGATGTAGACGGTCCACCGGTCGCCCTTGCGCATCTTGCACAGCGCTGCACTGAAACCGTTGATGAGGTCGGCAACGCGGAATGCCTCGGGGCAGTTGCGCTGCCACGAGTCGTCAAACACCTTGCCGCTGATGAGCGAGCCTCGATAGTGGCAGGTGACCACGCTGCGCATGTTGGCGGTTTTGTCGCCCTCGCCGTTTTCCTCGCCGCGGTAGTATATGCCGCCACCAATGAGTTCGACGCCTTCTTGCCGGGCGATGTCGGCCATGAACTGCTCGTTGCGGGCCTTATATTCCTCTTTGTTCATAGTTACTTGTATTGTCGGATGCGTACGTCAATCTGGTCGTTCTTCAGCAGCTCGGGAACCCGATTGATGTCGGTCTGGGCATAGTGGTAGGGGAAGAGCACCTTGGGTTTGACGATGCGGGCAGCATTGGCCACCTGCTCGGGAGTCATGGTGTAGGGCAGGTTGCACGGCAGGAATGCCACGTCGATGTCGTTGATGTCGGCCATCTCGGGGATGTTCTCGGTGTCGCCGGCTATATAGATGCGCATGCCGTCGATGGTCAGCACAAAGCCGTTGTCGCGTCCCCGCGGGTGGAACTGCTGCTTGTCGGCACCGGTGTTGTAGGCCGGCACGGCGTCAATCTTGACGTCGCCGACAGTCAGCGAGTCGCCGTTGGCCATCACGGTGGCGTCGGTCACCCCTTTCAGCGCGGTGGCGCAGTTGGCATTGGCAACCAGTCGTGTGCCGTCCTTTGCCAGTTGTCTAACCGCGTTGGCGTCGAGGTGGTCGCCATGTTCATGGGTAATCAGGATTATGTCGGCACGGGGCATCGTGCTGTAGTCGGTAACCGGCTTGACGGCGGTGGTCACGGGATCGATATATATCCACTTGCCGTCGAAGTTGATAGAGAGCGTGCCGTGCTTGATGGCATCGATACGGACCAACTTTCCTCCCGGTGTGGCAAAGATGTCGGTCTCGATGGTGGTCACCGGCCGCTTGGCGTCGTTCCATCCGATGATGCCCGACTCCAGTTCTACGATGTCGAAACCCCGCGCCGCCAGCACTTGGGCGGCTTTCTTGCTGCGTCTGCCGCTACGGCAGTACAGCGCGACTGTCTTGCCGGTGGGCAGTAGAGCCATGGCGCGTTTCTCAAAGTCGGTCTGCTTGACGTCGATGTTGATGGCGCCGTCAATGTGTCCCTCGGCATATTCCTCGGGGGTGCGCACGTCCAGCCTGACAATGTTGTTGTCGGCGATGGTTTTCTCGAACTCGGTAACGTCAACGCTCTTGAACGCCGCGTTTTGGGCATTGCAACCAACGAGGGCGCACAGCGAGGCAAACAGTCCCATAACCAGTATCCTTATTTTCATATTAGAATATTTAACTCTTACATATTGATGCAGTCGGGCACCTGGGTGATGGACGTGATCATGCAGGGATGGGTCTGGGCGTCTTCGTCTGCGGTCCAGCCTTTGCCTTTAATCCACAGCACCTTGCATCCGAGGCTCTCGGCAGGCACGATATCCTTGGTGATGCTGTCGCCAACGACAAGCACGTCGGCCGCCTCCATCTCGCGCGCGTCAACGCCCAGGCGGAACAGTGTGGGGTTGGGTTTGCGTACGCCCACAACGGCGCTCTCGATTACGCCCTTGAAATAGCGGCGAAGGTCAAAGTCGCGCAGCACGCTGTCGACGTTGCCATAGAAGTTGCTGACCAGCATCATCGGGTAGCGGCTGCTCAGGGTTTCCAGTATGGGGCGCGCCTCCTCGACACACTCGCGCGCGGCGTTATAGCAGTATTGTGCGATTGACTCGCAAAGCGACTGCGGAGCCTCGGCAATGATGCCGTTATCGACCAGGTTCCCCAGCTCGATGGCCATCTTCTTGCGCAGCAGGTCAAGGAACGTGTCGTTGGGCAGAATGTGCCTCACCCGCGCCAGTTCGCGCTCGGCAAAGACATAGCAGTCGCGGAACTGCTCCTTGGTGATGTTGACGCCGGCGTTGAGATAGCCCTTCCATATCACTTCGCTCCAGTGGACGGCGCGGCTGTCGATGGTGCCGCCGTAGTCAAAGATGATGCCCTTGATGTTGATTTTGTCCATATCCTGATGTTGTCAAATTGTTTTCTTCATATCGGAGCAGATGTGCTCGTGACGTATCACCATGTAAACGAGCATGATATTGAGCACCACAAGTTCAAACACAAAGTAGAGCCAGGGCATCTTGATGATGACCGAGATGAACATGGCAATGATGCGGGTGTTGAACGAGAGCATGTTGGTGTACTTCATCAGCGGCAGGCTGCGTGCGCGGAAACGGTCGCGGAAGTCCTGTGCCACCCCGTCCTCGCCGTAGCGCTCGTGCAGCGCGGCGCGCAGTTGCTGCATGCGCGGTGTCAGGCGTTCCTGGCTGGCAGTATAACCGCGGTAGAAGAACAGGGTGAACTTCTTGAAGAAGTCCTTGCCCCACGACAGCGTGTTGTAGGTCTCGGTCAGTTGGGTTGTGCTGTCGAGCTCGCTGCCGTCCTTGCCTTTGAGGAAGTACAGGTGGAACTGTCGGTAGTAGTCGGCCATGGCGGCTTGCTTGGCATGGCACAGCCCGGCAGCCACGGCAAGTGCCCAGATGGCCCACTGGTGCTGGCCAAAGTAGTTGCCAATCAGGTTGTCGCCAAAGTCGATTTCCCTCATCACGATGGCAATGTAGATGGCAATGAACCAGAAGTCGCCGCTGACGCCGTCCAGTATGCGCCCGATGCGTGAGTACTGCTGGGTAAGTCGCGCCAGCTGGCCGTCGGCGCTGTCGTAGGTGTTGGCCCAGATGATGAGGAAGATGCCCAGGTAGTTGAGCCACAGGTAGGGGCTTGCCCCAAAGTAGAGCAGAATGCCGCCACCGACGCCAAGAAATATTGACGCGATGGTCACCACGTTGGGGGATATGCCCAGCTTGGCAAACAGTATTGCCCAGGCAAAGCCCAGCGGGCGGTAGAATGCAAGGTCGATGTGCTCCTCGGTGTCCATCGATTTGAGGGACGCCTTGTATTGTTGTTTTAAATCACTGAAAGCCATTTTCTTCAACCTTTGTTTTTGTATTCCTTGATGATTCCCAGAATGGCTTTTGCGATGTGTGGTGCAGCCTCGTTGCGGCAGGGCGCGAAACTGGGCCAGTCGTTGAAGTCGATGATGCGTATGCTGCCGTCCTCGGCAACGATGCAGTCTCCGCCATAAACAACGACGTTCAGTTCCTCGGCGGCGCGGTTGCAGATATCCTTGAGGTAGTCTTCGTCAAACTTGAAGCCCTTTGAGATGCCGTTGATTTGCTCCAGGCCATATTTGCTGTGGCCTTCGTCAAAGGGATAGAACCAGAAGAAGTAGGGCGAGCCCTTGATGCCGTAGAACTTGATGAGGTCGCCAACGAGGTGAACGTTGATGACGGCGCGGTTGATGCCGCGGTAGAAGTACTCCTGCAGCACTTCCTGTGCCTCCTCGGCGTGGCGGACATAGGACACGTCCTCCTTGTGCATGGCGTGGAAGTCGCCGCGTTTGATCCAGCAGCTCTGGAAGCCGGCTTCCTTGATGCGTTCCTTCACGTTCTCGTTGGTGTTGACGATGAGGCTGTCGGGGTATGGGATGCCGTTCCCCAGCAGTATGCGTGTCATGCGTTCGCGTGTGCAGTTCTCGATGCCGTAGCCCGAGTTGATGACGAGGCGGCCCTGGTCCTCCAGTTTCTGGAGGTTCTCGATTGACTCGCGCTCGCGGCACATGCTCAGTATGATGTTTTCTTCGACTCCGTTCTTGTTGAACTGTTCCTCGTTGTAGATGTTGACGAGGCATCCGCGCTTGCGCAGTTCGTCGGCAGTCGCGTTGAATATCGCGGTGTCGTTGCCGATGTGGTTGGGCGAATATGCGCCGGCTCTCATTATGCCGGCAATGGTGATTTCTGCCATAGTTGTATGCTGTATTTGGTTATTTCTCTTTAATGAATTCCTGTGCCACGGCGATATCGCTCGCGTGGTCAACGTCAATGATTTTGTCGATGGAGAACGCCTTGAGGTTGAAACCTGCCTCGACGAGTGCGCGCTGGAAGTTGCGCATGCGCGAGATGCCGTTCTCGATGCAGTGTTCCAGCACGGGGAACGCCTTGTCGCTCATGGCGTAGATGCCGCCCGACACATAGCGTGCGCCGGGGAATGCCGTGTCGTGGAATCCGGTGATTTTCATCTGTTCATCGACGCTGACATAGAGGGGCTTCTCGTCCTCGATGAACGGGGTTACCGCCCACATGCCGTCGCTGCTGTCGTCGGCCTCGAAAGCCTCGATGTAGCGTGCGAAGTCGGGCTCGCGGAAGATGGTGTCGACTGTCGTGAGGCAGAACTTGCCGCGCGGCAGCACCTTGCTCAGTTCATAGAAACTGTGCATCGAGCTGGGTGTTGTCTTGACCACCACCTTGAAGGGGATGCCCGGGTCGTATGCCTCGAGGGCTTCGCGCACCTCGGTCATGAACTCGTTGATGATGATGGTGACGCTCTGGGCGTTGCACCGTTTGAAGATGTTGATGAGGCGTTTGACCATGGGCTCGCCGTTGAGTTCAACGAGCGGCTTTGGTTTGGCAACGCCTTCCTGTGCGAGTCTCGAGCCCTCGCCGGCTGCTATTATTGCGTAGTTCATTGTAATGTTTTTATATGGTTATGCATCCTTGGTCAAGTCGAGCACGACGTTGTCCTTGCCGCGGTCAAAGTACATCTTCTTCAGCGGGTTGGCGTTCGCCTCGTCGTGGCGTTCGCGGTTGCGGCAGATGTCGATGGCGGTGTAGATTGCCTGTCGCAGCGAGTTCTCGTTGGCGACGTTCTGGCCCGCGATGTCATATCCGGTGCCGTGGTCGGGGCTGGTGCGCACGTATGGCAGTCCGGCGGTGAAGTTCACGCCGTTGTCCATCGACAGCGCCTTGAACGCCGTCAGGCCCTGATCGTGATACATCGCCAGCACACCGTCAAAGTGACGGTAACTCTCGCTGCCAAAGAACCCGTCGGCTGCAAAGGGACCGAAGCACAGCAGGTGCTCATCGTCGTATGACTTCTGGATTGCAGGTGCAATCACGTCTTTCTCCTCGTTGCCCAGCAGACCGTTCTCGCCCGAGTGGGGATTCAGGGCCAGCACGGCGATGCGTGGACGGCCGATGCCGAAGTCGCGTTTCAGCGACTTGTTGAACAGGCGCAGTTTCTTGCGGATATTGTCCTCGGTGATGGCCGGTGCCACCTGTGCTATTGGCAGGTGGGTGGTCACGAGCGCCACACGCAGGCTGTCGTTGCACAGCACCATCAGGGCTTTGTCGCCCTCTTCGCCCAGGCATGTCTCGAGATACTCGGTGTGGCCCGGGAACTTGAACTCATCGCTCTGGATAGTCTCTTTGTTGATGGGTGCGGTCACCATCACGTCGATGCGACCGCTCTTCAGGTCACTCACGGCTGCCTCCAGAGCCTGGAATGCCGCCGCACCCGCCTGCTTGTCGGGCTGGCCGAGTTCAACCTTGATTTCGGCCTTGGGGTCTCCCACCTCGACCAGGTTGACGGCATTGTCGTTGAACGGCTTGTCAGTTCCAACGATGTGGACATTGAACTGCTGGATTTTGAGGGCTTTGCGATGATATGCCATAATCTTGCTCGACCCATATACCACCGGGGTGCACAGTTCGCAAAACTCGGGGCATGAAAGTGTTTTCAATATCACTTCATAGCCAATTCCGTTGGTGTCCCCTTGGGTAATGCCAACGCGTATCTTTCTTTCTTTTGCCATTAGTTATCAGTTGTTTTAAGTTTTAGTGAGGAGACAATATCTCGCCACATTAATAAATAATCTGCTAAATTACAAAAAAAATCCCGAACATCCAAAAACACCCCCGCCACATAATAACAGAAAAGGGGCGCTCGCCCCCCCATACGCCCCACTTTTTTGACCTCACGCAGTTGGAGAGCGCTTCAGATGACTCAAGAGCCTCTCCCAACCCTCCCCTAAAGGGAAGGGCTAACTATGAGGGTGTTACAGCAATTCAGGTGACTCAGGAGCCTCTCCCAACCCTCCCCTAAAGGGAAGGGCTAACTATGAGGGTGTTACATTGACTCGGATGACTCAGGTGGTTGGTTTTTGTTAGTATTATCGTTTTCATCATGCTGGCAAAGATAGTGGTTTGGGTTCGGGTGGGCGATTGTAACCGGTGGAGCATGGAAGCAACTCCGTCATCACTCTGCTGTCTGCAAAAATCCCCGCAGGCCCTCAGACGAGTGCCTACGGGGTTATACAGATAGCGTCTTACAGACACAGTATCATCGTAACGCCCTCATAGTTAGCCCTTCCCTTTAGGGGAGGGTTGGGAGAGGCTTTTACTTCACCACTACTTTCTTTCCCTCATGGATATAGATGCCCGGGGCGTCCTCGGGGTGTTCCACCGGCTGGCCCATCAGGTTGTAGTAGCTGTCGTCAACTGGTCCCATGACCTTGATGTCATGCGTTGCGCTGTCCTCATCATAGACTTTCTTCCATTTGGCAAAATCCTGACTCTGGTAGATGACATTACCTTCGCTATCTTCCAAATGATCAAACCTGTATTCGGTCCATATCAAGCTCTCCCCACTACTATTGTACGGCATATATATCACTCCACCATAATTTCCCGAGCGAAAATCGTAATCAAAGCCGACACCTTCAATCTGGAGACGTTCCCAAGAATTCCCTTTATCAACTATAAATCTTTTGCATTGAACATCATTGATAGTGATTGGTTCAATTTCTTCAGGGTCAGGGGTGTCAAAGAATGGATTAACATTAAAAGGTGAATTAAAGTCAATCAATTTTGTGCCTTTTTCATCTGATGAGAAGTCCATCACGTTGTCGAAATCAAAGTCTGGCCATTTAAGGTATACCACTTTCTCCTGTTCACCCATAATAGCAACAAATTGTTCAGGCTGAATTGGAGATGTGTAACGTTTGTAACATTTCTTGTATGTAAAACCATTTATGGTTGTATCCCCTTTGAAATAGACTTCAAAAGGTTTGTCTTTGAAAGTGCCTTCAATACAATCAACATCCAACTCATGATAAATCCACTTGACACCCTCGCGCACCAGGGGGATGTAGTCCGTTTGCTGGGATTGTGCAGAGGTCCAAATACACAAAACCGTAATAATTAAAATAAAAGATTTCTTCATTTTGTTTTTGTTTTTGCAAAGTTATAAAAACTAGTTGTAATAGAGGGTGTTTTCACCCTCTATTTTTAAAATGTTGATTTTGTCACGCTGAAAACTGCGTTTTTCTCCACCGAGAAGCCTGGCATCAGTTTTACATCACCCTTGGCTTCAATCTCGTATTCAGCGCCGCTCTTGACAACAACATCGCC
>JAGHSV010000180.1 GCA_018065665.1 Candidatus Sodaliphilus aphodohippi
ATCTCAATTATATGAAAAGAATTAATATTGTACTGTTAGTCCTGATGGTTAGTGCATCTTTGTTCTGCGCCAATGCCAAGAACAGAGTTGATGACCTGTTGAAAAAGATGACTCTGGAGGAGAAAATCGGGCAACTTAACCTGAATCCCGGAGGCGATATTACGACCGGTCCCCCGTTGGAGACCGAGATTGGAAGTATGGTTGCTAAGGGCGAAATTGGTGCAGTGTTGAATGTGGTCGGCATCGGACCGGTTACCAAAATACAGAAAGTCGCTGTCGAGAAATCCCGTCTTGGCATACCCCTGATTATCGGTCTTGACGTGATACATGGTTACAAGACCACTTTCCCCATCCCGCTGGCGTTGTCATGCACGTGGGACCTCGAAGGCATTGAGCGTGTAGCGCGCATAGCAGCCGAGGAGTGCTCGTCGTGCGGCATCAACTGGACCTACTCGCCAATGGTCGATGTGGCATTTGATGCCCGTTGGGGACGCGTTGCCGAGGGTGCGGGCGAGGATCCCTATTGGGGTTCGCTGGTTGCCGGCGCTTATGTTCGCGGTTATCAGGGTACCAACCCCGATGATTGCCGCAAGGATCCGTCACACATTCTGGCATGCGTCAAGCATTATGCCCTATACTCGGCATCAGAGGCAGGACGTGACTATAACACTGTCGATATGAGCCATTTGAGAATGTATAATCAGTTCTTCCCTCCCTACAAGGCTGCTGTCAAGGCCGGCGTTGCATCGGTGATGTCGTCGTTCAACATTGTTGACGGGCGTCATGCCACCGCCAACAAATGGTTGCTCACCGACGTGTTGCGCGACCAGTGGGGATTCGGTGGTTTTGTCGTAACCGATTATGGTTCAATTGACGAGATGACCAACTGGGGCTATGGTGATATCAAGGCCAACAGCGCCCGCGCCCTGAAAGCCGGTACCGACATGGACATGTGCTCGGACGGTTTTATCGAGAATCTTGCCGACCTCGTACGCGAGGGCAAGGTGAGCGAGGCCGAGGTTGACCGTGCATGCCGCCGGGTTCTCGAGGCAAAGGAAAAACTGGGTCTTTTTGACAACCCCTATCGCCACATTGACCCTGAGCGCGCCAAGAAACTGGGTTGTGCCGAGTATGTCAAGGCGGCAAGAGATATAGCAGCCGAGAGCTTCGTGCTGCTGAAAAACCAGGAGAACGTGCTGCCATTGAAAAAGGAAGGCAAAATCGCCCTCATCGGGCCACTCGCCAACGCCAAGACCAACATGGCAGGCTGCTGGGCAGTCAACTACGACCCGTTCACCTCGGTCAAGGAGGCTTTTGAAAAGAATCTTGAGGGCAAGGCAACCATATTGTATGCCCAGGGCTGCAATGCCCTTGATGATGCCCGTTACCAGGAGGTGACATCGGCTGGAAACAATATTGAACGTGTCGACAGCGCCAAGGCACTGAATGATGCCATTGACATTGCGCGCCAGGCCGACGTCATTGTGTGCTGCCTTGGCGAACTCCAAGAGCACTCGGGCGAGTCAGCATCACGTTCCAACCTTGAATTGCCCAGCTGCCAGATGACATTGCTGCGTCAGATGAATCAACTGGGTAAACCGGTTGTCCTGCTTAATTTCTCGGGTCGTCCCACCATCATGAAATGGGAAAACGAGAACATACCCGCAATAATGAATGTCTGGTTTAGCGGATCCGAGGGCGCCAATGCCATTTGTGACGTTGTTTTCGGCGACAAAGCACCCTGTGGCCGCCTTACCACCACCATGCCCGATAACATGGGGCAACTCCCAATCTACTATCAGCGCCTCAACACCGGACGACCGATGCCCGCCGACTCAAAATTGCCCATCCGCTTCCGCAGTTGCTACATTGATGGTCCCAATGACCCGCTGTTCCCCTTTGGCTATGGTTTGACCTATACCACTTTTAGTTACGGCGAACCAACTGCAACTGCCACAGCCAACGGTTATGCAGCCACCGTCAGCGTGACCAATACCGGCAACCGTGACGCATGGGAGGTTGTGCAGCTCTACATCCACGACGTTGCCGCCTCGGTTGCACGCCCCGTCAAGGAGCTGAAGGGTTACAAACGCATTTTCCTGAAGGCTGGCGAGACTGCCAATGTTACCATACCCTTTGACAAGGAGAGCCTTTCGTTCTATGACGAGAACGGCACTCTCACCTTTGAACCAGGCGAGTTTGAGATTATGCTTGGCCCCAACTCCCGCGACTTGAAGACCACCAGCATGACGGTTGAATAAGGTTGCCTGTTGACACCCGATTTGTTTTGTTAGCCAAACAAACTGCAAGACGATGGCTCATTTATTCGGATTATTTTGCTAACTTTGCAACTTAAATGTTATTTTTATGACTGATTTCTTCAACAAGCTGGGCGATTGGATTATCAATGTCAGCGACATGATATGCGGTTATCCCGAGTTTTTGCTGCTGATTGGCGGCGGACTTTTCCTGTTCTTTTTCTCGGGGTTCGTTTCGATACGGCGTTTACCAAATGCCATTCACGCCCTGCGTAGCCATCAGGCACAGGCCAGCGGCAAGGATACCGGACAAATCAGTTCGATTCAGGCTCTGCTCAGCGCCATTGCCGCCACGGTGGGCATGGGCAACATCGCCGGTGTTGCAATCGCGCTGACCATTGGCGGTCCCGGAGTCATCTTCTGGATGTGGGTGAGCGCCATCCTGGGCATGGCAACCAAGTTTTTTGAGGCATCACTGTCAATCATGTATAAAGGCCGCGACTCTAATGGCGAGGTGCAGGGTGGCATGATGTATATCATCACCGAGGGCCTCGGTCGCAAGTGGCGTTGGCTGGCAGTTGCTTTCTCCTGCTTTGGTCTGGTTGGCACGCTGTGCTTCATGCAGGCAAACCAGCTTGTCGAGGCAGTCACCACCGTGTTCACCACACCGGCCGGCATCGAGAATACCGCCATGCTGCGACTGGGAATGGGCGTTGTCATCGTCCTCATCGTCGGCTCGGTAATCCTGGGCGGCATTGGTCGTATAGCCAAGTGGACCACCCGCATGGTCCCGATGATGGTCATCATGTATCTCATACTGGTTGTTGTGGTAATCAGCCTCAACCTGGACCGCATCCCGTCGGTTGTGAAATCGGTATTTGAAGGTGCATTCAGCATGGAGGCTGGATTCGGAGCGTTTGCCCTGGTTGCGCTGACGGGTGCCCGCCGTGCAGCCTATGTCAACGAGGCAGGCATCGGTACCACATCGATGATGCACGGGGCATCGACCAACCCCGAACCCATCCGCGAGGGCCTTATTGCCATGGTGGCACCCCTGATTGACTCGGGTTTTGTCTGCACTCTCACCGCCATCCCCATTCTCATAGCCCAGAGCTATGTCGGAGTGGGCGATGTCAAGGGACTGTACATCTCGCTCAATGCGTTTGAGTCACTGCTCCCAATGGGACAATACCTGCTGATGGTGATTGTATTCTTCTTTGCTTTCAGCACCATGTTCTCCTACTCATACTACGGACAAAAGTGCACCAGCTTCCTATTCGGGGCAAAGAACGCCAAATACTACAACTACTACTACCTGGCAACCCTGCTATTGGCGGCCGTCATCTCGCTGCACACGCTCGTGAGCATCATGGACATCGCCTTTGCACTCATGGCACTCTGCACCATGATTACCATCATCAAACTCTCGCCACGCGTCAAGGAGCAGATGAAAGAATATTTCAAGTAGTCAACAACAGATAAAACTAGATAAAAGGGACGGTATTCTATGTTCATATGCAAGAAAAATCGGAATTATTTTCATGTTCATTTGCGATTAAATTGTTTTGTCCGTAGAAAGTCCCGTTTTTCACCATTGCCACGAGAATGTGGATCATCTTGTTCTTGCAGTTGTTCCGTATTACAGACA
>JAGHSV010000250.1 GCA_018065665.1 Candidatus Sodaliphilus aphodohippi
ATCGTAGCAATGCGTAAATTTTTACTTTTAATGCTTGCGACTGCAGCATTGATGCTGAACGCAACAATCTATCATTCAAACAGCAAAGTCTATATCAAAGATTTTGCTATAGCCAAAGGCCAAACGAAGACAGTTAACGTCATCGTAGAGAACACCGAGGAGTTCTCATCGATGCAGTGCGATATCAAGCTCCCCACGGGCCTCGCCTTTGTTGACGATCTTGTAATTCCCGTTGACGATCGCGTGCCCAGCATGCGTGACGGACGCGCAGAGATTTGTGACTATCTTGAAGACGGTTCAATGCGCTGCGGTTTCTACAACACACAGCGAAAAAACGTTATTGGCAACAGTGGGGCGATGCTTACTTTTGACATCACCACAACCGACGACTTTGACGAGGAGGGAAGCCAACCCTGCAACATCACCATCAGCACAATCAAATTCAGTGACATTGCCGCCAACAAATACCTCGTTGCCGATACAGCTTCAACTGTTTACAGGGCACGCCCGCTCGGCGCCATCACCAATGCCACATCAGGTGACCTATGCTACGTTGGAGAGATAACTAAAGTCATGGGCATTGCCAACGGCTGCGCCTTCGTGACCGACGGCAAGGGCAATTGGCTGAAGCTCACCGGCGACTCTGAGATTATGCAAAACATTGAAGAAAACTCTTACATTGATGCTACCGAGATTGGCGGAACCATGAGCAATATGGATGTCAACCCCACACTGACTTTGGCCAGTGCGCCTGCAACCACACAAACCGCTATCGACGTTGAGACACTCGAATATGACCTGAAGAACGAATTCCATCCTCAGGCAAATGAGGTTATGACCGTCACCGGTTTCTTCTTTGATGATGAATATGAAGGACAGACCGGACCTGCCCTGTATGCCTACAGCGGGCAGAACGGTCCACGCAAGCATCGCGTCGATTTGGACTTCTCGGCAATTGTCAATAACATGGAGACAGGCGTACAATACAAGATTGACAAGGCTATTGTCCAGCTGAAGAACCCGTGGCCTAACGAAGGCGAAAAGGCTCCACGCCTCTTTGCCCAACCCGACCCGGCATACTACAGCAACTATGTTATCATGCCTTTGAGCAGCGACAACGTTGTCACCGCAATCAACGACGTTGAAGCAACTGTCGGCAACATCAAGGTTGCTAACGGCACTATCAGCGTTGAGGGTGCTACAAACGTCTCAATCTATGGCGTTGACGGACGTCTCATCAGCACCGATGCCACAACGGACGTTCCCGCCGGCATCTATGTAGTCGTGGCAAACGGCAACGCAACCAAGGTTATCGTGAAATAATAACCCGACTATTTTACACCTTATATTATATAACGGCACCGTGCACCGGTGCCGTTTCTTTTACTTGCATTCAAAAAAATTGCCATTAAAACACCTGATCTTGCTTTTTGCCAAAGTTTATTGACTGATTTTTGCCGCATTTTGCCATTTGTTTAGTAATTTTGTAACGTAAAACAAAAAATGGAATATGTTTGAGATACTCAATGCCGTTAACGATGCACTGTGGACCTACCTGGTAATTGCCGTACTCGTGGGGTGCGCCCTATATTTCACCATTCGCAGCCACGGGGTGCAGTTCACCACTTTCAAGGACATGATAAGAATCACCTTGGGGCTGGACACACCCAAACAAGGCAGCAACGCCAGCAAGCACGACAAGATTGGCAGTTTCAAGGCTTTTGCCGTTTCACTGTCATCGCGCGTTGGCACCGGCAACCTCGCCGGCGTGGCGTCTGCCATCTTCATTGGCGGTCCCGGAGCGGTGTTCTGGATGTGGATGATGGCGTTGCTGGGCTCGGCAACCGCTTTTGTCGAAGCGACACTCGCCCAGTTATACAAACGCCGCGGCCAGGACGCATACTATGGCGGACCAGCCTACTATATGGAACACGGGCTTCATCGCCGCTGGATGGGGGTGTGCTTTGCCATAATGATCACCATCGCACTCGGGTGCGGCACCAATCTGGTGCAGAGCAACACCATGATTGACTCGGTCAATAGCGTCTTCGGATGGGACAAGGTGGTAATCGGCATCGTGATGACGGTCATCACAATGCTCATCGTCTTTGGCGGCATACACCGCATTTCTAATTTTGCAAGCCTCGTGGTGCCCTTCATGGCAGTTGGATTCATACTGATAGCCCTGTATATAGTGGTCACCAACATCAGCAAGTTACCCGATGTTTTCAATCTTATCTTCACCAACGCCTTTGGTCTTGACCAGGCCGGTGGCGGCATGGTGGGCGCGGCCATCTCCCAGGGGATGCGTCGAGGGCTGTTCAGCAACGAGGCCGGCGAGGGCTCGGCACCCAATGCGGCGGCAATCGCCTCAACAAGCCACCCCGTCAAGCAAGGCTTGCTGCAGGCTTTAGGCGTGTTTGTCGACACGCTGGTGATTTGCTCATGCACTGCAATGATAATCCTCATCTCGGGGCTATACGACAGCGGCTCGGACGGAATTATCCTCACCACCAAGGCGATCGAGAGCGAGATAGGACCCATTGGACGATACTTTACCACCGCTGCCATCATCCTGTTTGCCTACAGCACACTGATAGCAAACTACTACTTTGGCGAGACCAACATACGCTTTGCCTGTCGCAACCGTTGGGCAGTCAACGGTTTCAGATTGCTGACAGCCGCCATCATCATGGCCGGTGCATTCATGTCGCTGCAAACCGTGTGGTGCGTCGTTGACATCCTGATTGGAGTCGTCACAGTGTTCAACTGCATAGCCATCTCGCTGCTCTCGCGCCACGCGTGGTTCTTGCTTGACGACTACCGCCGGCAAAAACGCGAAGGCCGCGAGCCTGTCTTCCATCGCAGCCAGATGCCGACTATCGAGAAAGACCTCGAAGCATGGGACTAAACCGGACTTGATTATGGGTAGCAAAACTCTATATGTCAGTGATATGGACGGGACTCTGCTGGGCAGCGACTCCCGCATATCGACAACATCGACAACATTGCTGAATCGACTCATCGACGAACGTGATGTCCTCTTCACTGTGGCCACGGCACGCACTCCTGCCACCGTTGTCCCGCTCATGGCAAACGTCAAGGCACGGTTGCCGTATATCGTGCTGGCAGGGGCGGCAATGTGGGATAACAGCAGGCAGCAGTATGTTGATGTGCAGGCAATCGACACTGGCACCGTCGGGACCATCTGCGACATATTTGAGCAACACGGGTTGCACCCGTTCATCTACCGTCATCACGGCAACATGATATATGCCCACCATTACGGCGAACTTTCGCCACAGGAGAGCACCTTTGTTGCCGAGCGGCAAGGATCGCCGCTCAAGCGTTTCTTTCTTGACGACAGCGACTACCGCACATCTCCCGACGAGGCGATGCTCATCTTCTCAATGCATCGCTACGATACCCTCGAGACCATCTACAACCGGGTACGCGCCACCGTGCCGGCATGCAACCCAATGTTCTACCATGACATCTTTGACCCCAACGTAGGCCTGCTCGAGATTTATGCCGACGGCAGCACCAAGGCCGCCGCCATACGCCGTCTTGCCGGACGTATCGGAGCCGACCGCATTGTGGCATTCGGTGATAACCGCAACGACATCGCCATGATGCAAGCCGCCGACCACAGCGTCGCGGTCAGCAACGCCGTCCCCGAGGTGCTCGCCATCGCCAGCGAAGTTATCGGCCCCAACACTAACGACAGTGTGCCCCAATGGATTGAAAAACACGTCTGAGCACCACCACTCTCCATACAAAACACACGTACCAAACACATTAAAACAAATAATTGATATTTTTTGCGACAATAGTGTTATTTATCTTGCATATATGGTTGTAATTTTGCAGACGTAGAATTGTACATAAACCTAATTTTTAATTTTAACAAGATGAAAAAATTTACATTAATCGCTGCTATGGCAGCAATGATGCTGCCCGCAGCAGCAGAGGAGTTGTTCATCCCTACCTATGTAAGCAACCCCAACATCGAGATTATTCAAAACGGTCGTTTTGACCCGGTTACCAGCAACATTGGTAACACCAACGACCAGACAGTTATCTGCATCGGCGAAGTTGACTTCAGCAACGACTATAAAGCAGCCGGTATGATCTTTGCACAGGGCTGGGGAGGTAACGGCAACTTCGCTATCCTCAGCGCAGGCGCTGACTATGAGACCGCAGAACCCTTCACCCAGATTGCTCTTGCTCACACAAAATCATACAGCAACTACACTGAGTTGGCTGGCAACATGGGTTACAACGCAACCAGCGAGGCTGACCTTGCAGGTGGCAGAATCGCAAATGACGGTCTCCGCTTCACCAAGCCCACCGGCAAGCAGAAAGTTTACCTCACCTTCGTAGGCGGCGCTGGTAACATCCAGGCTGTTATCTTCTACGACAAGGCGTTCACTTCTGACGATTTCCACGCAGCAGGTGACTGGGAGCCCACCAACGGCCAGCTTCTCAAACCCAACGAGAAGAGCAACTACAGTGAGGTTTCGACACGCCTCGCTTATGCCGACTCTAAGCTCGTTTATAGTCCCAGCGGTGAGACCCGCCAGGACGGCTCTGGCGGTTGGGGTTGGACTACCGACGGCGTTATCGTTGACTACGGCACAATGGACTTTGGCAACGGCGAATATACCCAGGTTGTAACCTACGTTAACCACTGGGCAAACAATGTTAACGACCGCATTGAGTATTACATTGACGAGGTAAGCGAAGACAACCTCATTGGTAGCGTTTTCACCGGCATGGAACTCCGTGACATGCTCTACGCAAAGGCTACATCCCTCACCAAGACCGTTACCGGTTCTCACAAAGTCCTGGCTAAATGGCGTGGTGGCAGCACCAACATCACCGACGTTGACTTCTGCA
The DNA here is from genome assembly GCA_018065665.1 of Candidatus Sodaliphilus aphodohippi. GTDB lineage: Bacteria > Bacteroidota > Bacteroidia > Bacteroidales > Muribaculaceae > Sodaliphilus > Sodaliphilus aphodohippi. The sequence goes on from JAGHSV010000250.1 coordinate 4,900, forward strand.
AGGGTAACATCTGGCGCAACATGCCCGATCCCGACTACGCAGTTCTGACCAAGATCAACGAAACTCCCACCGAGAACGCTAAGTGCTACACAATGCGCACCGATGTTCCCGAAGGCGCTATCGCAATCGAAAATCCCGTGGCTCTCAACAGAGCACAGCGCGAAGGCAACGGCAACTTTGGTTGGACTGGCAACAACACCGTTATCAAACTGCCGAACATCGACTTCGAGAACGGTCAATACAACAAAATCCTCATGACTTACGGAACTCCCAACAACGACTTTATGGGTTACAAGGATGAAGCAAACTTCAGCTTCTACATCGATCTTGAAAGCGCAACCAGCAACATCATGCTCAACGACTTCAACTGGGGCGAACCTCAGTCAATCGTTGCCGGCATCGATCCCATCGCTGTTGTTCGCATCCAGTCAACAGGCGGTTGGGGCGACCACCTCACCAACGGTGACGTTCTCGCTCCCGTAGCAGGCGTTCACGATGTATATGTAGTTTACACCATCAAGAACAGCAATGATCAGGGTGCTAACATCTTTGACTACTATCTGGATATCGACCAGAACGTACCCACTGCTGTTAACGACGTTAAGGTTACTAAGGTTAACAACGGCATCGTATTCAGCATCGACGGTCGCATCGTACGCACCAACGCTCAGAGCCTCGAAGGTCTTGACGCTGGCATGTACATCTTCAACGGACAAAAGATTCTTGTTAAGTAATATTTAGTTAAGCATTGATGAAAAGGCGCGGGAGGTTTCTCTCGCGCCTTTTACTTTACACTATTACTGTATTATATAAAAGCATCGAAGATGCTGTACTATGAAATCTTTTTATTACTGTCCGGTAAAAGATCATGATGCTAGGTTGTGAAGTGACTCAGTAAATGCCGATAGGCATAAAGCACTGAAAGTGCGATCTGTGAGCCGGCAGGCGCAACTATAACCGGGGTCGGAGCGAACGGTAGTGAGCGCAGGCCTCGGAAGGCAACAACACCAGCAAATGCGGGCTGGAAGTCCGCGATTTATAGATAAAAGGGACGGTTCTTTTTATCTAGTTTTGACTCAAAAACAAAAGGACATAAAGTCTTTGGAAGGCTCTGCAGATAACCCGTTCCTGAGCGTCAGTGAAAGGGCGGGATTTCAGCGGATGATGGTAATCATGCCGTCTTGGTCTTTTTGCTTGACCCCATTGATAAAGTAGCGAGGAGAAGACATTGTGCCCCGGGAGTTGTCGATGACAAGCGAGTCGCGCGTGCCGTCGGGGAAACAAATCACCAGCAACGGGCACTCGGCTTTCTTCACACCGATTGATGCCGATGCATCTATCATCAGGTGGGTGCGGCTCTCGTCTGAGTTCTGGCAGAACTGGGCGTCGGCTTGGCCGCCCTCCACCGTGACTTCGCCTTCCTTGAAGGTCTGGACCGGTTTCCCCGGTGCGTGACGCTCAAAGACAAGGTCCTTGACACAAATCGCGCCATCGACCGGCTGCTCAGAGAGCAGATTGTGGCCTGCCGCGTCCTGGACACGCACATAGTAATACAGGAATGGATAACGCTGGCACGACACGAGTGTAGCGGCAATGCCGAGAACTATTGCAATTTTTTTAAAGCACTTCATGAGAAATTATTTGAGTTAATCGTTACAAAGGTAGTGATTTCTCCTCTATATTCAAAACTTTTTCATATTTTGCTACATTAATACTATATTAGTTGCACAATCTGATGTAATTTTGCATATTGGAAAACAATAACAACACTGCATAACATGAATTTACTTAACAAAATCATTCTCACATCTGCAATGGCACTTGCCATGCTGGGCACAAATGCTGCCGAGTGGCAGATGAAACAGGCCCCCGCAATGACTAAGTGGAGCGAGCAAATTACTCCCGACAATGTTCTTCAAGAGTACCCACGCCCCATCATGGAGCGCTCACAGTGGATTAACCTCAACGGCGTGTGGGACCTCAGGAAAGGTGTGATTGACGAGGCCTATTCAAAGGATTTCACCTACGACAAGGCGATCCTCGTTCCGTTCCCCATCGAGTCGGCTCTCTCGGGCATAATGGAGAAGAGCGACGACCAGTGCTACTGGTACCACCGCACTTTCACACTCCCCAAGAACCACAACGACAACAAGTGGATTATCAACTTTGGCGCTGTTGACTGGCAGTGTATCGTCTATGTCAACGGCAAACTCGTTGGCGAGCACAAAGGCGGCTACGACCCCTTCTCGTTTGACATCACCGACGCACTGAAGAGCGGCACCGAACAGGACATTGCCGTATATATCTATGACAACACCGGTAGCCAGGGACAGCCCACCGGCAAACAGTCAAAGAACCCGTCTATCTGCTGGTACACCGCCGTCAGCGGCATCTGGCAGACCGTATGGCTGGAACCGGTTTCCAAAGAAGCATACATCACCAGCTTCACAATGGAACCCACACTGGACCGCAGCTGGCTCAGCCTGAAGGTTAACGCCAACGATGCCGATGCCACAGCCAAGGTGGTCATCACCGACCGCGACGGCAACGAGGCTGGCACCATCAGCGGCAAAGCCGGAAGCATAATGCGCGCCACAATTGCTAACGTGCACCCTTGGTCAACCGAGGACCCCTATCTTTATGACGTCAAAATCACCCTCGAGAAGAACGGCAAGGTGACCGACGAGGTCAAGAGTTACTGCGGTATGCGCAAGATTGAGGTGAAAAAAGATGCCAACAACATCCCACGCATCTACCTCAACGGCAAGCAAATTTTCCAACTCGGTCCATTGGATCAGGGCTGGTGGCCCGACGGTCTCTACACCGCACCATGTGACGAGGCATTACTGTTTGACATCCAGGAAATGAAGAAACTGGGTAGCAACATGATTCGCAAACACATCAAAGTGGAGCCAGACCGCTGGTACTACCACTGCGACCGCGAGGGTATCCTCGTATGGCAGGACCTCCCCAGCGGCAATGTAGTCAAGGGATACGAAAGCGAGGCCAAGGCTAACTTCGAGCGCGAATCAATCAATATTGTTGAGGCTATCAAGAGCCATCCCTCAATTGTACACTGGATTGTATTCAACGAGGGTTGGGGACAGTTTGACCCCGACCGCATGACCAATATTATTGACAGCCATGTTAACACCCTGTCGCCATCGCGCTACGGCAAGGCATCTCTCATCTGCTGCGCCAGCGGTTGGACCGACTCCAACATTGGCAACATCATTGATATCCACAGCTATCCTCACCCGGGATGCCCCCACAACGCTAACCGCGCTGCAGTGTGCGGCGAGTACGGTGGCATCACGCTGAAGGTTCCCGGACACATCTGGCCCGGCGGTGACTTTGGTTACACCGGCGTTGAGAACGGTGAGGACTTCACCCAATATTTCACCGCACTGGGCAAGGAAATGGTTGACCTCTACCGCATGGGGCTCAATGCAGCCGTTTACACCCAGCTGAGCGACGTCGAGATTGAGAAGAACGGTTTCTTCACCTACGACCGCCGCGTACTCAAACCCGCCTCGCCCTATGGCGACCTGAGAAAGAGCATTGAGGAGTGCATCAACCTGCCACAGGACGATGTATTCATCAAACCCATTCTCTCAACTGCAAAAGACCATGCCTACAAATGGCACTACGTAACCGAGACTCCCAGCGACCGACACTGGTACAGCACCACATTTGACGACAGCGCATGGAAGGTTGGAGAAGGTGCCATGGGACACGGCATCAACACAACAGACTTCCCCGGACTGGTGAAGACCGACTGGAACACCAACCAGATTTATCAACGCCGCTGGTTCTACCTGGGCGACATCAGCCAGGAGAACATCAACCGCCTGCGTTTCACCATTTTCCACGACGATGATGTCAATATCTACATCAACGGCGTATGGGCAGGTGCACATGCCGGCTGCACTTTCAACTACTGGTTCATGGACATCAACAAAGAAGCTCTTGCAACACTGAAACCCAACAGCTGGAACCTCATCGCCGTTGAGTGCAAGCAAGGCACCGGACAGCAGATTATTGATGTCGGTCTGTCGGCATTTGTTGACAATGACTTTGACTACACCGAGAAATACGACGAACTGGCCAACCCTAAGACAGAGCCATCGCCCGCTCCCGGTGCGATGGTGAAACCCAAGTTCTCAACATTGAAACAACCAGTACCCGCCGAGCCTGCCCAGGGCAGCAACAACAAGAAAGCTCCCGCCGGACAGTTCATCCACACTGCCGACCGCAGCAACGTGGCTTGGGGTGACATCGACGGTGACGGCAACCTCGAGTTGGTTTACGGCGGATACAACAGCCACACCACCGGCAGCGCCGCACACCAGGCAATGCTGTACAAGTATGCAGGCAACGACCAGTTCACACGCTTGACAAGCCCGTTTGCTCCGGCATACTACGCTTGCCCCACGTTCATCGACTTTGACAACAACGGGACACTGGACCTCTATTTCCCCGGTTTCAACGACAAGAACTATGACAGCATCGACGACATCGCCGCATCGTTCTACAGCAACAACGGCGACGGCACATTTACCGACCTGAACGCCGACGGTTCACTGGGCATCCAACCCATCTACAACGCCATCGACGGCGGACGCGGACGTCACTGGGTTGCCACCGGCGACTATGACCGCGACGGATATACCGACATCGTGGTTACCGGCCGCGAAGACTACATGGGCACCAACGGTTATGGCGTTCCCACCCTGATGAGTGACCGCCGCGCCACAGTCCTTTACCGCAACAACGAGGGCAAAGGCTTTGTACGCCAGGAACTCCCCATCGACGGCAAGCGCGCGTTCCACGGACTGGCACGCGGTTCGGTCAACATGGCCGACATGGACAACGACGGTCTGCTGGACGTCATCTCGTCGGGCTTTGAGGCCAACGAAGGACATCTTTACATATACTGGAACAATGGCGACGGCACCTTCAGCGAGAGTGAACAGGTGTTCTACGGTTCATACGACAGTTCGTGTGAGATTGCCGACCTTGACGCCGACGGTCTGAACGACATCTTTGTGTCAGGCTTCTCGAGCAACAAGGGCAGCGACGCCAAGTCAATGTTCATCTACCGCAACAACGGCAACCGCAACTTTGCAATGCTGAACGACAGTTACTGCGGATTTGAAGGCACCGACGGCTCGACACCGGCCATCGCCGACGTCAACCATGACGGTCTGCCCGACATCCTGACCGGCGGACACGGCACCGAACACGAGATCACCACTTGGCTCTACATCAACAAGGGTGACATGCTGTTCGAACAATTTGGCGCATACTATAATGACCCCTTCGGCAAGCAGTGGAGGTTTGAACGCATCAGCCACGGCAACAGCCACCTCGTTGACTATAACAACGACGGATTCATCGATGCTTGGTGTGCAGGATGGGCACACAGCTCGAGCTGCCAGAACGAGTGCTCGTCTATGCTCTACAAGAACATCTCGGGCGACCTTGGCATCGCTGCCAACACCCGCCCCACTACCCCAACCGACATCAACGCCTCCTATGACAAGTCCACAGGTATGGTAACATTTACCTGGAAGCCTTCGACCGACGACGTAACACCCAAGGCAGCACTGCGATACAACATCTACCTGCGCCGCACCGACAACGGCAAGGTGTTCATGACCGTACCAGCCGACATCAAGAGCGGACACCTCAGTGTTGACGCCATCTCGGGCGAAATCGCCACCACTGCCTACATGATGCGTATCCCCAACGAGAACACCACCTATGAATGGGGCGTTCAGGCCATCGATAACGGAAAGATGGCAAGCGCTTGGGCTGTTGGCAAGTTCAACCCCGCAACATCAGGCATAAAGTCAAAAAAAGCCGACGCCGTTAAGATTTATGGCAGCAACAGGGCAATCTGCTATGAAGTGCCCGAATACTATAACGGCGCCACAATGAACATCTACAACGCTGCCTCTTCACTAATCGCCAGCCGCACCGTCAAAGGCAAAGGCTCGGTCGATGCTCCCGCCGCCGGTGTCTACATCGTCACCGTACGTACGGCAAACGGCATTGCAACTACAACAAAACTATCAATACGCTAAAAGGAAAATTTTTACTATCCCTTAATTATCTGACGGGCAGGAGTAGTGATTACCCCTGCCCGCCCTTTATCATTGCGACACTAATTATGACAATGAGAAACAAACTATTGCCCTTGTTTCTGCTGAAATTTTTTGGGTTTAAATAAACAACTATAATTTTATTTTTTCTTTTTTTGCTTTCTCTGGCTCTAATTCGGGAATTTCTGTGTAATTTTGTATCCAAATACAATTTACAAAAACAATATGGATAAATTAAGTTATGCACTCGGGCTCAGCATGGCCCACAATTTCATCGGGTCGGGGG
>JAGHSV010000014.1 GCA_018065665.1 Candidatus Sodaliphilus aphodohippi
CAAGCACACCAGCAGGGGCATACCTTGGGTCATTGATGAGGGTAATGTCATCATCACCTTTCCACTTGATGGAGTATGGTGGGTTGCTCACTATCACTTCAAATGGCTCATCATCCCAGTGCATGGGAGTGAGCAATGTGTCCTCACAGGCTATGTCAAACTTGTCATAGTCAATATCATGGAGGAACATGTTAATGCGACACAGGTTACAGGTGGTGAGATTGATTTCCTGCCCATAGAAGCCAACCCTCACATTCTCCTTGCCCAGTATCTTTGCTGCCTTCAAGAGCAGTGAGCCACTGCCACAAGCAGGATCATACACCTTATTGACCTCTGTCTTGCCAAGGGTTGCCAACTTGGTGAGCAGTTCAGAGACCTCCTGTGGGGTATAGAACTCACCACCACTTTTGCCTGCATTGCTGGCATACATTGCCATCAGATACTCGTAGGCATCACCAAAGGCATCAATGGTGTTGTCTTGGTAATCACCCAACTGCATCTGCTCAATGCCACGGAGCAGTTTAACCAGTTTCTCATTCCTCTTGACAACGGTGGCACCAAGTTTGTTGGAGTTTACATCAAGGTCAGCAAACAGTCCCTTGAAGTCATCCTCACTCTCCGTTCCCTTGGCAGAGGCTTCTATGGCAGTGAAAATGTGCTCAAGGGTCTCATTGAGGTTGTCATCCTTATCACAAACCTTGCACACATTGCAGAACAATTGGCTGGGGAGGATAAAGAAGCCTTTGACATTCACCATCTCATCCCTTGCACCCTCTGCTGTGGCATCATCAAGGTCAGCATAGTTGAAGTCTGTATTGCCACTTTCCCACTCACCACTGTTGATGTAGTTGGTGATGTTCTCACTGATGTATCTGTAAAAGAGCATGCCCAGTATATAGGACTTGAAGTCCCAACCATCCACACTGCCCCTCATCTCATCTGCTATTGCCCAAATGGTGCGGTGCAGTTCATTTCTCTGTTTGTCTTTGTGATTGTCTGCCATAGTTTTTTGTGTGTATCAATTTAATAAATGACAAATATACTCATTTTTTTTTATACAGAAGGCATTCAACCCTCCAAAAGTCATTGCACCTGACTTCGGGATTTTTTCACAAAACACATTGCTGCAATATAAATAATATTGAATTTCAGAGAATTACGCATCACACAAGGTACCTACGGGCTTTTCGTGCTGGGCAAAATAGAAAAAGGGACCTTACAACTGTGAGATCCCTTTTAGTACTCGGAGTGGGACTTGAACCCACACAGCCGCAATGGCCAAGGGATTTTAAGTCCCTCGTGTCTACCGATTCCACCATCCGAGCGTCTCGTAGACCTTGCGTGCCTTTTCATAAAAGCGCTGCAAAGTTAATAAAAATCCACCAATGCCCAATACTTTAACGACATTTTTTTTACTTTTTTTTATCGGTACCATGAAAATAGGCTTTGACAAGGCCAAAATCGGTGCCAAAAGGAGCATTTGTGGAAATTTGTTAGTATATTTGCACTGCAAATCAAAAAAACAACTACACGATGAAAAAACTACTTATCATAGCAGGATTGCTGGCCATGGCATCGACAAGCGCCGCAGCGGCACCTATAATTGACCTGAATCAAGGCAGCGATAATCTCGTCATGCTCAAGAATCACCGGTTGCTGCCAATTGGCGACTATAAAGCCGTGACTGTAATCTCGACCGACTATGACGCGGGGCACTCCACCTCGTTCTGGCTGAGGCAGGAACTGCCCAGCAGCCGCATCCACGACCTGCCGTGGAAAGAACAGAATATGGAGGCGATTGACCTGTACACCACACCTGAACAGAGCGAGTGTGTGGTGCTGATACTGACCGAGAACGACACTAAACGGTTCCGTGACTATATTGTTGACTATATAGCAGCCCGCACATCGTTGCTGGCTCTTGTCGTCAACACACCCCGCCCCATCGACATGGAAACGATTAGCCAACAGGCGAAATCAATTATCATTACTGACATCAGCAACCCTGACTCATTAGGCAAAGTTCTTGCCCGCACCATTAGCGGCAGCGTCAACCCTTCGGGACGTCTCCCCTACACCATCGCCAAGGACAAGGCACAAGGCAAGGATTACCAATACTACGACGAGAACAAGATTGACGTGCTATATCCAATGGGATACGGCGTTGGGTTCTCGTCATTTGCCTACAGCAAAGCGTGTGTTGCCTACAGCAAAGGTAAAACAACTGTCAAAGTGGAAGTTACAAACGAGAACATACGCACCGGCAGCGAAGTGGTGCAAATCTATGCCGAATCGACCTCTTTGCCCAACGTGACAACACTGGTTGGCGCCTCACGCGTCACAGTTACAGCGGCGGCACCCGTCACTGCAGTGATTGATGTGGACATGAGCGACATGCCAAACGGCAGTTATAAGCTATGGGTAGGCTCATCGTCGCGTGACCTGCGCATCGCCCTCCCCTACACGAAATAGTCTCCATCAATCCGGAATGAACAAAGAGATATTCAGGATTGCTATCCCCTCGATTATAACCAACATCACAGTTCCGTTGTTGGGGTTACTTGACACTGCCATCGCGGGACATCTGGGTGCACCTGTTTTTATCGGGGCAGTGGCTGTCGGTAGCATGATGTTCAACCTCATTTACTGGAATTTCGGGTTCCTGAGGATGAGCACATCGGGACTGACAGCGCAGGCCTACGGCAGCAAGAATCATGTCGAATGCCGCAATGTGCTACAAGAGTCAATCGTCGTGGCGATGCTTATAGCCACGGCTATCCTATTATTCCAGTGGCCGCTTCAATGGTTGGGTCTCAAAGTGATTGGACCGTCGGCCGAGGTGGCACGTTTAGCCCGCATCTATTTCTATATCACAATCTGGGGAGCACCTGCCGAGATGCTGATGATGGCAGCCAAGGGTTGGTTGCTGGGAATGCAAAACTCACGCGCCCCCATGTTGATTTCAATCCTGGTTAACGTGATTAATATCATTGCCAGTTTAGTGGCAGTATATGTGCTGAAACTGGGATTCATTGGCATCGCAATGGGCACAGTTGTCAGCCAGTGGTCGGGTCTGGCTTTGACAGCATGGCTGCTGCATCGTGACTACGGCAATATTGTCCGGGATATAAGTTTCAGGTCGTTGCTGCGCACACACATCAGCCGCAAATATTTCACAGTAAGCGGTGATATCTTCCTGCGTAGCCTGCTGTTGATGCTTGTAAACCTTGGCATGGTGTCAATCGGTGCCCGCAGCGGTGACCTGCTCCTTGCCGTTAACGCACTGATGCAGCAACTGAACACATTGTTTGCCTACTTCCTTGACGGCATAGCATTTGCAGGAGAGGCCATAACCGGTAAATACTATGGCGCCCGAGACATAGCACGCATGAGACAATGTGTGCGGAGGCTATTTCTGTGGGCATCAGCACTGGCATTGATTTTCACAATAATATACGCCTTCCCGCAACACATTTTCTCACTCCTGACAAACGAAAAACAGGTTGTTGAAGCGGCAATGGATTACCGATGGTGGTGCTCATTGCTGCCGTTTGCCGGCATGGCGGCGTTCGTATGGGACGGCGTATTTATCGGTTTGACACGAAGCCGCGGCATGCTTGCCGCAGTTGCCGCAGCAGCCGTTTCGTTCTTTGGCTTGTATTTTCTTCTCCCGCAATCAATGGGGAACCACCGCCTGTGGCTCGCCTTTGTCATCTACCTTGCCACACGCGGCATAGTGCAAACCTGCATCTATCCACGATACATTCGCTCTACAAACCAAGTATAGTGTTGATAACCATATTGAGGTCAACCACATCGGTCTTGCCGTCACCGCCGACATCGCTGCGGTTGCTGTACTTGCTTGCCGCTTCCTGACCAAGAATGATGTTAATGATTGCGTTCACATCAACGATGTCGGTCTTGCCGTCGCCGGTCACGTCGGTGAGGGTTTTGGATTTTGTCTTTGTCACCGTGAGTGCCTTACGGGCCGGGGTGGTATTGCAGTTGTTCTCGGTGGGAATCGAGTAAATCCCCACGTTTGAACCTGACGCAATGAGGTTGCCCGCATAGTCGAATGTCATCTCGTAGATGCAGTTGCTGCCATCGACAGCGTCACAGTAGAATTCCTGTCGGTAGGTCAACTTGGGCGTTTTGCCGTTCCAGGTGATGTCAAAGAATTTCAAATAGCCATAATAGTCGTTGATGACCAGCGTCTTGCCGTCGCTTGAAACGGCAAACCCCGAACCCGATGAGCCGGTTAAATAGTTCTGGGCCAGATGGGGGTCGTTGCCCGAGTTATAGAGCACATTGCCGTCCTTGTCAACATAGATAAGACTGGGTACACTGGGCGTATTTTGGTCTGTATAACGGTTTTGTGCCACCCAGATGTTGCCTTCGCTGTCGGCAACCACATTGCCGTTGGTGTTGGCCTGCAAGTAACTGATCGGGTATCTGAAAGACGGAGCCTTGTCCCAATAGGGTTTGACCGAACCGTCGGCATTGCCGATGTCATAGCGACAAACGATATTGCCGAAGTCCTCGTTATAGACATACATGCGGGTGTCGGTACCATAGCCCTTGATATAGACCGAGGGCGATGAACTCGCCACTGCGACTCCTGAAGGATTTGACAAGAGACCGTCACTATTGCGCGACAGTTGTGTACCGTTGGCGTTACGGAAGAAGGTCTTGAAACCGTCATTCAGATGGGCAGGGTCGAGCACAAAAACGCCCGAGGTTGCATCGCCCCAATCAGGCACATAGACCTTGCCATCTCCGTCAATGCCAATGCGATAGTTGCTGTTGAACGTCAGTCCATCGTCGCGTTTTGAAATCACATTGGAATTAATGCGTTTCCAGTCGGGACTATATGCATAGATGCCGTTCCCTGTACTGTTCTTGTCAGGGCGGTCGCCTACATAGATATTGCCGAAGAATGGGCTCTCGGGGTTCTTATCGACAGTATTGAACGCCCGGGTGAACGACCACCCCGACTTTGTGTTGAGGCGCTGGAAATCCTTGATTGGTTTACCCTGAAGGGTTACTGCCCAGTTAAGTGAAGAGCCGACATTGCCCGGCAGGTCAATATCCTTGACAGTGACAGTGTTAGCACCTTCTTTCACATTCGGGACGGGAATAGTGCCGACCTCGCCTCCTGTTGCCGCATCATAGAATGCAATGTTTGCCTGAACTGCATTGCTATTGGCGTCAAAGGTGAAGATGTAGTCATCGTTGCTGCCCTTGGCCACATTCAGTTTATAGGCATATATACCCTTAACCGCTTCGCCCGGCACATCGGGCCCGGTACCGTCCCCGTCAAGGTGAAGCAACGGGTATATTGTCTCATTAGCCTTCACTGTGACGGTGACCGGTTCCATGTCCTTATAATTCTCGCACGAAGCCTTCAACTGATAGGTTCCCGGGGCAAGGTCAAAGAAAGAATATATGCCATTCCATTCGTTATCAACCGTATAGGTCTTGACTACCTTACCGTTCTGCATCAGTTCAACCACGGCCCCGTTCAGTGGCACATACTGGTCGTCGGTACCGGGAGCATAGTGGTACAAACTGTGATGGATAATCTGTTTGGAGTCCTTCACCGTTCCCAAAATGGCACCGGTTGTCAGTTGCTGGAACCCGAAATAGGCACAGATGCCACGGGCTTCACGCAGTCCCTCGTGCCGGTCATAGTCAAAGTTGAGCGCACGATGCCGTGCCGGCTGGTATGTATGGAAAAATCCCTCGAGAAGGTAGCCCGGAGTGCCATGCTTCAACACTCCAAGATAACCCGTATATGACTTGCCGTTTGACCGTGTCGATGTTGAATAACTACCATAAAAATCCCAGTCACCACGAATGTTCATTGTCGAATTGAACGCCGATTGCGGTTCCAGTTCGGTCATGTGGTGCCACGGCCAGTTTGTCACCGCCATTTCGCGGCTGCCGGGAACTTCGGCCCTCGTGTCCTGACCTCGGTAAAGGTATGTCGGGTAGTTTGCCGTGGTGCCGTCGGTGCCTGTTGCATCGCTATGGGATGACAGGAACATATCAAAGTGCCCTGCCTCGACCTCCTCACAGATTTCACTCAGGTTACGGTTATATTTTGTGGATTCGGCGGGATTATCGGGCCATGGGCCATTAGTTGTACGCGAATACACGATATTGCTGCTTTTTACGCCCATTTGCTGCAAAGTATGCCCGATGTAGAACGATCGTGCCAGGTTGCTGCGTCCCTCAAAGAAACCCAAGGTGTCGGCAAGGGTTGTCGTATTGGGGTGACCGATAGTGTTACATGGTCTGTCATTGGCAGTATAGGAACCATGACCGGGATTCAGATAAATGCGGAACTGGCTGGCAGTCTGCGCCTGTGAGACACCCGCTGCAATCATTGCAGCCGCGATGATAATTAAAATTCTTCTCATGACTGTAATGATTTATTTATTAGTATTCACATTGATAATATACGCCTCTCCAGTAGGAGTCGAAAATGCTATTTTATCGCCTTTGGCATCGGGCATGGGATACATGGCTATCACCGAATCGTCGGTCAAGGTTTGGGTATTCCCGTCCAGGTCAACAGCAATAATGCTCGATGACGTATAAACACGACCGTCATCCTTGTCGTTCATACCGACAACGATGTCATTGTTATACCACCGAGGGGCACGCACCTGACCTAACGCTTTCAGCCCCGTGCCGTCAAGGTTGCAGATATAGGCACCATTGCCACTGACATAGAACAGTGCGCGCTTGCCGTCGGGTGAAACCGAGGGCCAAATGTATCGCTGGTCTGCTCCGAGAGGAGAAAATTCGGTCGTCACGCCGTCACGCGTAAGCATCAGGTGAAGCCGGTCAATCGAGAGCACAGGACGGTTAATCTGCGATGCAGCCTTGCCTAAAGCCCTGATGCGGGATTTCCCCGAATTAACCGTAAGCACCGAGGTCCCCTCGACAGCGACAGCCTGCAACTCACGCGAAGGCTCGGCAAGCCGGGTGTTCTTGCCCGTTGCCAAATCATGACTGCACACAGCGACCATCTTCAGATGCTGACTGGTGAATGAATTCTCACGATAGACGATGTTTCTGCCGTCAGCACTGATTTTCACGTCATAACCGGCACCCTGGGCATCAGTGACCGTCTGTATGTCGCCCGACTGGAGGTCATAGCGTGCAAGACCTTTGTTGTAATCGGTTGTCACGAGCAGATAAGTGCCATCGGGGCTGATAGCCGCGACTTTGTTGTCAAGCCTCTCGGGAAGGTTAACCTTATCAACGCCAACCACTTCAACCAATTGGGCATTGGCTCCCATAAAAGCGAACAGGAGCAATGC
>JAGHSV010000042.1 GCA_018065665.1 Candidatus Sodaliphilus aphodohippi
ATAATATCTTTTTCATACTATTAAAAATTTGAGTCAAATCACATGATGCCGCGTTCGCGGAGTTTCTTTTGCCAGTTCCAGGCGCTTAGCATGGTGTCCTCGAGTGTCTCGTGCGCCTCCCAACCCAGGACCTCGTTGGCTTTCTTGGGGTCAGCCCAAATCTGCTCGATGTCACCCTCGCGACGCGGAGCAATCTTATAAGGCAGTTCTACGCCTGTGGCACGCTGGAACGCGTCAATCAGCTGGAGCACCGATGCACCGTTGCCGGTACCGATGTTGAAGACCTCGAGCTTGTCGTCGCTCTTGTCCTGCAGCATACGGTCGATGGCAACCACATGGGCCTTGGCAAGGTCAACGACATTGATAAAGTCGCGGATGCAAGAGCCGTCGGGGGTATTGTAGTCGTTACCGAAAACGCTTAGTTCCTTGCGGATACCAATAGCTGCCTGGGTCAAGTAAGGCACCAGGTTCTGGGGCACGCCATTGGGCAGTTCGCCAATCTCGGCACTGGGATGAGCCCCGATGGGGTTGAAATATCTCAACAGAATGACCTTGATGGGGCTTCCGCTCTTGATTACGTCCGCGATAATGTCTTCGCAAATCTGCTTAGTTGCACCATAGGGCGAGGTGGCCTTCTTGGTTGGAGCATCCTCGGTAATGGGGTTCATGTCGGGCTCGCCATAGACAGTGCATGACGACGAGAAAACAAAGCCCTTGACGCCGAACTCCGGCATCAGCTCGAGCAGGTTGAGCAGGATGTTGATGTTGTTGCGATAGTACATAATCGGTTTCTGCACCGACTCGTTCACAGCCTTGCTGGCAGCAAAGTTAATGATACCGTCAATGCCCGGGTGCTGTTCAAACAGTTCACGAACCGTCTTGCGGCAAGTGCAGTCCCCCTCGACAAAAGCGGGGCGAACACCTGTAATACGCTCGATGCCATCAAGAACCTCGATATTGCTATTACTCAGGTTGTCAATGATAACGACGTCATATCCAGCCTGTATAAGTTCTACAGTAGTGTGTGAGCCAATAAAACCGACTCCACCAGTAACAAGAATCTTTCCTTTTTTCATTTTATGTCTAAATTTTTCAGTTTATTTTAAAGCGTTAATAATTCTCTCGCATGCTTTGCCGTCGCCATAGGGATTGACAGCCTTGCTCATTCGGTCGTATGCCTCGGCATCATCGAGCAACATAGCCACATTGTTGACAATCAGGTCATAGTCGGTACCAACGAGTTTTACCGTACCTGCATCCAAAGCCTCGGGACGCTCGGTGGTGTCACGCATGACAAGCACCGGTTTGCCCAGTCCGGGAGCCTCTTCCTGAATGCCGCCGCTATCGGTCAAAACGACATCGGCCTTCTCCATGAGGAATACGAAACTGAGGTACTCGAGCGGCTCGATGAAGAAAAGGTTACCCAAATTGCTCAAATCCTCGCCAAAAATCTCGTGGATTGGCTTTCGCACATTGGGGTTGAGGTGCATGGGATAAACGAAGTCAACATCGGGATATCGTTCGCTGAGGGCCTTGATGGCTCGGCAGATGTTAAGGAAACCATCGCCAAAGTTCTCGCGACGATGTCCGGTGATGAGAACCAGACGGCGTTTGCCGTCAAGACGGTTGACATCATATCCGGCACCACGCAATTCATTGGCAAGACGCGTACTCATAGACTCGTTTGACTTGATTTTGTCAACTACCATATACAAAGCGTCAATCACTGTATTGCCAGTAACGGTGATGCATTTGTCGTTAACGCCCTCGTCCACCAGATTCTGACGGCTGAGCGGTGTCGGCGAGAAATTATATGTTGCAATACGGCCGGTAATCAGACGATTCATTTCCTCGGGCCAAGGACTGTAGATATTGTGGGTGCGAAGCCCGGCCTCGACATGTCCGACAGGAATCTGCTGATAGAATGCAGCCAGTGCCGATGCCGTGCTGGTGGTGGTGTCGCCATGAACGAGCACGACGTCGGGTTTAACCTCTTTGAGCACATCCCTCATGCCAAGAAGCACGCGGCTGGTGACATCATACAGGTCCTGGCCCTGCTTCATGATGTTGAGGTCATAGTCAGGCTTAATCTCAAAAATCTCAAGCACCTGGTCAAGCATTTCGCGATGCTGCCCGGTAACACAAACAACTGTCTCAAAATCACTGGAACAGCCTTGGAATGCCTTAACGAGCGGTGCCATTTTGATGGCTTCGGGACGAGTCCCGAAAACAAGCATAATTTTCTTCATATCTTATTTTTTTTAAATATTTTGTCAATAGGATACATAAACAGGTTCCACAAAACAATTCGGACCTTGTCGACCAGAATCGAAGCGACGAAGACCGCAATGATCAAACCCGCCGTATATAATATAAAGGTGCCTCGTGGCTCGGTATTGAACCAGCCGAGGATGGCCTTATCATAGAAACACGCGATGAAGCTGCTGGACTGAGTCAGATAAATCGAGAATGCCGATATGGCAATCCAGTTTATGACCTTGCTCGAGAATGAAGGCAACTTGGTGAAGAACAGCATAAAATGAACTGCGCCCACGATTAGCAGCGGACAGGTGTAGAAATAGAGGACACCTCCCCTGCCGCCGTTTTTCTTGATGATAAACATCACTACCGTAAGCACTACAACATAGGCAGCATAGATGGCTGCATCGGCCCACTTGTTGAGCTGCCACAACCTGCAGGGATAGAGCCGGATGTAACGAGCCAACAGATAAAGCCCGATGAACGAAGTCAGAGAGTAACCGCTGACAATCCAGCGAGTGGCTTCGAACAACCAGCCATAAATGCACTGGAAGGTGAAAAAGGCAATCAGCAACACCTTGAACTGCTGTTTGGTTGCCTTCTCGACAAAAGCATTCAAAACCGGTGCGAGTATGTACAACCCGACATAGGCCTTGATGAACCAGTAATCACCGTCGCCCAGCATGAACAGGCGCGACAACACCCTATCGCGGAGCAAGGCGGGTTCCAGAACTGCACACACGCCAATGGCAAACAGGCCAAAGAACAGGACCTGGAACAGCAACTCGCCCAAACGGCGACCGCGTGGACGGATTCCAAACCATCCCGAGAGCAACACAAACAAATTGACCGCAATGACCGAAACGGCCTCGGTAAAGAACATCAAGAACTTGGAGACCGGATCAAGCGCAATCCCAGCAGCCGTCGGAACGGGCAGTGCACGGAAGTTGGCATGCACCACCATCACGAGAATCATCGCGATGATGCGGAGCAGTTCCATATTACTCTCCCTCACCTTCTTGACCGGCAATATGTTAGTGTTTCCTGATTCCATTCAACTTATTTTTTAATATATCAAGTAACTCATCAAACGCCTGCACCTTGAAGAGGCGACACATGATGACATAGGCAAGCGGGCATACAAGCAGCGACAGCACCAATGCGGCAATTGCATTGGACACCATCCAACTGACAAGAAGACCTATTGCCGTCACAACAAGCGACATGAACAAGATTGGTGCGAGTTCCTTGAGTTGGGTTAAGAAACCGTAGTTCAACAGTTTCTTGGTATAATAGGTATTGAGGTAGAAAGCGATGAGCGAATACACCACCCTACCGCAACAAATCACTGTCAGGTCAAAGAACAGGGTCACAGCGAGTATGGCAAACGCTATGGACTTCTTGATAATCTCAAGTTTCAGTACATAGTCGCTATGCCCCTTGACATAAATCAGATTGAGGTTAACCATAACAACGCAGTCCCACAGATAGGCAAATGCAAGGATTTGGAGCATTGTCACACAACCCATCCACTGCTGGCCGAGCAACGCCTCGATCATTGGGCGGGCGATGCCGCACATGCCCAGGATGAGCGGGAAAACGACAAGCGCCGAAATCTGCATATATTTCTTATATGCCGACAACAGACGCGCGTCATCGTCCTGAATCTGGCTCAAAACCGGGAACGACACACGCTGAAGCACGCCACTGATGTTGGAACTGGCAAACTGGTTGAACTTGTCGGCACGCGAATACAGACCCAGACTGCCCTTGTCAAACTTCTTGCCGATAACTACATCATAGGCCTTGGCATAGAGTGCACTGATAATGTTGGCGACAAGCAGTTTAGACCCGAAAGCAAAAAGATTTTTAAACGAATCCCTCGAGAAGCCCTCACGCGGCAGCCAGCGTACATAATAAAAACTGAACAGCACGTTGAGCAGCGCCAATGCCAGAGCCTGATATACCAGCGCCCATACGCCATAGCCATACCAAGCAAGGCCAACGCCGACAACGCCCGACAGAACAGCGCTATAGAACGATATCTTGCTTTGGGTCTTGAAATCAACATCAATGGTCAGTTTTGTCCTGTTCACAGCCACCAACGAGTTGAGGACAAGATTAAACGAGTAAACACGTGTTATCGGTGCCAAAATGGGCTGCCCAAAGAACGATGCAATGGCGGGCGCAGCAAAGAAGAGCGCAGCGTAGGTCAACAGACTGATGCCGAAATTGATGTAGAAAACCGTGGAGAAGTCGGCAGCCGTGCGCTGCTTTCGCTGGATGAGTGCACTGGAGAATCCACCGTCAATGAACACCTGCGACACCGACATGAAAATAGCCAACATTGCAATGAGGCCATAGTTGTCAGGACCAATCAAACGGGCGATGATGAGGTCAAGTACAAAGACGACACCCTGCACCGAGAATCGCTCGATAAAGCTCCAGATGACGCCGTTGACGGTCTTATTTTTCAGACTCTCCTCACCCATATTGTATTACTTTAACTTTAATGACTCAACCAAGTCATCCATTGTATTTTGTGCAACCGATTTACCACCGGGAGGCAACAAGTAGTTATTGTAGAAATTCTCGCGTTTGGATTTCAAAGGATCCTTACCTGCAAGAACCGTATCATTGATAAAATTCAGTATATCGTCACGGTCAGCACCGATATAGTGCATAGCGTATGCCTCTACCCCAAACATGCTCTGTGTCGCGAGCAGCGAGTCCATATCCCGTGAGACATACATTACCGGTTTCCGGCTATAATGATACTCGACAGCAAACGAACCGCTGTCGTGAATCATCGCGTCGCTGGTCATGAACAAATCCACAAAATCGCCAGTCTCGAGCTGAGTGTTTGGCATCGTGCGCCACTGTCCATAATAGTCGTCAGCCGCTTGACGCCCCCAGTCGGGGTGTTTATACAACTCGGTAATCAACCGAGGATGCGGCTTAAACGCAAACTGGATTTTATCGGCATATTGGCGAGCAAGTTCCAGCATCGGCTGCGCCATCCACAGGAAATTGGAACGCGGAACGAGGCCGTACTTGTCGACTATCGAATAATGCGGTGCCCAGATGACACGCAGGCGTTTCTTGCCGTCATCAATTGATTTCCAGACCGGTGCGAACTCCGTTTTCAGGAAGTCATCGCAATTTGGATATCCCACCACTCGCACATTGCGACCCTTGTTAGTGGCAGTCTTGACGGCCTCGGCAAGGTGCAGATTGGTGGAATAATAGAGACGCCAGGCGAGATTGTGGAAATGGAAATCATAGCTCCACTTGCCCTTTGATGTCCAAAATGCGTATGGATAACAGCATATAAGCCTGTCATAGAAAGCGGTGCAGTCATGTTCGGGTGTGAGCAGATGCTCGTATGG
>JAGHSV010000187.1 GCA_018065665.1 Candidatus Sodaliphilus aphodohippi
CTCCCAACCCTCCCCTAAAGGGAAGGGCTTACTATGAGGGTGTTGCATTGACTCAGGTGGTTGGTTTCTGTTAGTGCTATCGTTTTCATCATACTGGCAAAGATAGCTGATTGGGATTGGGCGAGCAATTGTAACCGGTGGAGCAGGGAGTCTCTCCCATATTTGAGTTTTTGCCTAAAATGGTTCACAGTTTTACAACATGAAATCTTTCAGCATCAGATGCTGCACCTTGATATTTTTTACCGGACAGCAATAAATTTCAATAGTTTCTATAGAGCAGGAGCACAAATATCAGACCAATAGATAAAAAAAAGCTCCTGTCCTCTTTTTCGAGAACAGGAGCGCTGTAACCTATTTGGTGAGAGGTTTTCTGTTTCTGTTATGCACCGAGGATGATGTTGATGAGTGCATTGACGTCGGCGATGTCGACGAGGGTGTCGCCGTTGAGGTCACCAACCGAAGTGTCAACAGTTGCTGCGCCGAGTACGGCGTTGATGAGCATGTTGAGGTCGGCTACGTCAACAGCTCCGTCACCGTTGACATCACCCTTTACACCGGGCTCTGCTACGTCAATGCCAACGATGTTCAGGAAGTTCTTCCAGCCATCGGCTGCCTTGTAGGCTTCGACACTGCCCTTGGGTACATAGAGTGTACCGTTTTCGTAGGTTTCCTGAGCAAATGCGCCGCCACCTACGGGAGGAACAGTTGCAAGTACCTGTACGGTCATGATGTCTTTGCTGAAGCCGCTGCCTTCATAAATCTCCTTGAGGTCGGCGGGAGCATAGATTGCTGTCAGGGGCACCTCGCGGATTGCCTGCTCGCCAATATACTCGGTACCGGGCTGCAGATAGAGCTCGGTGTTGAATCTTCCGGCGGGAACGCCAACCAGACGATAGGGCTTGCCGTTCTTGATCTCATAGATGCAGCTGTCGAGCTCTACATAGTTCTTGCCGCCCTCGTCAACCTTGTACTCGTTGAGTGCAGTACAGCCAACGGCGGGATTGCGCAGCAGGCTCTCGAGAGTGTTGGGCAGACGCAGCTCAACCAAGTTGGTGCAGCGGAACCAGGGAGTTCCCAGTGTGGTCTTGAGCACGGGGAAGAAGGGCGCCTCGGTCATGGGGCAACGTGAGAATACGCTACCGCCCAGGGTCTCAACCTTTTCGCCAATGACTGTCGAGAGGTTTTCGCAGCCGCTGAAGCACTGGTTGAGGACGGTCTTGACATTCTTCAAGTCGATAGACGAGATAGCGGTGCTCTGCAGTGCGCAGGTATCCAGCAACTCGAGGCTCTCGGGCAGGTCAACGCTGCTCAGTGCAGTGGTTGACAGTGCCTGCTTGCGGATGGCCTTGATACCAGCGGGCAGGTTGATGCTGCTGAGCGCGTCGCAGCAGAAGAACATCTGGGTGGGAATCTCGGTGATGCCTTCAGGCAATTTGGCGCTCTTGAGATTGTGGCTATCGCTAAACAGTGACACACCAAACTTGCAGGTGCCGGGGAGCATGCTCATGTCAATGCTTGACAGATTGCTGCTGTGGAAAGCGCCGTCACCAATCTCGGTGATGCCGCTGTGCAGTTTCACTTTGGTCAAATGGGTGTTGCCGTAGAAGGCATATCCGGCAATCTTGGTGATTTGCTCGGGAATTTCAATTGTACTGACATAGGTGGTGCTGCCGTCGGCGTTGTAGGTCTTTGCACGGCCTCCCACGCAAGCAAGGAGCTGAGTCTTGTCCTTGTTGGTCAGGACAACGATTGATGAACCGTCGGAGTTCTTGATGCTCAGGTGGGCAAAGTAGGGATTGTCTGTCACAACAGTGAGACCATGCAGTTGGTTGCCGGCAAATGCATTATCGGCAATCAGTTGCATTGAGGCGGGAAGCTTGATGGACGAGCCATCGCCGCCGCCTTTGTCAAATGCCATTGCGTCAATGAACAGATAACCCTCGGGGATGCGGTTTGTTCCGCTCTCGATTGTCGCGCTGGCAAATGCACCCGGGCCAATGCCCACAACCTTGTAGGTCTTGCCGCTGTGTGTTACTTGCGTCAAAAAGTCTGTGCTAGTGACATTTTGATAGGCGTCGGCATTTTCGGGTGGCGTGGCAATATATACCATTGCCTGTGCCTCGTCGAGAACTTCATAGTAGAACTTGCCTGACTTGAACGCTGCATTGACCGCAAATGCACTGACAAGCATCAATGCCGAAAGTAGAGTAGCTTTAAAATTCATTTGTTTTTCTTTTTGTATGTGGCACAATTTCTCATGCCACAGAGGTTATTAAATTAGTTTTTTTGTTTTTTGGAATATGCAAAGATAAGAATTAAAAATGAGAAATCCAAATTTGGTAGTGCAAAATACAATAAATACTACCATAACCAATAGTATAATATTTGCCGGTTTTGAGTGTGTCATGAAAAAACGAGGGTACGCAGTGGTTTGCTGCGCACCCTCGCATGATGGGGACTGGTGTTGTTCCTTTTATGCACCTAGAATTATATTAATCAAAGAGTTGATGTCGGCAATATCAATGGCGTTGTCGCCGGTGATGTCACCAACAGCATTGTCGATGGTAACCACACCGAGCACGGCATTGATGAGCAGGTTGAGGTCAGCCACATCCACTGCTCCGTCACCGTTAATGTCACCCTTAATATCATCGGGGACATCGATGCCGACGATGTGCTTGAAGTTCTTCCAGCCCTCGGCTGCCTTATAGGCTTCGATACTGCCCTTGGGTACATAAAGTGTGCCGTTGGCATATGTGTCGTTGTTGAACTTTGTCGCACCCGTTGGGGGCACCTTGGCGAGCATCTGTACGGTCATGATGGTATTCTTGAATGCGCTGCCGCCAACGATGATTTCCTTCAGTTCGGGAGTGCCATAGATTGCCGTCAGAGGCACCTCACGGATAGCCTGT
Organism: Candidatus Sodaliphilus aphodohippi; assembly: GCA_018065665.1. GTDB lineage: Bacteria > Bacteroidota > Bacteroidia > Bacteroidales > Muribaculaceae > Sodaliphilus > Sodaliphilus aphodohippi. The sequence continues at coordinate 2,913 of JAGHSV010000187.1, forward strand.
TCTCCCAGTATCTCGGTGCCGGGACGTAGCACGAGCACCTTGTTGAGGCGACCTGCAGGACAACCGACGAGGCGGTAGGGTTTGCCATTCTTCAACTCGTAGATGCAGCTGTCGAATTCTACATAGTTGCCTTCGCCCTCGTCAACTTTATACTCGGTGATCTTGCTGCATCCGACAGCGGGATTGCGCTTTACATACTCCATTCCTGCGGGCAATCGGAGGGATGTCAGTGCGGTGCAGTTGAACCAAGGGCCGCCGTCGATATTCTTGAGAGCAGGGAAGAAAGGCATCGAAGCGAGTTTGGTGCATCCGGCAAACGGGGTGCCGGCGAGAGTCTCCAGCTTCTCGCCACCGGTGATGGAGGTGAGACTGAGGCAACTGGAGAAAGCTTGATTATCAATGAACTTAACATTCTTTAGGTTGATGGTGGTGATTGGTGTCATCTGCAGTGCACAGGAGTCCAGACGGGTGACCGACTCGGGCAGATTGATGCTCGAGAGTGCCGTGTTTGAAAAACTCTGCATACCCAGTTCCTCAACACCGTTGGGGATTGTGATGCTCTTCAGTGCGTCACAGCAATAGACAAAACCGCGTGGAATGATTTTCATTGTAGTCGGCATGGTTACGCGTGTCAGGCTGTGGCACTCGGTGAACATGTTAATGCCGTACTTGCAGTCGGCTGGCAGCATGCTCAGGTCAACGCTGGTGATGGCAGTGCCAAAAAACACGTTGTTGCCGATGCGCTTCAAACCGTTGTGGAACTTGATGCTGGTCAGGCTGGGATGCTGGTAAAACGCATAGTCCCCGATTTCGGTGATTTGGTTGGGGATGGTGATGTTTGAAACGTATGAGGTGCGCCAACTACTCGACTTTACAGTCTGTCCGGGAGCGCTGATGATGCACGTTTGCGCCTTGTTGGTCAGGAAGGTGTAGGCAACATTGTCCTGGGTGGTGCTCAGTACGGTAAAATCCTTGTTGCCGCTGGAAACAGCAAACGAAGCCAGTTTGTTGGCAACGAACGCCGTCTCGGTGATGAAAGCGACCGAGGCAGGTATGGAGACTCCGTTACCGGTGGTCGCTGTAAACGACTGGTTATCGATGTAAACGATGCCTTCGGGCAGAGCCAGAGTTCCCGAGATAGATGAGTTGGCAAAGGCACCGGCGCCGACACCGACAACCTGATAGGTTGTGCCGTTGTAGGATACGGTCGCGGCGAGGTCGCTCGATGACACATTGGAATAGGCACCGCTGGCTGCAGGTGCGATTTGCACCATCTTGTTTGTCTTGTCGATGACTTCATAAGAAATCTTGCCAACAGAGAAAGTTTGTGCTTGGACGGCAAAGGCTGTAATCAAGGCCACTGTGCCAATGATGAGATGTTTGGTTTTCATTTATTGAATGCTGCGCGACATGGCATTGTGCCCCGTCGCAGGTTAATATTAAAATCATTTTCTGATGACAAAGGTAGGGAAATATATTTGATCATGCAATTAGTATTCATGTAAAATCACAAAAGACCACTGTATTCAGGCGGTAAGAATTGTTATTTTGGCGTTGTTCGTCCCTCTTGTTTGCATGGGGGAAAAGATATTTCGGGTTAAAGTTGTACAATAAGGACATTTGTATTAACTTTGTCGGTTGAAAAAACAAAACCGGTATAGCATTGGTGAATAGTTTGATAAACAAATATGAACCCATCTCTCTGGAGCAGATGAAGTCCATCAGGCTGATGAACCGCATTGACACGAAGTTTGTTACGTCAACAAAACGGTTACAGACTTTGCTCTCGATGCTGTCCAGCCAATACTATGTTCAGGAGACTAAAGGCTTGCGCCTAATACCGTACTATACCCTGTACTTTGACACCTCCGGGCTGGATATGTACACCCGCCACCACGACGGTTGTCTGGTGCGCCAGAAACTGCGTGTACGCTCCTATGTCAACTCCCATTTGAGTTTTCTTGAAGTGAAGTCAAAGGACAACCACAAGCGTACCAACAAGAAACGCGTTGAGTTCACGGGATTTGACCCCGAGTCGCCCCGTCATGACATAAGGTTGGGTATAGATGCCGACGTGATGCAGTATAGCAAGTTCCTGACCGAGCACCTCGGGTATGACTGCCGCGAGATGACCGAGCAACTGGAGAACCACTTTAACCGCATCACACTGGTAAACAAAGAGATGACCGAACGCGTCACCATCGACACCTCGTTGAGGTTTGACAACGTGGCAACAGGTCGCTCGTTTGACATGAGCGACATCGCGATTATCGAGCTCAAGCGCGACGGCCTTGCCGACTCGCCAATAGTTGAACACCTGAGGCGACTACGCATTTTCAGGCACGGGTTCAGCAAGTACTGCATCGGCACTGCACTGACCAACCCCAATGCCAAAATCAACCAGCTGAAAGAGCGACTGCACAGCATTGAACGTATAGCAAAACTTACATAAACAACAAACACCAATAAAATAAATAAACATGTTACTGGATATTGAAATAACCGACTTCATTGAGGATTTGATCGAGCATGGCCACTTCGGGCACATCTCTCTGATTAGTTTCCTAATCAACACGCTGTTTGTATGGGTAATGGTCCATTTCTTGTATAACAAGAAGGTCAAGAAGTACAATTTCTATTTCACATTCATGCTGTTGAGTGTGGCAATCTTCTTCCTGGTGTTCTTCATGGTATTTGTGATGGAGGACCTCAAGGGCAAGACCAGCATGGGCGTGGGCATAGGGTTGTTTGGCATCTTCAGCATCATGCGCTACCGCACCGACCCGATGCCGGTTCGCGAGATGACCTATCTGCTCAGTGTCATCTGCCTCTCGGTGATTAATGCGCTTGGTGCGACAATCAATGTCTTTGAAATGCTGATTCCCAACGTGATAGTTGTTGTTGCGGTATGGTTGTGCGAGATATTCCTGCTCGACCATCATCCCACCACCAAACTCATCCAGTATGACCGTATTGCCCTGATTAAGCCAGAGAAGCGTGACGAGCTGATTGCCGACCTCAGAGAGCGCACCGGTCTTGACATCGTCGACGTCAAGGTCGGAGCCATTGACTTCTTGCGCGACAGTGCCGTTGTCAAAATCTCGTATAACGACAAGGCGCATAACAGCGAGGGAATCGACAACACCCTGAAATTAAAGAAATCTGATTTTGAGAATGTTGATTAATCAATGATGGGACAGGACATGAAAAGAATAGGATTTATTGACTATATCCGCGTTATCGCGTGTTTCCTGGTGATGCTGGTTCACTCGAGCGAATTTTTCTATGTCGGCGACCCCGACGCGTGCCTTGCCAACGAGGCCAACCGTTTTTGGGTGGCGTTCTATGACGGCACGGTTGCCCGCACCTGCGTACCGCTGTTCATGATTGTCTCGGCGTTCCTGCTTGTGCCAATGAAACCGGGCATGACCATGCACCAGTTCTACAAACGCCGTTTCATGCGCATACTCCCGCCGCTGATTATCTTTCAACTGCTTTATACATTTGTGCCTGTTCTGGAGAAATGCTGGACAATGGACGACGCCCTCAGTAACCTGTGGCTGGTACCGTTCAACTTCTCGCCCCAGGCAGGTCACCTGTGGTTCATGTTCCCGCTGATATCGCTCTACCTGATTATACCTGTAGTGTCGCCGTGGCTCGAGCGCTCATCGGCACGTGAAGAACTGACATTCATCGGCCTCTTTGCCTTCTCGACATTCCTCCCGTGGCTTCACCGCTTTGTAACTCCCGAACTGTGGGGCGAATGTTTCTGGAACCAGTTCACAATGCTGTGGTACTGCTCGGGGTATCTTGGATACCTTGTGCTGGCCCATTACATACGCCGCCACCTCAAGTGGAGCACCGGCAAGCGACTGTTAATTGGCTCGCTATGCTTTGTTGCCGGAGCCATATTCACCGGATGGTCATTCTGGTGGAAGGGCGTTCCCGGAGTCCATGTGGCACTGCCCGACCTTGAATGGTCGTGGGCATTCTGCACTCCCAATGTGCTGCTTGCCACCTTCGGGGCGTTCATCCTGTTCACCTGCATCAAACAGCCCGAGGCACCGCGGTTCGTCACCGGCATCGCCAAACTGACCTACGGCATGTACCTGATGCACATACTGATTCTCACGCTGGTTGCACGGCTTTTCATCAGCGGAGACATCACCAACCCCGCGATGGACGTTGCCAACCCGCTGCTACCCGTATGGGCTGCCATACCGGTAATCGCCGTCTGCACATATGCATGCTGCCTGGTGATCACCAAACTGATATCATACCTGCCCGGCAGCAAGTACATCATCGGGTGACCTCCGGGAATATTACTATCACCTCTTGATTAAGAATTCCTTCTTCTGGCCCTCGGCAAGGGAGAACCCGGTTCCCACCGGTTTCTTGATGCCCGTGAGGGTGAGACTATTCAGTTCGAGAGACCCTTTGACAAGTTCCAATGTAACTTTCTCTTTGGTTACCTCACACAACCCGTAGGCATAGCCGTTGCTCCAGAAGTATGTGCCCGGGGTGGCAGTAAAGTTCATCGTCTTCTTTACGCCCGAATAGTGGAAATCACTAATAGCCAACATCGAAGCCCATGCTGCCATAGACCGTGCATAGTGGTGTCCGCACTCGGGCTCGTTGAACGGATTGCGTTTTTGACCGTCAAAACGGTCGCGTACGGCTTTGATGCACTTCAAGCCATTTTCCGTTTGCCCCTCATATAGCATCCCGACAGCAGCCGTATATTCAAAACCCGTCATCGCCTCGTTGAAGTAAGGGAACGGCACCTCGAGGCGTCCCTTGGGCCATGCGCCCATCAACAGAGCCGATTCGTCGCCAAGGACAAAGGAACGCATGTTGTTGAAGAAATGGGTAAAATCCTCTTTGTAGTTATACTTCATTATACTGCCGAGAGTTGTCTGTATGTGCTCCTTGTCACCCAGATACCCGAGTCCGCAGATGTGGGCCATATACTGTCCTACGAGCTGGTCAACGAGACAGCCGTTACCCAGTTGATAATCGGGAATTACTGCATCGGGGGCATCCATATCCAAGAACTCGAACGTCTTTGGGTCGGTGATTTTATGCTCATAGTATTCGCCGTTGAACAGGTTGGCGTCCATCCATTTACTGCCTTTCTCAAAAAGGTTGCGGCACTTCTTTGCAAAAGCCTTGTCCTTCATTGCGGTTGCCATCTCCTCACCGGCACGCAAGGCCCCCATATACCAGAACCCCATCTGGGGATTGGGACCGTAGTAGTTGACATCCATGGTGTTGTGCTGTTTTCCTTCCATAACGCCGTCCTGGTTGCCATCCCATCCTTTCTCGACCCAGGCATAGGCCAGGGCCTTTTTGATTTGAGGCCAACACTGCTGCAGCCATGCCGTGTTGCCGCTCAGTTGCCACTCGCGGTAGGCTTTCATGATACACCCCATTTGCCCGTCGGCAGCGGGGAATGGTACGCTGCCGCGATAGGCAGTCTCGAGCGGGAGACCTGCCCTGAAACTCATGCTGCCGTCACTGCGCATGGCATGGTTAAACTCCACGTCACGCATTGTCATGGCCAGTTCGCCATACAGGAACGGTGTAGTGACCTCATAGTTCCACACATGGGTGCAGGAGCCATCGCACGAGCCATAATTGTCGCCACAGCCTTCCCACCCCATCAGGTGGCCAGAGGGGAGCCTGAACACGGTTTGGGACCGGAGAACGCTGGAATTGAACAGAGCAGCTTCTTTCACTTCATCGGGGTAGGTTGACTTGTCAAAAGTGCTCACGAAACGGATGGTTTGCTCTTCCAGTTCGGGAATCTGAGGGACAATCTTCACGGCAGCATCCCATGCGTCGCGATACTGCTGGCAGTAGTAGTTACCCTCGATTCGCGGCGACCATGCCCTGCGGTTGGGGAAATGCCATGTCAGGAAGAACGTAAACGTCTCGGTTTCACCGGCGCCAATCGTCTTTTTGACAGCCAGCGACGCCATCGGGTCGGGTTCTCCGCTATAGTCGCGCTCGGTAAACTCACCGTCGTCGCTGAAATCGTCCCAGACGTTCAGGATTCCCTGTTGCCAGACTGTATTGCGCTTGGTGTCCTTGCGGCATGTTACGCCGTCGGTGGCCTGGGTCGTGAGTGCAAAGGTTCCCCAAGCCTGGTTATCGGTGGGAACGCTGTCCGAATAAAAGAAGAACCCCTTCAAGCCGTCGGTTGACCTGAATTCGTTGCGGTTTCCCTTGGCATGATTCTGTTGGGAATCTCGCCCGATAAAGTTGCGTATGTTTCCCGATACCGACACCTCGAGCGGCCCGTCGGTTATGTTTTTGACCTCATAGCAGAGTACGGCCACGGGTTTCCCGCTTGCCTCGGCATCGGCAGGTACCATAGGGTTAAAACCTTTTAGGCGGACCTCAACCGGAAGTGTCTTGTCCTTCAGGTTCACTTGTCCAAAGGGATAGGCCGCATCGAAACTTGCCTCAGCGAAACGGGGCAACCCGTAATGGTCGGCCTCGGCCCCCAACCCACCGATATACTCATCAGATGCCACAGGCCCCATCAGCATCGTTGCGGTTGAAGTGCCCGAACTGTCCTTTGTATATATTGCAAAGAACGGCGCCATCAGGGGATCGGTACCCGAATTATACCATTTGCCGGGTACGTTCATGATTTCCCAGTCACGCAACTCGCCGCGACCGCCCAGCGACACGGTTCCGGTGCCAATGCCACCCAGTGGCAGGGCGATTTCCTTTAGATGCCTGCTATCGTAGTGTTTCATTACCGGCCACTCACGGGGTGCCCACTCACCGGCACCCGTAGCGGGCAATGCGCCTATCAGACAAAAAACTCCGATGATGGCACATGTGACACATCTGAACCCGTTCATTTCTCCTGTTATCCGACAACCTGATTAATTCAGTTTTCTGTTGGGTTTCAGCACATCGTGGCACTGTACCGACTCGGCCTTGGGCTGAGTGTAAGTTGCGCTCTGGCGAATATCCTCGACGCTTGCACCAAACTTGACGGTATAGCGTCCGGCAGCAGTCTCCCAACACTGTGTCTTCTCGTTGAACGATGCGAGTTCATAGGACGACACATTCATGGTGAGCACCTGGCTCTCGCCGGGTTTCAGTTCGCGTGTCTTGGCAAATGCCTTGAGTTCCTGGGCGGGTTTCACGAGTCCGCCATCGGGTGCCGACACATAGAGCTGTACGGCTTCCTTACCTGCCACCGAACCGGTGTTGGTGACTGTCACCTGGGCGGTAAAACCGTCCTTGTTTGCCTTGACAACGGGCTTGCTGTAGGCAAACGTGGTGTAACTCAAGCCATAACCAAACGGGTAAGACACCTCGCGACCCACGGTGTTGAAGAAGCGATAGCCAATGTTCAGGCCTTCTTTGTGCAGCGTGACGTCATAGAACTCTTCACCGCCATCAACCCACTCGGAATCGCGGACGTTGGGGAAGCAAATCGACGAGGGCACGTCAGACAGCGTTACGGGCCATGTCATGGTCAGTTTGCCCGAGGGGTTCTTCTTGCCCGACAGCACGTCGGCAATAGAGTAACCGCCTTCCTGACCGGGCTGCCATGCCAGCAGGATTGCATCGGGCTTGCTCTTCCACGACGAGGTCTCGAGCACGCCGCCCATGTTCAGGACAACAACAACGGGCTTGTTAACCAGGTGGTAGGCATCGCAGATGTTGCCAATCAGTTTCTGCTCGACGTCGGTGAGCTTGAAGTCATTGTTTTCCATGCGGTCATGGCCTTCGCCTGCCTGTCGTCCGATGGCGACGATGGCGATGTCCGACGAGTCGGCCTGTTCGTCAATCACGTCGCGGTGCAGGTCCAGTTCGGGATAGATTGCCGATGTCCAATTCCATCCGGTCCAAGTGCCGGCGTCACCAATGTTCTTTTGCAGTTCTTTATAGGTGTTATAAACCTTTTCGACAGGTTTATTTACATCATATCCCGCATCTTTCAGGCCTGTCACGAGGTCTATCACATGTTCCTTGTTGACATCGCCCGAGCCCAGACCACCGGCAATGAGGTCATAAGCATCAATGCCATAGACAGCCACCTTCTTGTTCTTGGCGATGGGCAATGTGGCAGCATGGTTCTTCAGCAGCACCATACCCTCGGGGGCGCTCTCACGAGTCACCTCGGCATGAGCCTTGAGGTCGGGTTTGTTGCTGAATTTATAATCACGGAACTTGGGAGTCTTAACGATATACTCGAGGATACGCTTCACGCAGATGTCGAGGTCCTCCACCGACAGTTTGCCGTTCTGCACCTTCTCGATGATTTCATTGGTCTGGTTGGGATAACCCGGTTCCATCAAGTCGTTGCCGGCATGAATCTGGGCAGCAGTGTTGCGTTTTTCGGTCCAGTCGGTCATCACGATGCCCTTGAATCCCCACTCATCGCGCAAGATGGTGGTCAGCAGGTCGCGGTTCTCCTGGGTGTACGGGCCGTTGAGTCGGTTATAGGACGACATGATTGTCCACGGATTCGACTCCTTGACGGCAATCTCAAAACCTTTCAGGTAAATCTCGCGAAGCGCACGCTGTGAGATGACCTCGTCAACACGTGTGCGGAAGGACTCCTGGGAGTTGCCGGCATAGTGTTTGATTGAGGTGCCGACACCCTGGCTCTGGATACCGCGGACATAGGCTGCCGCAATCTTACCGGTAACGACAGGATCCTCCGAGAAATACTCGAAGTTTCGTCCGCACAGCGGGTTGCGGTGAATATTCATGCCCGGTGCCAGCAACACGTCACATCCATACTCCAGAGTCTCGTTGCCCAGAGCACGACCGATTGTCTCGACCAGGTCGATGTTCCATGTACACGCCAGCAGGCTACCCACGGGGAAACCGGTGCAATAGTAGGTGTTGTTGTCGCCCTTGCGCTTGGGTTCGATGCGAACGCCTGCAGGGCCATCGGTCAGCACCGTCGCGGGTATGCCAAGGCGCTCAATGGCCTTTGTCACACCGGCTGCACCGGGGACAT
>JAGHSV010000171.1 GCA_018065665.1 Candidatus Sodaliphilus aphodohippi
ATTTAATATTTTACAATGTAAAATTCATTCCAAAATTCCGACAATCCGCCATGTTGGCGTATGTCCATAAATTTTTCAACCTACAAATTTAGTAAAAGATAATGAAATAGATAACAATTTTGGCGAAAATCTTAAATTTTTATAATTTTGTAACATTATTTTGAAACCTCAAAGTTTAATTATGGCTGGTATATATATTCATATTCCATTGTGCAAGCAGCGCTGCATATACTGTGATTTTTATTCAACGCAGTTATCTGAACGTGCCGATGATTATGTTGCTGCTGTTGTCAGCGAGGCGGCAATGCGTACTAATGACGATGTGATTAAGACTATTTATATTGGCGGCGGTACTCCTTCTCAACTGACCTTGGCCCAACTGACTCGACTTGTTGCTGGCCTTCGTGTATCGTTCGATTTGTCTATGGTTGAGGAATTCACGGTTGAGGTTAACCCTGATGATGTCGATTCGGACTATATTTGCGGTCTTGTTGACCTTGGTGTCAATCGGGTCAGCATGGGGGTGCAGAGTTTTGTTGATGAAGAACTGCATACAATTAATCGCCGTCACGACGCCGGTCAGGCTATTGATGCCATCAACAATATCCGCGATGCGGGCATCGGCAATGTGAGTATTGACCTTATCTATGGCATACCCGGGCAGACTGTGGAAACATGGTGTAAGTCTGTAAGTACTGCTGTCGGTTTAGGGGTTGAGCATTTATCGGCCTACAATCTTACTTATGAAGAGGGTACACCGTTATGGCGTATGCGTGAGGCTGGTAAACTGAAACCAGTTGATGATGACACCTGTGTCGAAATGTATAAATGCCTCACTGAAATTCTTGCCGGTGCCGGATATGAGCATTACGAAATTTCAAATTTTGCAAGGCCCGGATTCCGTTCTAAACACAATTCGGCATACTGGAACGGCACCTCTTATATAGGTCTTGGTGCGGCTGCACACAGTTATGATGGAGAGGGTCGCTCATATAATATAGCGTCATTTCATGAGTATGTCAAGCAAATCAATGCCGGTCACCTGCCGTCGGTAAATGAGGACCTTCTGCAATGGGAACGATATGACGAGATGGTGATGGTGGCTTTGAGAACTGCCGATGGTTTGAATCTTGATTTGCTGTCAAAACGTTTCCCGGGTGATTATCTAAATCATTTTTTAAATGAGGCGCAAAAACATCTGACCCAAGGTAATCTCATTTGCCGTGAAGGCAGATATGTGATTCCCGAGGACCGCTGGATGGTTGGAGACGCCGTTATTCGTGACCTGATGTGGTGATGGTGTTGCCAGGGTTTATTGTCTTGGAGAAGCGTACTGAACTTTTATAGATGGGGAATCTAAGGGTTAATATTACGCCGTTTTCGGTTGTGGCCTGCACATCTTCGTTAATGGGTTCATGAGTTGCATCAATCCATGTCGCATCATAGTTGTCATTGAAAATGGTTTTGCTCATTGTGCCTTTTAGCATGCCCTCGTGCCATTGATGCGGTTTGACTTGGGCACCATCAACATAGATGATGTCATATCCGTCATGCTCATTTGACACAATGGCGATTTTGTATCTTCCGCCAAGTTTTAACCATTTGTCTTCCAAATCGCGGTCAAGATATTGCCAATAACCCTCGAGCGGATCTGTGCTTGATGCAAAGTGCCTGTCAAGAGCGTTTTTGTCCCATTTTGTCGTGATTGAAACTGTCTTCGCTTGTAAGTATGTAAGCAGGGTACGGGCAATTTCAAGAGTCGTGTGTCGCCCTGCCAGTATGCCAACGCGGCAGTCGCTGCACGTTCTGTTATAGTCGTGTTGGAAAATAGTTTCAACCTCTTTTCTGCCTAAGCCTATTATCACACCATGCTCACTGGCTTGAACGTTAAGAGTGTTGCTGCCGTTGTCCATATTCACTTTTTTGCTGATTTGCTTATTGGCAATTACTTTTTTTGTGCCGTTAGCAGTTTGGCAAAGTGAAACATTAAGGAACTTGTTGTCGGTTATCTCATTGTGCGGAGAGTGCTCTGCGTCTGCGATTTCAACACTCCAATAGTTGCCGTTTGGCTCGATGTCAAATGCCATCCCCCAGGTTCCTGCTTCTTTGTTGAGTTTTGAAAACTTAATGGCATATTTGTAGTCTGTTGTCTTGATTTTTGTCGTGTCAAACAATATGACATCATTGTCTGTGTTGCGAATCACGAGTTTGTCTTTTATGATATTTGAAAACTGTGATTGTTCGATAGTCCCAAAGTTGTTCAGACTGTTTGAGTAGCGTGTCACAGCGGTGCCGCTAAATGTTGCGAGTGCCGCTATCAAGGTTATTATGAGTGTTTTGATTTGTCGCATATAAACTCTTTTGAGTACAAAATTACAAAAAAACTTGAAATGGCAACAACCGAAACGTGGTTTTTAATAATATATGGGCTTAACCAATAAGACGGTTTTAAATAAAATGCAGATGAAGAAATTTGTGCAGGATTATTTATGGCATCATTAATAATTATTTGCTCTGTTAAAGATTTTTTTGTAATTTTGCATCTTTGAAAGCAATAATGAGTTAATTTGGCTACCATTATATCCATATTAGTAGGGTGTCTATCCATCGGCATAATCTTATCGGCGCCGATGGGACCGATTGGTATTTTGTGCGTTCAGCGTACACTTAACCACGGTCGCAAGTCGGGCTTCTATACTGGCATTGGAGCCTCAATGTCCGATTTGTTTTATTGCCTTTTGTCGGGACTCGGTATCCAAATTGTAACCGATTTTATTGAAGCTAATGTAAGTATTCTTCAGGTTTTGGGTAGTGTCATACTGATAGTGTATGCTATTTATATGATTGTACACAACCCCGTTAGCTCACTGAAGGACGATGCAACCTATGAGGTGAATTGGAAACGGGACCTTGTCACCGGTTTTTTGTTTACGTTGTCAAATCCGCTTATTCTGTTCCTGATTTTGCCGTTATTCGCCCGTTTCTCGTTCCCGATGCCTGACTATCATTTCTATCACATTATATTAGGGTATATCTTCATTGTTGCGGGTGCCTTGTTATGGTGGTATGGAATAACCTATATAGTCGATAAAGTGAGATCACGATTTAATATAAATAGCATGTTCACCATCAATCGTATTATGGGAACCGTGCTACTTGTCTTATCGTTGTATGGTCTGGTGATGGGTGTATGGGATTATTTATCTCAGCACATTTAATAGTTCCTGTTGATATTATTATTTGTCGGTTATGAACACGCTAATCGTTCCATTCTTAGCAGACCTGGATACGCTTGATATGTGTAGCGTATCTAAGTGCATGTCGAAGCTTGAATTATTCCCAATTGATGTGGTCGATTGGCCACAAGTATATAGTTACAAACCCGAGGTCCACTTCAGTGTTGCCTATTCCTCACGTTATATTTATGTCCATTTTAATGTTAAAGGTGAGGGAATGAAAGCTGTTTATACTGTGAACCAAAGCCCGGTCTGCAAGGATAGCTGTGTTGAGTTCTTCTTGCGTGTTCCGGGAGATGATGAATATTGGAATTTTGAATTCAACCCGATTGGTACTATGAATTCAAGTCATCGTCTTGACCGGCACAACAGTACCAAGTTGACCGAAGCTCAAATTGTTTCTATCAAACGTTATGCCTCGGCGGGGAATCAACCGTTTGAAGAACGCCCGGGTGTTCATCAGTGGACATTGACAGCAGCAATTCCTTTTGAATTGCTGGGAATTGACAGTATGAATTTGCCTGACCATATTATGGGTAATTTCTATAAGTGTGGAGATGATACCAGCAAACCGCACTATTTGTCCTGGAACAAGATTAATCTGGAAAAACCCGATTTTCATTGCCCACAGTTCTTTGGTAAATTGTTATTAGAGAAAAAGAAAAATCAATAATATATGAACAAAATCTGTTATCTTGGTTTAGTTGCTGTTTTTGCTGCGATATTCATGGCGAGTTGTGGCAATAAGTCTGGAAGTGTTACAGATAATGATTGTGACAGCATTAAATATTCCACCATCAAACTGTCTGATTCAACATCCTTAACCACTAATGGCAGGCAGTGTGCAATTGGTGTTGATATTACTGCTGAAATACCGTCAGATACAACAGATTCTCTGCAAAAACTGTTTGTTAAGCATGTTCTTGATATGCCCGATTCGCTGCAGACCAATGAGGCGGTACGCCAATATGCGTCTAAGGTTCTGCATCAATTTGATTATGCAACCAGTGACCAGCCAGAGGAGTTGAATGAAGACGAGGTTTTGTTTGAGACCGTTGACAGTTATAACACAAATATCAATATTTATGTTCAGTATAATCGTCATGGGGTGATAACGTTCTGCAAAGTCATATCGGTAAAGAAGAACAATAAAGTCACATCAGTAAAACATAGATATTATAGTTTTGATACAAAGTCTCACCAATATTTGTCTCTGACAAAGATGTTTCGTGAAGATGCAGTTTCGGCGTTGACCAAGATGATAAAGACAAGGCTTATGGAAAACAACAATGTCAAAACGGCCGAACAGCTAATAGATTTAGGTTATTATAATATCGATAACCTTGTGGTGTCACGCAATTTCTATTTTGACGAGAATGGCATTAACTGGAGTTTCCTGCCCAATGAACTTGCTGTATATGCCTTGGGCGAACCAAAGGTGCGACTCGATTTTGAAGAGGTTTTGCCGCTTGCATCTGACGACTCGGTACTAAAACGTATTACAGGCTGATGGAATATATTCTCAAATATTTCAAGGGATTAACCCAGTTGCAACAAGAACAATTCGGGGTACTTGAACGTTTGTATCCCGAGTGGAATGAGAAAATCAATGTTATATCGCGAAAGGATATTGAAAATCTCGAAGTAAACCATATTCTCCATTCACTTGCCATTGCCAAGTTTATTAACTTCACTCCCGGCACTCGCGTTCTTGACTTTGGTGCAGGAGGTGGGTTCCCGTCTGTGCCTTTGGCTGTGCTGTTCCCCGAAGTTTCATTTCACTTGGTTGACCGCATTGGCAAGAAACTCAAAGTGGCAAATGATGTTGCACAAAATGCCGGGCTGAAAAATGTTACTGTTCAGCACGGTGATATTAAGGAGGTGAAAGGAACTTTTGATTTTGTCGTGAGCCGTGCTGTGATGGATTTGAATGATATGGTGCCGCTTGTGCGTCGACTTGTGTCAAAAGTGCAATCCAACTCACTGCCCAACGGATTAATTTGCCTCAAAGGCGGAGAATTGAACCAGGAGATAAAGAAATATAAAAATCAGATACTTGTTGACGATATTTCTAATTACTTCAGTCAAGACTTTTTTAAGACCAAAAAAATCCTTTATCTGCCATTATGAAAATTACAAGATTCAAGGTGAATCCCTTTGAGGAGATGTGCTATATTTTGTGGCATGAAGACGAGAAGGATGCATATATTGTTGACCCTGGCATGATGTATGATGCCGAACGTGAGATGGTTGACAAGTTCATCACAGACCACAAACTCAACGTTAAAAAAGTTCTTGTAACCCACATGCATGTTGACCATGTCGCGTCGGCTACATGGGCTGCGAAACACTACGGAGCGAGCATAGATGCTTCAAAAAACGATGAATTTATGGGTAAATCACTCAATGTTCAAGCACAAATGTTTGGTCTTAACATCACTGTTGATGATATTACAATAAATAGTTATTTGCAAGACGGTGACAAACTTGAACTTAACGGTGAGACAATAGAAGTGATGGAAACACCCGGCCATAGTAAGGGTTCCTTATCATTCTATAGCAAAGAATCCGAATCAATCATTGTTGGAGATTTGGTGTTCAATGGTTCAATAGGAAGGACAGACCTTCTTGGAGGCGACTATGATGAACTGATTAGCGCAGTTAAGGGGAAAATACTCCCTTTGCCGGCCGACACAATTATTTGTCCGGGACACGGTAACATCACCACAGTCAAAGATGAGAAGAACAATAACCCGTTTTTGGCGTAATCACGATTCTTCAAGTATGCTTCTCAATACAGGCGAGACAATGGGGCTGCAATTAACAGCCCTGTTTTGTATATGGGATTTTAGTTCCTCTGTTATGACTATTTTTTTCGATAGTACAAGGTTAAGTAACAATCGGAAGCCAGTATATTGCACAAGCTCATTTGTTGAATTAATCAATTCATTATAAAGACTATTGGCATAGTCAAGGTGTTTGAGCAGTTTGATACACAGCACGTCGGCAACCTCAACACTTTCAATACTTTGGGCCCAATTCATCGCCATATCTATGCCGAATTCATCATCAGGATACAGCATTGTTGCAGCCAGGCGGCATTCGCGGTAGTTAGTGCACTGCCATAATTCCGTTGACAATTGTGCCGATTTGCTATGTTGTGATGTAATAGACACAATATCAGTTAACTGACACCCCATTATGTATTTGTGGGGGTCACCTGCATTCTTCAACGACTCGGTAACTATACCGTTTCGGTATGCAAAAAATTCTTTCTTAATTTGATTTAACTCGTCCATATATAAAATGGTGTGCCATTGTTAAATGGCACACCGGTATGTGAAAGAAATCGTTATTTCTTGTTAGTGAGAGGAGAGTAGTCGCGTGAGTAACGTAACATCTGATCTACATAATTCTCGTTATAAGAAATTGTAATATCGCTAATGTTGCCGTTTACGTCTTTCACTACATTGTAAACTGGGTTTACAAAGCCCTTGTAGGGTGCTATGTCAAGAGTTCCGTAACGCTTGAGGACCTCTTTATGAATCTTGGGGTCAACTTTGACGCCGTATGTTTCCACCATCTTGCGTCCGGCCTCATAGTCTCCTTCGCTCTTGATACGTTGAATCTCCTTGAGCAGTTCACCAAAGAGATGGCGAAGTTTTGTGTAGTCATTAATTTTGACGTATGTTTTACCGCTGCGCTTTACCAGTTCGATAACATGGTCTTTCTTGCCCATCTTATAGCACCATTCGCTGATGAGTTTGCGGTTGCGCATGTGAGATTCTTCGATGTCTTTACCCGGCTCAATTCTGAATAGTTGAGTCATCAGACCGTTCATAATATATTTGTAATACTCTGCTTTGTATTCTTCACCGGTCTTAAAGATTCCCAATTCAATCAGTTTGGGGTCGGCAAGATAGTAAAGTGCAAACAGGTCGGCACGGGTTTCCTCCAGTGTTGAACCATGTGCCTTGAGGGCGTCCTGATCTACGCCTGGAAGCAACTTGCCAGAACCATGGCCCAGACACTCGTGCAGGTCGGTGTGTAGTTTGTCGGCCAGTGTAAGGTGCTTTTTCATCAGGTCAATCTCATATTGACTGTAGGCAAACTCCTCGTTCAGACCCGAACCGTTTGCCACCTCGTCATAGGCATCGGTGATGTTCTCGATTGAAACCGACTTTGAACCGTAGGTCGCACGAATCCAGTTGCTGTTTGGAAGATTGATGCCGATGGGGGTAGAGGGGTAGCAGTCGCCGGCAAGAATGGCGGCGGTGATTACTTTGGCACTGACTCCCTGCACGCTGTCTTTCTTGAATCGAGTGTCAACAGGTGAGTGGTCCTCAAACCATTGTGCATTGCTGCTGATGATCTGAGTGCGTTTTGATGCATTGATGTCACGGAAGTTAACGATTGATTCCCACGAACCGGTCATACCCAGAGGATCGTCATAACTCTCGATAAATCCGTTGACAAAGTCAATGAGGCTTTTTGTCTCTTGTGCCCACATGATTGAATACTCGTCAAATGACTTGAGTGACCCGCTTTCATAGAACTCTATGAGTTTGTTGATATAGTCACGCTGAACTCCGTTTTCGGCTACTGTTGCGGCTTTTTGCAGCCAGTAAACGATGTTGACGATTGCTCTTGAGTAAACACCGCCAACCTTGTATGGCTTTTCAACGATTTTGCCGTCCTCTTTGCAGACCTTTGTATTGAGACCAAACATAACGGGTTGTGGGTCGTTGGGGTCCTTAATGTTGTTATAGAAATCCTCAACTTCTTTTTGCGTTACATTGTCATACAAGTTTGTTGCCGAAGTCAAAATCAAATCCTCACCATCGGCCTGATTCACTTTCTTGGGCAGGAAAGTCGGGTCAAAAATCACCTTCTCAAGAACGTTGCGCAATTCAAGTGTCTTGCTGCATTTCCCTTCATCGGTGCATTTGTCGCAGAAGGTGAGGGGCAGTTTGTCGATTGACAACTTGTCGTACTCGGCGATGAAAAACTCTTTTGAGAAACCGGGAA
Organism: Candidatus Sodaliphilus aphodohippi; assembly: GCA_018065665.1. Lineage (GTDB taxonomy): Bacteria > Bacteroidota > Bacteroidia > Bacteroidales > Muribaculaceae > Sodaliphilus > Sodaliphilus aphodohippi. Next base: position 8,265 of record JAGHSV010000171.1, read on the forward strand.
CAAATTTGTCCATTCCATAGTGGTGGTGGATGCCGTTGCTGAACCAAACTTGTTTCACGTATTGTTCAAAAGCCTTGAAATCGGTCGTGTTTCGGTCTCCCTTGTAGTTGGTGTAGATTTGCTCTATTACTTGCCTCACTGCCAGGTTATACTTGCCGTTCTGGTCAAAGAGTATGTCACGGCCGTTTAACGCTGCTTCGGTTAGATAATACACGAGTTTCTTTTGGTTCAGTGACAGGTCGTTGAACCCTGGGACCTGATAACGCAATACTTGGATATCGGCAAATCGGTCCACGTTATAGTTAAAATTGGATGTTTGTGCCATTGCTGATGTTGACAGTGCCGCAATTGCAGCGGCGATTACTAAATTTTTCATATATCTTGTTTATTGATTATTCTACATAAAGTACCAGACCTTTCAGGTATTCGCCCTCGGGATGGTAGATATTTATTGGGTGGTCGGCAGGCTGGGTGAGCTGGTGCAATATGCGTACTTTCCTTTTTGACTGTACAGCGGCACTCAAAACTGCTAACCTGAATTGCTCTTTGTTGACTGCCTGTGAGCATGAGAAGGTGAATAGAATGCCTCCATGTTCAATTTTCTCAAATGCTTTGGCATTAAGTTTGCGATATCCTATCAATGCATTGCGTAGGGCACTCTTGTGCTTTGCAAATGCAGGCGGGTCAAGAATGATGAGGTCGTAATCTCCCGCTTTCATGTTGTCGAGATACTTGAAAGCATCTTCGGCAATGGACTGGTGCCTGGTGTCGTTGGGGAAATTCAACTCAACATTGTCGTCGGTTAGTTTAATCGCCTTGGCCGAACTGTCAACCGAGTGGACGAGTTTGGCACCTCCTCTCATTGCATAGAACGAGAACCCTCCTGTGTAGCAGAACATATTGAGAACTCTGCGGTCTTTGGCATACTTCTCAAGCAACTTTCGGTTTTCGCGTTGGTCAACAAAGAACCCGGTTTTTTGCCCCTTGAGCCAGTCCACTCTAAACTTAAGTCCGTTTTCAATTGCAATATCAGTCTGATAATCCCCAATCAGATATTGGTTGGGCGTCTCGAGTTTCGCTTTATAGGGTAGGGTGGTTTCGCTCTTGTAATACACGTTCTCCACAATGCCGTCGGGCAACTTTGTCAGGGCCTCGGCTATTTCATTGCGTGCATAATGCATACCCGGGGAATGGGCTTGCATTACTGCCGTGTGGTCATAGATGTCAACGATAAGGCCGGGCAGGAAGTCTCCTTCGCCATGTACGAGTCTGAAGGCGTTGTTGTCTTCTCTCATCAGTCCTAATGCCTGACGAAGGCCGTAGGCTTGGAGAATGCGCTGCTCGTAGAATTCTCCGTTTAACTCTGTGTCGTCAAATGTCAGCATACGGACCGAAATGCTGCCCAACTGGTAGTGCCCGTTACCAATTAGTTTACCGTCATGAGCAAATACGGTTACTAAATCACCGTCGGTGACTTCATCACTCTTGGCAATAGCACCCGAGAATACCCAAGGATGGAAACGGTTTAGGGATTCCTCTTTTCCTTTCCGCAGTGTTATTTTTTTATAAACCATTGTTGTCACTATTTGAAGAAGTAGCGATAAATGTCATTACCGTTGGCAAACAAAAGCAGTGCTAACAGTAAAAGCATTCCAAATGTTTGTGCCCTTTCAAGGAATTTCTCACTTGGCTGTCGACCTGTGATCATCTCATACAATAGGAACAGGACATGGCCTCCATCGAGTGCGGGGATGGGGAGAATGTTCATTACCGCAAGAATGATAGACAAGAATGCTGTTATGTTCCAGAAGTCGAGCCAGTTCCATGACTCGGGGAATATGCTGCCTATAGCGCCGAAACCTCCAAGGCTCTTCGCCCCTTCGGCCGAGAATACCAACTTGAGCTGCTTCACATAGGATACGAGTTTGTCGCAACCCATCTCAATTCCACGAGGAATGGACTCTAATATGTTGTATGAAACGGTATTGACGTGGAAAATCTTTGTCGGGTCTGTCAACTGGATTCCCAATTTGCCGTCACTGTCAATCTGCACGTTCGTTTTACATTCTTTGCCGTTTCGGATATATGACAGGCTAACAGTTTTGTTGCTGTATTTTTTCAGGGTAGGGGTGAGCTCAGTGTATGATGGTGTGGACTCGTTGTTGACAGCAATAATGCGGTCACCGCTTTTGAGCCCTGCTTTCTCGGCACCCATTCGGGCTTGGGTTTGCGATATCACAACGGGAAGTCGGTAGTTCATGAACATCTGTCCGGCTTCGGCATCCTTGTTGGCTATGAAAATGAAATTTTCGGGCAGGTTGATGGTAACCGTGTCCTTATGGTTGCGGAGCACTTTCACAGTCTTGGCTGTGAGGATTGTCTGCAGTTCGTCACCGTCAAGGTAAGTGAGCTGATGGTCATCTGCCATCAATGGGATGTCGCCGTCAACAAATCCGTATTTATGTGCACTGTCGCAATAATCCATACCCTCAGTGGCATCGGTGAAGTTGATATACATTTCACCGTAGGTATAGACGATACCTGCATATATCACAATGGCAAGGATGAAATTAAATAAAACTCCGCCAATCATGATGAAAAGGCGTTGCCATGCGGGTTTTGAACGGAACTCGTAGGGCTTGGCCGGATCTTTCATCTGCTCGGTGTCCATCGACTCGTCAATCATGCCGGCGATTTTGCAATATCCTCCAAGGGGGAGCCAACCGATGCCGTACTCGGTGGCGCGCCATGAGTTTTTATTCTCGTTGCCGTCTTTGTCAACTTTTGCTTTGGGTTTCCATTTCGCTATTGAAAACCATGGATTGAAGAACAGGTAGAATTTCTCAACCCAAACGCCAAACAGGCGTGAAAATGAATAATGACCAAACTCGTGGATGATTACGAGCAGGCCCAGTGCCATGATTACTTCTAATGTCTTGAACCAAAAAGTGCTGTCCATTGTCAGTGTATATTTCTAAATTAGTTTAAATTCTTAATTAGTGTTTCAGCATATTGTCGCGACTCGCGGTTGCACTCAACATAGTCGGCATAGGTGGGTTTCTCTATGAATGTTACCCAATTCATGGTTCGCTCAACAGTCTTGTATATGTCGTTGAATCCAATTGAACCATTAAGGAACGCTGCCACTGCAATCTCGTTTGCTGCATTCATTGCACAGGCAATATTGCCCCCGCGTCGTGCAGCTTCATAAGCCGCGTCAAGCAATGGGAATTTCTTGAAATCAGGTTTTTCAAAGGTTAATGTGGCATAGTCGGCGAGAGACATTTTTTTGCTTTCGCTGGCCAACCGGCCATCAGGCATGCCCAGGGCGTATCTGATGGGCAATCTCATGTCTGGCAAACCCAACTGGGCTTTGACCGATCCGTCTTTGAATTGTACCATTGAATGTACAATTGACTGTGGGTGTACAACTATCTCGATATTTTCATGAGATATGCCAAACAACCATTTTGCCTCAATCATCTCGAAACCTTTGTTCATCATCGAGGCAGAGTCAATTGTTATCTTTGCCCCCATGTTCCAGTTGGGGTGCTTGAGGGCATCGGCGGCGGTGACTTTTGCCAGTTCTGCAATATCTGTTTTTCGGAACGGTCCTCCCGATGCTGTCAGGATTAGTTTATCCACATCGTTGCTGTTTTCGCCAACCAGACATTGGTAAAAAGCACCGTGTTCGCTATCAACAGGATAAAGAACTGATTTTGATGTCTTGAGTTTCTCGCAGATTAGTTCACCGGCAACTACAAGGGTCTCTTTATTGGCAAGAGCAATTGTCTTGCCGGCTTCAATTCCGGCTATAGTTGACTCAAGCCCGCTATATCCAACCATTGCAGTCACAATCGTATCAACCTCAGGGCTGGCTACCAAATTGGCGATTGCTGAATGTCCGGTATATACTGC
>JAGHSV010000251.1 GCA_018065665.1 Candidatus Sodaliphilus aphodohippi
TGCCGACACTATCTCAGTAGTCATGCGTAAACCTTTGGAGCATAATATATTGCAGACAATACACGATGGTTTTTATTAATAATCGCGTATGCGTGCGAATATGTTATCTGCAAAGTTAGTGATTTTTTGCGGTTTTTCCAAAGAAATACGCGTTTTTTTGGGGCAGATGGTGTTGGTGGAGGGTGATTTTAGAACCAGGAACTGATGGTGCACTGGCGCTCGATGGCGGCCTCGGTTTTGTCGGGGAGGACGCTGAAGAAGTCCATGCCGGTGCGGCGTTCGACTTCGTCGATGGTGACGGCGTGGTTCTTGAAGCTGCCTTTGCACGGGGTGTTGTCAAAGATGAAGGCGATGCCTTTTTGCTGACGCGGGGCATAGAGGATTTTGAACAGGGCCTGGGGCACGGCGATGTCGTGGTTGGGGCCGATGCGGCGGGGTGTTCCGTTGCCCATTATGGGGCCGGTGATGATGTAGATTTCGCCAAGTTTTCTGGCCAGGAGGTGTATGCTTTGTTCCATTTCGTTCCATGGCCCCTGGTTGAGCGATGCGTCCTGGGGGCAGATGTTTGTCATCAAAAAGCATTGTGCCATTGATGTTTTGTCGTGGCGCATGTCCATGGCTGGCGCCATGTGTCCGCGTGAGTAGCCGCTGTTTTTGTACTCGTACCACTCGGGGCACCCCTTGACGTGCGAGTCGGCATAGAATTTGTAATTTTTGCGTTTTTCGGCTCCCGGGGCATCGGTCATTGTTGCCTGTGTGGCCGTGAGACAATAAGCGACACAGTTGGGGATTCTGAGTGATGGGTTAAAATATACTGTAATAGATTTATAGGCAAGAGGAGCGTTGGCTGTGCCGCGGGGCATTCTGACATAATTCAAGGATGTCGTTGACACTGATGTGCTTGCAGCCGGAATGTTGATGTTATTGTTGTTTTTGCTGTTTTGCTTTTGGCTCTTTTTGCTTTCGCGATAAACGGTTTTAAGGGTTTTCTTCCAGCTGATGCGTGCCTGTGCGTCAAACTGGTTGCCCAGGCTTGCTGTCGTGGCGAGCAGAGCAGCAATGGCGATGATGATACTGAGTTTTTTCATTGTATTATTGATTTTTAGTTATTTAATCCATGGATTCAGGTTGCATTTGGCTTCTATCCGGTTTTCCACGTCGTCGGGCAATGCCGCAAAAAAGTCAAGCCCTGTCAGGCTCTCGACCTTGTCGATAGTGGTGGCATAATCGTCAAGGTGGCCATGGCAAGGCTGGTTGGGGAAGATGAAGGCGATAGCTCGGACCGGGGTGCATTGGGGGGCAAGAACCACCTTGTAGAAGGCGTGTGGCACTCTGACATGGTCATCTCCGATTTGCGACGTATTGTCATTGGTGACAACGGGTCCCGCCAAGACAATCAAAGCACCGTCACGCCGCGCCCACTCGCGCACTTTCTCCTCGAGTTTCTGCCATGCGCCCTCGTTGAGAGAGTGGTCTTGTGGACAGATGTTGGTCATCCTGAAGGTGTTGCGCATTATAGTGGCGTTCCATTTGGCATCGCTGGCGGGCATCATGTGTCCGCGGTCATACCCGCTGCCCTTGAATGCGTCGGCATCGGGGCAGGCACTTACAGTCGAGTCACGCCAGAAGTCGTCGTAGCGCGGAACGGGGCCGTCGGTATGCTCGCCGGTCAGTTCGTATGCCACACAAGCCGGAAGATGCCATGCACTGTTGTACAGGACCTTAAACCCCTCATAGCTGATGCTGTCGAGAGGTTGGTTGTGCCCAACAGACATCAGCGGAGCCGACTCCATCGTGCTGTCGTGGCTGTTGCAGCCGCGAAAGGCAATGACAGCGATAATCGTCACCGCCAGCACCCACAGAACGGGCATTGCCCAGTAGCGCAGGCCGCCGCTACGAACCCAATTCAAAAACCTTTTCATGCCAAAAATATATTAGCAAACACCGTGCCAATTCCAAAAAGTAGATAATAAGAACCGTCCCTATTATCTACTTTTGTCTGTTATCGGGGGGGGCAGTTGTTATTTCACCATAGTCACTATGCCGATGCTAAAACCGTTATCAAATGTGAGTTTTATCTTGTTGTTGCCCATCTTTACTACGGGGCAGATCATTTTATCGCCACCGCCTTTGAGAACCAACGTCATTCCGTCAAAAGTATAAGTACCGCTAACGGTTTCGTGGTCAGTTGAATAGGTAAAAGTGTTGTTGGGGCGTGTGGTGAGTTTGATGCTTCGTGCCCTTGCCCAGTCTTTCTCGTCTAATTTTGCGGCATCGGTGGTCAAAACCAGTTTGTCCACGTTGATGGTGCGCCAATTGCCAACGATGCTGAATTCCTCGTTTGTTGCCTCGGTGCTATTGTCGCTCGCGCTCGCCTCTTCATCTTCTCCGGGTGGAATCACTCCGGCATTGGGGTCCTTGCCGTCGGTGTCGTCGTTGGCCTCATCCTCATTTTCATTTTCGTCGACATCTTGCTCATTCTCCTCTTGGTCCATGAGTTCCTCGATGATTTCCTGTTCGTTCTTTTCCACATCAATTTTCTTCTTCTCGCCTTTCTTCACGCGAACTCCGGCAATGGTCTGCTTGTCGCCATTCTTGTCGATGGCGGTGACGGTGTAGTCGCCTGCAGGCACTTTGATCGAGGTGTTGCCGCTGTAACTCCCGTCCTTGAAAGCATAGATGTCACCGGTTTCTTTGTCGCTGGCGACAATCATTCCGGTGGGTTTGCCGTCCTTGTCGTTCACCTGAATCTGTGCCATGTCCTGTGCTTCGTCCTCCCATGTGAGTTTGGGGTCATTCTTGCGGTCGGCTGCCTTTTTCACTGCCGACAAAAGAATCTGGGCATACTCGACAAACTCGCCACCGCCCAGGTGGCCGTCCAACGGCATCTCCACGCCCTTGGGCAGTTTCAGGTATTTGCCGCTGGTCTCGTCCGATACTATGGCCTTCAGGGTGTTCATAGTGTATTCATTGGCTTCCTCCTCGGTGATAGTCCCCTTGACAATTGACCGTGCGGCCTCGACCGTGTTGTTGACGCGGTCCAGTTTATCATAGATGCTGCCGTAACTCAGGATGGTACCCTTGATGTTCTCGGCCTTTGCCATGTCGCCGTAGTAAACTGTCGGGGTTGGTGCAACGGCACCCACGATCTTGTTGACACACTCAACATAGAGCTTGGCTCCGGCAGTGACAGCACGTCCGGCCTTGCTGGTGAACTCTTTCTCGCTGAGGATGCCCATGTCGTCGGCCACCGACATGTAGTTGGTCTTGGCCGGAGAGTCGTTGGCAACCATGATGGTGCGGTAAACCCGGTGTGCCTGCACGTCATACTTGCCGTCGGCAAAGTTGTTCCACCACTTCTTGTAGTCGGTCTCACCCGATTTCTCGCGAGTTTCCAGTTGGTCAAATAGAACCTTGCGGTCATTGTCGCTCAGGTGTGATGCTACGGTGACAACGGTCTTGCGCGACTCCTTGGCGAGGTCGCTTGAGATGCCGCAGAACTCATATAATGCCTGTGCAAACAGCAGTATTCCGCCCACTGTACCGGCATGTGCCGGCGGTGCGAGCAGCGCCATCGCGCGCGATTCGGGGTCGGTGCAGTCAACTGCGCGTCGCGGTCCCAGGGCCACTACGTTGCCCTTGTCGTCAAGCACCGGGGTGGGGTTCTCGAATACCCCCATTTTCTCGAGCCGCTCATAGGACTGCTTGAACTCGTCCTGATGTTCCTCGATGGTGGCCATGATGATGCTGTAGTCACGCCAGTAGGCCAGTTTGCGGTCCCCGAAGTTGACAGTGTCATTTTTTGTGCAGGTGAACTCGTTGCTGCACGCATGCAGCATCAGTGCACTGAGCGACTGCTGCAGCGCTCCGGCATAGAAAAAGTTGTCAAGGTCGCTCTTGTATTCCTTGCTGGTGATGTACTTGGCATATTCCTTGTCAACCACGCTGTCGGTCGAGCACGCTGTCGCCAACAGCAATGTGGCAACCGATGCAGCGCACAACCGTAATAGAAATTTGATTTTCATAATGAACACGTATTAATAACTGATTAATTGGAGATGTTTTCTGTCAAAGTGCGTAAAAGCATTTGACTCACAGGGCAAAGATACAAATAAAAATTGCAATAATCAAACATTTAGGCAAAAAAAACAGTTAGAAGAATAAAAACAATGAGGCGGACCAGTTGCGGTCCGCCCCGTTATTGCTTGAATAAACCGTAACGTGGGATTATCCCAGAATCAGGTTAATCAGTTCGTTCACGTCAAAGATGTCGATGACGCCGTCGCCGGTGAGGTCACCCAGTTCGAGTGGGGTCTCGGTCTGGCCAAGGACTGTGTTGATCAGTTCGTTCACGTCAAAGATGTCAACCATGCCGTCGCGGTTGATGTCGCCCCTCAATGCCGGTTCATCTACATCGATGCCGACAATTTTGCTGAACCTCTTCCAGCAGGCTGCTTTTTGATACTTGAGCTGGCTTTTCTTGGGGACATACAATGTTGCATTGGCATAAGCCTCGTCGCTGAACGAAGTGCTGATTGCCTTGGGGGGATTGCTGGCAAGGACGGTGACGCTAACAAGAGCAGAATTGTTCTTGAATGCCATATCGCATAACGAGTCGGTTGTGGCGGGAAGCACGACTGTGGTCAGGTCCTTGCTGCTGCTGAATGCGTTGGTCTCGATGGTCTTGAGTCCGTTCTGAGCGATGAACTCGGTCACAGGAACTTCGCGCATCGACTGTTCGCCGACAACCTCGGTGCCTGGACGCAGGTACATCACCTTGTTGGCGCGTGCCTGGGGCATGCAAACGAGTTTGTAGGGTTTCCCCTCGCGAATCTCATAGAGGCAGCTGTCAAACTCGGCATAGTGCTGTGCTCCGGCTGCAACCTTCACCTCGGGGAGCTGAGTGCAGCCGGTGAACGGGTTGCGCTGTGTGTATTCGAGGGTTGCGGGTATGGTTGCCGATCTCAGTGTGGTGCAGCGGAAGTAGGCACCGCCGTACATGCGTTTGACGTTGGCCGGAATCTGCGCATCCTTCAGCGCGGTGTTGGTGAAGCAGGTGCTGCCAATTTCCTCCAGTTTGTCGCCGCCGGTGATGCTGGCGAGGCTGGTGCACTGGCTGAAGCACTGGTTGCCCAGTTTCTTGACATTTTTCAGGTTAATGCTGGTCAGGTTGGTGCCTTGCAGTGCGCACGAGTCGAGCAGCTCAAGCTCGTCGGGCAGGTTGATGCTGCTGATGCTGGTGTTGGACAGACCCATGATGCGGATGCTCTTGATGCTTGAAGGCAGAGTGATGCGGGTGATGCCCGAGCAGCAGAAGAACATGTGGCGCGGAATCTCAGGCATGCCGTCGGGCAGACTGACACTGGTGATGGCCTGGTCGTCGGCAAATACAGCGTCACCGTAGTAGGCATTGGGGTTCAGCAGCGTTGCACTCTTCAGAGCCGTACACTCGCAGAAGCATTCTCTACCAAAGTAGTTAATGCCTTTGTGCAGGGTGATGGCAGTAAGTGTGGTATTACCGTAGAATGCATTATCGGCAATTTTAGTGATTTGGTTGGGGATGGTTACCGTGGTGACATTGCCCCCGCCAAATATTGAAAAACCGCCCGATTTCTTTACCTGGCCGGGTGCCGCAATGATGCAGTCTTGGGTCTTGTTGGTCAAGAAGGTGTAGGCTGTATTGCTCTGTGTGGTCTGCAATGCTGCGAACTCAGGGTTGTCGCTGGCTACGGCAAAACCGGCCAATTTGTTTGACAGGAATGCGTATTCAGACAACATGGTTACCGAGGCGGGTATGGTGATGCCGTTTCCGGTTGTTCGTTCAAATGCAAATTCGTCAATGTAGATGATGCCCTCGGGCAGGACGAGGTTGCCCGAGAGTGTTCCGGCTGCAAATGCACCTGCCCCAACACCGACAACCGAGTAGGTCTTGCCGTTGTAGGTGACCTTAGACTGCAGGTCGCTCGATGAGATGTTGGTGTAAACGGCATCGCCGCTCGCTTCACCAATTTGTACGAGGCTGTTGGCTTCGTCAATGATGTCGTAGTTGATTTTACCTATGGTAAACGCATTGGCACTTAGTGTTGTAAGCAGCACTCCTAATGTGAGTAAAGTTTTGATTTTCATATTGTGATATTTTAAAAAAAATACTGAAGTGCTCCCCGTTATCGGGGAAATGCACTTCAGTATGATATTGTTTTGTTATATTATCCAAGAATCATGTTGATCAAGGCATTAACATCGGCGATGTCAATGATGGTGTCACCGTTGAGGTCACCAACGCTGCTGTCAACCGAGTCGCTGCCAAGAACGACATTGATCATGATGTTGAGGTCGGCCACGTCAACCGCGCCGTCACCGTTGAGGTCACCCTTCAGTGCAGGAGCACCAACGCCTTCGATGTTCTGGAAGTTCTTCCATACGTCGGCTGTCTTATAAGCATCTACGCTGCTGCTTGGTACATAGAGAGTTGCGTTTGCATAAACTTCCTCAGTAAACTCGATTTGGATTGCAGGAGGAACGGTTGCCAGGACAGTAATGGTCTGTATGGCCGTGTTGTCACTAAATCCGCCCTCGATAGCCTCGATAGTGGAGGGAAGTTCGATGTTGGTCAGGTTGGCTGCCGACATGAAGGCTCCGCTCTCGATGGTCTTGAGACCGTCCTGAGCGATAAACTCAGTAACGGGTGCATAACGCATTGCCTGTTCTCCAACCACCTCGGTACCGGGTTGCAGGGTCATGACTGTGTTGGCGCGTGCGGTGGGCATGCTAACCAGGCGATAGGGCTTGTTGTTGCGCATCTCATAGAGGCATTCGTCAAGTTCGGCAAAATGCGTGCTGCCGTCCTCAACCTTGATTTCGTTGAGTGATGTGCAGTTAACAAACGGGTTGCTGGTAGCTACCTCGAGGCTTGCCGGAATTGTAACGTCGTTCAAGCCGGTGCAGTTGTAGAATACGCCGCCGTCAAAGGTCTTGACATTGGGGAACTCGGGCATTGTGCTGAGGGCGTTGCAGCGGATGAAGGCTGCATTGCCAATGTACTCAACATGGTCGCCACCGGTTACACTGGTAAGGGCGCTCATGTTGCCAAATGCCTGGTTGTTGATATGCTTAACGTTCTTCAGGTCGATGCTTGACAGAGTGGTAATCCACTGGAAAGCCGAGCTGTCAACGAGTTCAACTGTCTCGGGCAGGTTGACAGAGGTGAGACCGCAAGATACGAAAGCACCGCAGCCAATGCGCTTCAGGCCGTCGGGCAGCTTGACGCTTGTGAGGGCCTCGGCGCCGTCAAACATGTGGTTTGCAATCTCGGGCATGCCGTTGGGCAGGCTCACGCGGTTAATCGCGGGGCATGCAATGAACACGCCGTTGCCATAGACTGTGGTGGGCTCGTTAATTGTTACGCTGGTGAGCTTTTCGCAGTGCTGGAATGCGTTCTTGCCAACTTTGGCCATGCCCTTGGGTAGGGTGATGCCGGTCAGATTAGGCATCTCGGCAAATGCTGCGAGGGCAATCTCGGTAAAGCCTTCGGGAATCGAAACGTTACCGCCAAAGTTCATGACACCCTGTCCGGGAGCGGCAAGAATCTTGGTTTGGGTTGGGTCAGACAGAACGAACAGTGTCGGTTTGCCTGTAGCCTTGATCATGGCTGCCTTAAAATAGGGGTTGCCAATGGTTACCGAGAAAGAGTTGATGTTGTTGCCCATGAAAGCGGTTTCCGATACATATTGCATTGTGGTCGGGAACTTGAGCATAACGATGTCGGCACCTTCAAATGCACCGTTGTCAATGTACATGTATCCCTCGGGAAGTATCAGGTTGCCTGCAACTTCGGCTTTATACAATGCGCCGGCGCCAATACCTAAAACCTTGTAGGTTACGCCTTGATAGGTCACCTCGGTGGCAAAGTCATTGCCGCCAATGCCTGAATATGAACCATTGGGGTTGGGGGCTACAAAAGCCAACTTGTTGGTCTCGTCAACCACTTCATAGTACAGGTTGCCTGACTTGAATGTCAGCAGCTGTGTTTGTGCCTGTGCGGCAAATGCAATGATAATAGCCATTGCAGAGAAAAGTAAAGACTTAAAATTCATCTAAATATTTGGTTTTATGTGGTTTCGCAAGCGAAAAATGCTTTGCTTGACCACTGGTTAATAAAATAAGCAATGTTTTCAATTCCCAAATTTAAGCATAATTATTTAGATAGTTGCATATATTGAATGCTTTTTTTAAAAAAATTACCGATAATGGTAGGTATTGCCGGTCATATAGTCCTGGACCTGCCGTAATGGGCTATTTCTTGATTTCGTATGGGAAAAGACCTTGTTCTTCTTGCTTGATGATGACCTTCATGCCGACATGGGCATATTTTTCTTTCAAGGTGATGATGTCGGTATCACGCAGACGGATGCAGCCTTCGCTTGCACGACCGGGAACGCTCTTCTCGTTGTTGGTGCTGCCATGGATGCCGATACCGCTGAACGGTGTCTTCAGGCGCATGAACCAGTTGCCATAGGCAAGAATGGGACCGCGGCCGTCGTTAAAGTCATGCGTCCATGTCGAGGCATCCTGAATCTGCTGGATTGTGAACGGTTCACCGGGTTCGCTCTCGGGTGTCTTCATGTCGCCCGACCCTTGCTTCTGTCCCTTGTTCCTGCTGAGGCAAACGGGGAACTCGGCAATGGGCACAGTATCGCCTTTGAGGGGTTTATAAACTGTCAGCAACAGGTCTTTCTTGCTGATAACGATAAACGCACCGACGGTGTCGGTTACGTTGCTTACCACAGCCTTGCGCTGCGGTTGCGACTCTGGCTGCTTCTCGCTGGCGACCTTGTCCCCGCTGCCGCCACAGGCTGTGAGGCATAGCAATGCCCCTGCCGTGATAAATAATAACTTTTTCATCATTTCAGGTGGGTATAGTCGCGTGATATATAAACGGTATAACCGTTGTAGTTAACCTTATAGAAATTCCCGTAGGTGCCGAGGTAGGGTAGGCGGGCACCGCGGGCGGGATAGACGGGGCGCCCGTAGGAGTCTGTAAAAATGCCGTAACTGGTTGACGGACCGTGACGCAGGCGTACATGAACCCCATCAACCACAACAACGCGAGTCGTGTTTCGGCGTCCGTTGTTATAAGAACTTGAACCGGTGTTGCTCAGGTGTGAGAAGTCGCGTGAAATATATACGGTGTAGCCGTTGTAGCTGACTTTGTAGAAATTACCGTATGTGCCATAATATGTCAGTCGGGTTCCCTTGGCAGGATAGACGGGACGTCCGTGAGAGTTTGTGAGCATTCCGTAATTGGTTGAAGGTCCGAGCCTGAGACGAACATTCACACCGTCAACGACAACGACTGTCGCCGCCGCAATGGCCCATCCGGCAATAATAAGTACCAGGACTGATAATATGCGTTTGAGTTTCATGCTGTGTTATTTTGTTTGGTTGATGATTTGCTCGTGAGCATATTTCTCGTAGGACAGACCTTCCTGATTCTCATCAAGGATGATAACCGGCATGCCAACGTATGCAAACTTTTCTTTAAGAGTGATGATGTCTTTGTCACGCAGGCGGATGCAGCCCTCGCTGGCGCGTCCCGGAACGCTCTTCTCGTTGTTGGTGCTGCCATGGATGCCGATACCGCTGAACCCCGTTTTCAGGCGCAGGAACCAATGGCCGTATGCCTTGATGCTGCCGCGTCCGTCGCCAAAGTCGTGCTTCCATGTGGATGCGTTTTGGATTTGTGTGATTGTGAACGGTTTTTCGGGCGTACATGATGGGGTCTTCATGTCGCCTTTGCGTTGCTTTTGCCCCTTGTTTTTGCTGAGGCAAACAGGGAATTTGGCAAGCAAATGAAATTCGCCGTCCCCTTTGGCATATACATAAAGGCGCAAATCCTTCTTGTTAATGACGATGAATGACTTGGCCTTGAGGCCTGCATCTTCGTTATAAATGCGGGCGACATCGGTTGGTTTACCAACTGTTTCCTGATCGACAACCTGTGCCGTTGCGCACAACGATATGGCACACAAAACAGTGATGATGACTAAAATTTTTTTCATGAGTTGTTATATTTTTTATTGATTATCTACATATATGTTAATAGGTCATGCAAACAGGTGGCGAAATGCCTCCTCAACCTTGCTGACCTCAATGATTTTGATGTTAAAACCGTCGGTTTTGATGCCCTTGAGGTTGCCCGAGGGGATGATGATGGACCCGAAACCGAGTTTGGCTGCCTCGCCAATGCGCTGTTCGATTCGCGCAACCTGGCGTATCTCGCCCGACAAACCTATCTCGCCCGTGAGGCAAATACCCTTCTCGATGGCAATGTCGACGTTTGACGACAGTATTGCACAGGTCACAGCCAGGTCCATGGCGGGGTCGTTGACCTTGAGGCCTCCGGCAATGTTCAGGAACACGTCTTTCTGGGCCAGTTTGAATCCCACCCGCTTTTCCAAAACTGCCAGCAGCATGTTCATGCGACGCTGGTCAAAACCGGTGACCGAGCGCTGTGCCGTACCATAGGCGGCTGTACTGACCAGTGCCTGAGTCTCGATGAGGAAAGGACGTGTGCCGTCAATGGCAACCCCGATTGCTGTCCCCGACAAAGCCTCGTCACTCTGCGACAGCAGCATCTCGCCGGGGTTGGTGACCTCGCGCAGGCCGTCCTGTTTCATTTCATAGATGCCAATCTCGCTGGTGTTGCCAAATCGGTTCTTGATTGATCGCAGGATGCGGTACATGTACTGCCGGTCACCCTCAAACTGCAGCACGGCGTCAACAATGTGCTCCAGCACCTTGGGACCGGCAATGCTGCCCTCTTTGTTGATATGGCCAATCAATATGACGGGTATGTTGTTCTCTTTAGCAAATCGCAGGAATGCTGCCGCACACTCGCGCACCTGACTGACGCTGCCGGCCGCACTCTCCAGTTCGTCGCTGGCAATGGTTTGAATGGAGTCGACAATGACAAGGTCGGGTTTGTCGGTGCGCAACGAGTCAAAGATGGTTTCGAGCGACGTCTCGCACAGCAGGTAGCACTCGCAGTCCATCTTTCCGCCGGCGATGCGGTCGGCACGCATGCGCAGCTGTTGGGGGCTTTCCTCGCCACTGACATAAAGCACTCGCCGCGAGCGGATGCGAAGCACGTTCTGCAACACAAGCGTTGACTTGCCGATGCCCGGCTCCCCGCCAATGAGGATGATGCTGCCCGGCACCAGCCCTCCGCCCAGCACTCGGTTGAGTTCACCGCTGGGCAACTTGATGCGAGGCAGGTCTTCGGCTTTGATTTCCGATATTTTGACGGGAGTGGCAGGTGTGCGGCGTCCGTTCTCGCCGGTACTTGACCACTTGGCGGCACGGCTTTGCTGCGGTGTGACGCGTTCCTCAACAAAGGTGTTCCACTCGCCGCATGAGGGGCAGCGGCCCACCCACTTGGGCGACTCGGCACCGCAGTTCTTGCAGAAAAAGGTTGTCTTGCTTGTCTTTGCCATTGTTATATCTTATGATATTGTCCTGTGCCAGATGCCTGTTGAAAGGTCAGCAACGTTGAAGTTGATGAGAATACCCTGTTTCATGCCCGTCAGGCGCATGCTGGTGTTCAACTGCAACAGGAAAACGTCCTGCATGTCTAATACCGACTTGATGTCGATTACCACTTCGTCCTCAACGATGATGTCGATGTGCCTGATGCTGCCGAGGCGTATTCCCTTGTATGTGACGTGGGCCGAGACCTCCTCGCGGCATTTTACATCGCGCAGCGTGAGTTCATATACGAGCGCATCGCGGTAAATGTCGGCAGTCAGTCCGGGGCCCAGGTCTGCGTGAACCTCCTTTGCCGCATCTATTATCTCGTCAACTAAATTGTTGATTTGTTTGTTGTTAGAGTTCATCATTGTGTTTATCTGTGCTTTTAGGATTCTTATTTTATTGTTATGGGCTTTGCCAGTTTGCTGCGCATAAACTCGCTGATGGTGATGGCAGTGGCGATGCCAACATTCAGCGACTCGCTGCCGCTGCGGGGTGACGCGGGAATGAGCAGACGGCGGTCAACATACCGTTCAACCTTGGCACCGATTCCCTGCCCCTCGTTGCCCATCACCACAAAGCAGGGCTGCTCGAGCGAGGCTGCATAGATGTTTTCACCGTCAAGGAAGGTACCATATACCGGCAATTCTCTGTATTGCTCAAACAGTTCCTCGAGGTCGCAGTAGTGCACGTTGACGCGTGCGATGGCGCCCATTGTGGCTTGAACCACCTTATGGTTATAGACATCAACTGTGGTTTTGTTGGCAAAGATGTTGCTGATGCCGTACCAGTCGGCAAGTCGGATAATGGTTCCCAGATTGCCGGGGTCCTGGATGTTGTCAAGCACGATGTTTAGCCCGTTGCGCACCTGCGCATCGTTGACCTCACGCTGGGGTATCTCATATACGGCAATGACCTCGCTGGGGGTGCTGAACTGCGACATGCGTTCCATCTGCTGTTTGCCGGCAAACACCAGTTTCTCGCGGTGTCCGGCGTGACCGCATTGGTCATACCAGGACCGCGTGGCAATCAGCCAGCGGCAATTGAACGCGTCCCACGTGTCGCGCACGCATTTGGTGCCCTCGGCGACGAAGAGCCCCTCGTCGTCGCGGTGTTTCTTGGTGGCTAACGAGCGCACTGTCTTTATTATTCCGTTGTTGATGTCAGTCATTGCTGTTATTGTAAATTTGCAATTTGCAAAGTTACATATTTTTCTTCACTTTTGCAATTGAGCACTCATCAAATATGGTTAATTGATGTCCATTCTGCTGTTTTAAGGTGTGCATGCCAGCGCGGGTGATGTGTTTGATTGAACTAAATATAAATGCAATAAGTTCTAAAGTCACAAACGAAGTGCAAAAACAATCGTCAGTTTTTAGAAAGACGGATGGTGATGTGCAGTTGTAAGCCGCAAATAACTTTTGGAGCGCAGCG
>JAGHSV010000033.1 GCA_018065665.1 Candidatus Sodaliphilus aphodohippi
GGGCAGGACTCATCGGTGACTATTATTACACCCGTTGGAAGATGTATGTAGACCAGGCACTTGTTGATGTGGACGAGGGCAATAAGTATGACGCTGCAGGCTACAACGAGTCGGTACACGCCTTTGAGTGGGAATGGTCAACGTGGACCGATCCCATTCCATTGCCTGAGGCCAACGACGTGCTCGGTTTCTCACGCAGTCTCCAGGCCAAGTATGCCGACGGGATAAACGTCCTCAAGACAATGAAATAAGGAGTTAAATTTCTTGATTATTAAAATATGATTTTATGCTTTTGCACTGAAATATAAAATGACATTTTAATATTTATGCTTAAGCAAACGAAATTAGCCGTAGGGGATCCTCTGCGGCTAATTTCGTTTCACTCATTGATATGGCACTGTATGTATGGGTGATATAATTTTGCAGGCATTAATTATCTTGACGATATGGAAAACACAAGTATTTTTTTGAATCTTAGCGAGAGTGAGATGCTTGCCCTGTGCAAGCGGTTGTTGAACCTTGAACCGGCACGGCGCGACTGCACCGTCGAGCGCGACGACGGCATTGACATCGACGAGTGGCTGACCGTAAGGGCGCGGGCATGGTATGCCGCACTGCTGTCCAGCGGTCCCGTCGCGTGGCTTCCGGTTGAAGACCTGAAAAACGATGTAACTGCAACCAACACCGATGGAGTGGTGACTGCTGTTTACCCCACGCGTTGTGCCCGTCCAATCGAGTGGAAACTGGGTGGTTGGCAGTGCAGCGTCACACGGTTTGTCCACCCCGACGATGACATCGCCCGCCTGCAGCATAACCCTTGGACGCGCGGTCGGTGCTGCCATCCAGTTGCCGTTGACCACGGCAACCGCCTGCTGTTATACTCCATCGACCCCGATGCAACCCCTGTCGTTGACATGGCGCGCTGCGTGGCCACGCCGGTCAACGGTCACTTCGTCTTCGGCCACGCTGCCATCCCTGACCTGCAGAAATTCCTCGCCGACCAGCAGCCATAATTGCTGTTCACGGCAATCGAATTGCCGTGCACGGGACCTGGTGGGGGGTCTATTCACAGGGAAAGCCCCGAGGTCATCTTGCCTCGGGGCTTTCACAATAAAAATAGTGTTTTTAGTTATTTCTTGAAGTAGCGGTTGAAGAGACCTTCAAATCCCTTGCCGTGACGTGCCTCGTCGCGTGCCATCTCGTGAACGGTGTCGTGGATGGCATCAAGGTTGTGCTCCTTTGCCAGTTTGGCGATGCGCAGTTTGTCCTCACATGCGCCGGCCTCGGCGTTCATACGTTTCTCGAGGTTTGTCTTGGTGTCCCATACCACCTCGCCCAGCAACTCGGCGAACTTGGCGGCGTGTTCAGCCTCTTCCCACGCGTAGCGCTTGAAAGCCTCGGCAACCTCGGGATAACCCTCGCGGTCGGCCTGGCGAGACATTGCCAGATACATGCCTACCTCGCTGCACTCGCCGTTGAAGTGGTCCTTGAGACCTTGCAGGATCTCGGGGTCAACGCCTTTGGCAACGCCAAGCTCGTGCTCGGCAACAAAGTTAAGACCTTCTTCCTCTTTCAGTTCTTTGAACTTGGTTGAGGGAACTTTACATTGAGGGCATCTTTCGGGAGCCTCATCACCTTCGTGTACATAACCGCACACTGTGCATATCCATTTTTTAGCCATAATTAATTGTTTTATAAGTTATTGTCTTGGTTATTGTCTTGGTTGTTGTCGTTGATGCACCGGGCACACAGGCCGGTATAACTGATTTCAACATGCTCAACAGTGAACTCGCTGCTTTCGGGAGTGGCAAGAGCCAAGTCTTTCATGTCAACATCAATAATGGCACCGCAACGGCGACATCTGAAATGGGCATGGGGGGCGGTAGCACCGTCATAGTGACTGGTATGGGAGTCTATGCTCAGTTCCAACACCGCATCGTGCTCGACCAACACTTCCAGAGTGTTGTACACTGTGGTACGCGATAGGGTGGGCATGCTGGGCCGCAAATCATTGTAGATTTTGTCCACGGTAGGGTGCGTCCGGTGTTCCATCAGATATTTCATGATGGCCAAACGCTGTACCGACGGGCGAATGCCGTGATCTATGAGATGTTGTTTTGCGTCGTTCACTGTAGTTGTTTTTGAAATCATTACAAAATTACAATAATTTCAAATACTGTGCAAATTTTTCAAGAAAAAATGCATTTTTGCTTTTAAATGACCTTACCTATTTGACCACATGCTTGGCATAGTTGTAGCCGTTGGTGCGATAGAGTGCGGCGAGCTGGGGCAGTCGCTCCAGGAACTCACTGTAGTTGCGTGCTTCCTGCTGGCACCACTGGACCTCGGCGAGGGCTGCCATGCGGGGTAGTGCCATGTACTGCAAGTGACTGAAGGTGGGGATGAACTCGCTCCACACGTTGGCTTGAACGCCAATGATGTGCTTTGCCTGCTCGGGGGTAACGCCTTCGGGCATGGGGTTGAACGAGTAAACCTTCTTGACAGGGATATATCCGCCAATGGCAAATGGCTCGTTGTCGGTATCCTTGCTCTGGTAGTAGTCAAAGTAGAAGTGGCTTGTTGGTGACAGAATGGCGTCATGCCCCTGCTTGATGGCTTCGATGGCACCTTCCATGCCTCGCCAGCTGTGGATTGTCACGTCGGGGCCAAGGCCGCCTTCCAGAATCTCGTCCCACCCGATGACCTTACGTCCTTTTGATGCCAGAAAAGCCTCAGCCTGCTGCATGATGTAGGCCTGCATCTGTTCTTCGCGGGGACGGTCCTCGGTCTCTATAAATCCCAGTTCGTCCATCTTGGCCTGGCACTTGGGGCATTCTTCCCACTCGTCCTTGGGGCACTCGTCGCCACCGATGTGGATATATTTTGAGGGGAAGATGTCGGCAATCTCGCCCAGCACGTCCTTTATAAACTTGAGCACCTCGGGGTTGCCGGCGCACAGCACGTCACAGCTGATGCCCCAGTGTTCCCATACCTCGTATGGACCGCCAGTGCAACCCAGTTCGGGGTATGCCGCCAGTGCAGCCAGCATGTGTCCGGGGAGGTCAATCTCGGGGATAACGGTGATGTGGCGGGCAGCGGCGTATGCCACAATCTCGCGTGCCTGCTCCTGGGTGAAGAAACCACCGTGGGGCTTGCCGTCATAACCGCTGTCAAACTTGATTACCGTCTGGTTTCGCCATGCTCCGACCTCTGTCAGGCGCGGGCGGCTTTTGATTTCGATTCGCCAGCCCTGGTCATCGCTCAGGTGCATGTGCATGCGGTTGATGTTGTGCAATGCCAGCATGTCAATATAGGTCTTTACCTCGTTGACATTGAAGAAGTGGCGGCTCACGTCGATGTGAGCACCGCGATAGGCAAACCGCGGACTGTCATGAATGTCAACAGCGGGTACCTCAATGCTTTTGGCGATGCCTTGGGGCAGTGCCTTGCGCAGGGTCTGAATGCCATAGAACACACCGGCCGGGCTTGCTCCGCAGATGGTGATGCCTTTGCTGCCCACCTTCAGACGGTAACCCTCGGGGTTGTCAATCGCTTTGTTAACAGCAAGAAAAATGCCGTTGCCCTTCTTGCCGACTTTGACCTTGAGGTCCATGCCGGTTTCCTGCTTAATGAAGTCATGCAGCATTCCGGCCTCGGGGGCAAGTTCGTTATCGCAATAGATAGTTGTCTTACCCGTGAGATTGTAAGCCTTTCCGTCAAGGGGGGTTACACTCTGCGGGCGCGGAATAACGTTGAAGCATGCCGCATTTGGCATCGCTGCTACACACATTGCAGTAACACACATGATAATAAAAGAAATGAAATGTTTCATAAAATTGCGTTTTATCGGTCTGCCGGCCGGTGTCATGCCGACAGGTCCGGTTGCATAATAATTTGATTCTATACTGCAAAAGTAACAAAAAAAATGCTATTGTCGGCTATGATGAGTCAATAATCTTTGATTGCCCGGTCTTTGTGACACAAAAAACCGCATCCTGACGAGGATGCGGTTTTGATATAGTATGCAATCGGTGATTAGCCGTTTACTTTCTTCATGTGAGCAACGAGGTCAAGGATCTTGTTGCTGTAACCGATTTCGTTGTCGTACCAAGAAACGACCTTAACGAAGTTGTCGGTCAGATAAACGCCTGCATTAGCGTCGAAGATTGAAGTGCGGGTGTCGCCCAGGAAGTCGCTTGAAACGACTGCATCCTCAGTGTAACCAAGAACGCCCTTGAGTTCGCCGTCGGCAGCCTTCTTCATGGCAGCGCAGATGTCTTCCTTAGTTGCGGGCTTAGCCAGGTTAACGGTGAGGTCAACAACCGATACGTCGAGGGTAGGAACGCGCATTGAGATACCGGTCAGTTTGCCGTTAAGTTCGGGGATAACTTTACCTACAGCCTTAGCAGCACCTGTCGAAGAGGGGATGATGTTGCCGGCAGCGGCACGTCCACCACGCCAATCCTTTGCCGAAGGACCGTCAACGGTCTTCTGGGTTGCAGTGGTAGAGTGAACAGTTGTCATCAGACCGCTAACGATACCGAAGTTGTCGTGGAGAACCTTAGCGATGGGGGCGAGGCAGTTGGTAGTGCAAGATGCGTTAGAAACAAACTGAGTGCCCTTAACATATTTGTCAAAGTTAACGCCACAAACGAACATAGGAGTAGTGTCCTTTGAGGGAGCTGACATAACAACATACTTGGCACCAGCCTTGATGTGTGCTTCGCTCTTCTCCTGAGTGAGGAACAGACCTGTTGACTCGATGATGTATTCTGCACCAACTTCGTCCCACTTGAGGTTAGCGGGGTCCTTCTCAGCTGTTACGCGGATTTCCTGACCGTTAACGATGAGTTTCTTATTCTCAATGTCGGCTTCGATAGTGCCATCGAATTGGCCGTGCATTGTGTCATACTTCAGCATGTAAGCCAGATAGTCTACGTCGCAGAGGTCATTGATACCTACTACTTGAATGTCGTCGCGAGTTTGAGCGGCGCGGAAAACGAAACGACCGATGCGGCCAAATCCGTTGATACCGATTTTGATTTTTCCCATACTAATAAAAAAAATTATAAAAAATTACGAGTTGTTTTTTAATTATATTGTAACTTTGCAGTCGGGTGCTGCGGCAGGTAAAAATAGCCTAACCGGGCACAGTTGTGGCAAAGCAGTGCAAAATTAGTTATTTTTTTGCTAACAGGTTACAAATTAAGTAAAAAAAATTACATAGTTTTGCTCTATTAAGAT
>JAGHSV010000109.1 GCA_018065665.1 Candidatus Sodaliphilus aphodohippi
CATGCTTGTTGCTGTGGTCTGACAGGCACCGCCAAGCGCCTTGTTCCCCACGTATGCAAGCAAGTAGTCCGCACCTGTTGCAGGGTTGCGGTCTCTTGTGGTAGGGGGGAACTAAATTTTGGCGGGTTTGTCAGACCCCTACAAAGAAATCCTTAATGAATTCTTTATAAAATACATGATGTGTTGTCGTTGTCGCGGGACACTTCCCGCATTGGCTACACACGTTGCAGATTCAGATAAAAAATTCAATATCTGCAACAATCGGTGCGGATTTATTGCTTGCATTGGCAAAATTAGCAATAAATAGTTGAGAGTGTGGCTCCCGTGTTGGTTCTTGTTGGTTCTCGGTGCGTATTTCCTGACTTTGTCAATGCGTGCCCCCCTAAAAAAAGGGCATAAGGCTGACACAGCGGGGAACCCGACTTGATATAATGTGCGTTCCACTTGGGAACGATGTGTGGAAAGTTGTGCTGTCCCACGATAGCATTGAGCAGCAGCGAAATGCTATCGTGGGGTATTGAGATACAATGCCTATCGGCATTGGAAAGCATCTCCACCAACCACTCTGGGAGAGGATATCAGTGAGGGAGTTAAGGGACTGACTTTCTGAAAAAAACGAAAAGACGAAGCCGTTCTGGAAAGCCTTCAGGCGTTCTGGCGAGTGCAACGCTCTATAGAACCGTCAGGCGAAGTTAACAGATAAGTGCAAAACAAAATCCACCTTTGCAACTGTTAAATAACCAGACGATAACGCAGCTCTATCAAAATGCTTTCCCTTTGGTGGTGTGGGAAAAAAGAACCGTTCTCGCTGGTGGCGGGAACGGTTCTCAGGTTGTATAGTGTTTTTTATTACTTGTTTTTCTTGCGTTGGAGCATTGCCCGGGTGAAGTTGGTCTCGGCCTGTTTGAGCAGGAATAACTGTTTTTTTGTCAGGACCTTTGAGAGTTGCGTGAAGTATTTTGCCTCAATCTGGCCTTCTTTGACTTTGGCGTTGGACATTGCCTTGGCTGCCTGCATGTAGTCGGCGTCGGTGGCGTTTTTCTTCTTGGCAACGTTGTCCATCGTGCTTCTCGCGTCGCGGTTGACCTGATAGATTTCGCGTTCCATTGCCTGATAGATTGCCAGGAACTTCTCTTGTTGGGACGAGTTGAGCTGCATCTGTTCGACGAGCATCTTGTGCTTGGCGTCAAACATCTGGTTTACCCACTTCGAATTTGTGCCCTGGGCTGCTGCCGACAGCGCAATGACGATGGTCAGAATGAGTGTTGCGTAACGTTTCATCTGTTTTATTCGTTGTTAGTCACGCTTTGCAACTGGGGAGTCTCGGCATCCATTGCTACGCTGTCTTCATAGTTGAGCAGGTCGTAGTCACTGGTGCCGCTCATGATGAACTCATCGGCGTTGTTGCCGTTGCCCATCTGCTCGGCCACCTCGTTGATCTGGTTCATGGTGGTGCTGTTGAGATTGGTGAACACGGTGAGCATGCACCATATTCCGGCAACGGTTGCTGCCATGTAGAAGTAGGGGCGAATCTTAACCCATGTCGAGGGAACGACATTGGCCGGACGACGTTCAACTTCGGGCAGGGCTGCTGCCATGCGTTTGTTGAAGTCTTCGAAGTAGTTATCGGGGACTTTGAATCCCGGATTCTTCCCGATACCTTTTAAAATTTCGCTTTCTTCCTGTTTCATAGCAATGGTTTGACTCGCAAATATTGCAAAGGTTTAATCGTTATCCTGTAAAAAACTCTCAATTTTTTTCAAGGCATGGTGGTAGCTGGCTTTGAGGGCGCCCACCGATGTGCCTAAGACCTCGGAGATGTCTTCATATTTCATCTCGTCGTAGTATCTCATGTTGAACACGAGACGTTGTTTGTCGGGCAGTGTTGCGATGGCCCGCTGCAGTTTTATCTGTACCTCGTCGCCGTCAAACCACTCGTCGCTCTCGAGTTGGTTGACAAGGAACGAGTCGTCGTCGTCAATCGAGATGTGGTTGGCGGTCTTCTTCTTGTTGATGAAGGTGATGGACTCGTTGGCTGCTATCTTGTAGAGCCATGTTGACAGACGTGCGTCGCCACGGAACCCCTCGATGCTGGTCCATGCTTTGATGAAGGTGTTTTGCAGCACGTCGTTGGCATCGTCATGGTCGATTACCATACGACGGATCTGCCAGTACAGTGTGCTGGAGTAGTGCTCTATCACCATGGCAAATGCCGCGTGAACCGTTTTGGGGTCGCGTAGTTGCTTGATGACTTGCTGTTCGTCGTAGGTGCTGCGTGCCATTGTCGGCGTGGATTGTCTCTGTGATTAGAGGTTTGTACCGTTTGCTGTCACCTTGGTGCCGTTGCCCAGTTCAAAGTCGGCGTTGAACTGGCGGGTCTTGATGTTGACCAGTGTGCTGACGGTTTTCATTGTCGAGTTTTCGCCGCCGTTCTTGTCGGCGATGTCTTTGTTCGATTCAATCTTGAATCCGTCGGCAGTGATGACAAAGGGGATGTTCTCGTAGGTGTAGGTGCTGCGTTCACCACCGGCAAAGTTGATGCCCTTGATGACGATGTCGGCCAGCATGGTGTTCATGTCGAAGGTGAACATATAGGTGCCGCCTTCAAGTGTCTCGGTCTTGCCGTCGCGAGTTGCCGTTGTGCTGGCGTTGGTGAACGGCAGGCGGCACTCGACCTCATATACGCGCAAGGCTCCGTCAATGACAAATGTCACGTACTCCTTGCCCTCGTCGGCACTGCCGGTGTAGAGCACAGCCTTGAAGTCGGTGATTGTATGCATGCCGGCATTGATGGGCTGGGTGGAGGTGATGATATACTTGTTGGTGTCGAATGTGGCTTGTAGGTCGCTGCCGCTGAGCGTGATTTTCTCGTTGTCAACCGATTTGAACTCGGTGGCGAACTGGGCTGTCATGTTGGCGACGTTGATTGTGATTGCAAGCGATGCGCTGCCAACGTGGCCTTCTGAGGCCTTGTCAACGGTGCTGACGTGGGCGAGTCCGTCCATGTAGAACATAACGTCATAACTGTCGTTCTTGTCGTCGTTGCACGAGCTGAATGCTACCAGCATCATCAGTGCTGCAAAAAGTGAAAATACCTTTTTCATATTTCGTGTTTTTTAATTGTTTGCTAATTGTTAATTAATATACGTTGCCGTGTGCGTTGACCTTGAAGGGGTTGATTCCCTGCAGCGCATCGCCCATGGTGAACGTGGTGTTGTGGGTGTGGTCTTTCAGGCTGATGGTTGCCTGGAAACCGGTGATGGGGAAGAGCTGGTCGACGCGAACGAAGGTTGCCTCGGGGTTGTTGCACGAGGTGCAGGCTGTGGGTTTGATTGGATCATCAAAGACGTGTCCGCACTTGGTGCAGCGCCATTGGGTTGCCTCGACGGGGCCGTCAGTGAATGTCTCGCCGTGTTTGTACTTTGATATTGTCTTGGGTTTGTCGGCTGCCAGCGTGTATCCGTCTTGTGTGACTGTGATTTTGATGCCCTCTGACTTGATGGTGGTGAACTTGGTGTCAATCTGTGACACGAGCAGACCGCCCAGGGTGAATGTCGCCGTCATTGTCTTGGGGTCGATGTCAAACTGGTAAACCGCAGCGTTGTCGGCAAAACTGGTGTTGTCGCTGTAGGTAAGCACTGAATTGCTCTTGGTGTAGAACACCTGGGGCTGGGTGGCCATGACGCGGTAGTGGCCGTCAACGGTATAGTCAAGCAGCATTGCAGACTCGTTGAAGTCGATGGTGCCGTTCAAGTCTGATATTGAGTTGTCGGCAGTGGTTGCTGCGTTGATGGTGTAGCGGCCGGTGGCTTCGTCATATTTGACGGGCACTCCGGTGAGCTTGATATTGCGGGTGTCGCCTTTGGCAACAGTGACACGCAATGTCAGGTCAACGTTCATCTTGTCGATTGCCGCGCGATGCAGCGTGAACGATGTCTCCTCGGTTGTCAGTGGCCCTGCTTGCTTGGCCGACTGGTCATACACATGGTTCAGCATGCTGAAACTGGCAGTGATGTCGTGGTCGCGTGAGGGACCTTCATTATCGTCGCTGCTGCACGATGTTGATGTCAGCAGCAGTGCGAGTGTTGCAAGAATGCTTATTAATTTGTTCATGTTTTGTCCTGTATTTTGCTTGCGTTCTACAATTATTTTGCAAATATACAATAATAATTGATTTTTTTAGGGTTTAGTGCGGTCTCTATTGTCAAAATTGTGCTAATTTTCAGTAAAATTCACAAAGATTAAATAGAGTTCAAAGTTTCTATATGCTCTCGAGATACCATTTATATAATGCCGGCACACCGTCTTCGATTTCCATGCGGTGCCGCCAGCCTAGGTCATGCAGACGGCTGACGTCGGTCAGCTTGCGCAGCGTGCCGTCGGGTTTTGTGGCGTCCCACTGCACCTCGCCGCGGTAGTCAACGGCCTGTTGCACGAGCATGGCCAGTTGTTTGATGGTGATTTCCTTGCCGCTGCCGATGTTGATGTGGCAGTTGCGGACTTCGTCACCGGTGCCACGCACGTCGGCAAAGTCGATATGCTCGAGGCAGTAAACGCTGGCGTCGGCCATGTCCTCACTCCACAGGAACTCGCGGATGGGGCTGCCTGTTCCCCACAGTTTGAGATTCTGGGCAGTGATGCCGTACTTGGCGAGCACGGCTGTGATGGCCTCGTCGCTGGCTTTGCCGTCCACGCCCTCGACGGGGCGGCAGTCAAGGTCGGCACGCAGTGCCTCCATGTTGCCCTCGTTGAGCATCTTGGCAAGGTGCATCTTCCTGATCATGGCGGGCATGACGTGGCTTGTCTCCAGGTTGAAGTTGTCGCGAGGACCATAGAGGTTGGTGGGCATCACTGCAATATAGTTGGTGCCGTACTGCAGGTTGAAACTCTCGCACATCTTCAACCCCGCAATCTTGGCGATGGCATAGGGCTCGTTGGTGTACTCGAGCGGTGAGGTCAGCAACGCGTTCTCGGGGATTGGCTGTGGGGCCTCGCGCGGGTAGATGCATGTGCTGCCCAGGAAGAGCAGTTTCTCGACCCCGTGACGCCAGCTCTCGCCAATCACGTTCTGCTGTATCTGCAGGTTCTGGTAGATGAAGTCTGCGCGATATTTGAGATTTGCCATGATGCCGCCGACGTGGGCTGCTGCCAGCACCACCATTTGGGGTTTCTCCTTGTCGAAGAACTCGCGGACTGCCACACTGTCAAGCAGGTCCAGTTCGGCATGGGTGCGCCCGATCAGGTTGGTGTAGCCTTTTTGTTTCAGGTTGTTCCAGATTGCCGAGCCCACGAGTCCGCGGTGGCCGGCAACGTATATCTTAGTATTTTTGTCCATTATAGTTTACCGTTTGCAACTTTGTCCATATCACTCTTGACCATCAGGCGAACCAGTGCGTCAAAAGAGGTCTTCTGAGGGTTCCAACCCAGTTGGGTGCGGGCCTTGGTGGGGTCTCCCAGCAACTGCTCGACCTCGGCGGGGCGGAAGTACTTGGGGTCAACCTCAACGAGCACGCGTCCGGTGGCGCGGTCGATGCCCTGCTCGTTGACGCCTTCGCCTTTCCATTCGAGTTCAATGCCGGCATAGTGGAACGCCAGCGTGCAGAACTCGCGCACGGTGTGGTACTCGCCGGTGGCTATAACATAGTCGTCGGGCTGGGGCTGCTGCATGATGAGCCACATGCACTCGACATAGTCGCGTGCATATCCCCAGTCGCGTCGGGCATTCAGGTTGCCCAGGTAAAGTTTATCCTGTTTGCCGGCGGCAATGCGTGCAGCGGCAATGGTGATTTTGCGTGTCACAAAAGTCTCGCCGCGACGCTCGCTCTCGTGGTTGAAGAGGATACCGTTCAGGCAGTACATGCCGTAACTCTCGCGGTAGTTCTTCATTACCCAGAATGCATACAGCTTGGCGCAGGCATACGGGCTGCGGGGGTAGAACGGGGTGGTCTCGCGCTGCGGAACTTCCTGAACCTTGCCATACAGTTCGCTGGTGCTGGCTTGGTAAATCTTTGTCACGTCGGCGCGTCCGGCAATGCGAACGCTCTCAATCAGGCGCAGGGTGCCCACTGCATCGACATCGGCAGTGTACTCGGGCACGTCAAACGATACCTTGACGTGGCTCTGGGCTGCCAGGTTGTATATCTCGTCGGGTTTGATTTTCTCGATGATGCGGATAAGCGAACTCGAGTCGCTCATGTCGGCATAGTGCAGGTTGATTAGACGTGTCTGTTTCATGTCGCGAACCCACTCGTCGAGATACAGGTGCTCGATGCGACCTGTGTTGAAACTGCTGCTGCGGCGCAGTGTGCCATGAACCTCATAACCCTTTTCCAGCAGAAACTCAGCCAGATAAGACCCGTCCTGACCGGTGATGCCCGTGATGAGAGCAACTTTTTTCTTGTTATCTTCCATACCGTTCATAATTATCTAAACTGCAAAGTTACAACAAAATCGCCACATCCACAACACCATTGCTCATTTTAACCGCAACACCACACCAGGCTCGCCCGGAATCTGCAAAATAAGCCAATGAAAAACACAAAAACTTGCAAAATAAGTCGATGAAAACCCTTGAAAAATGTAAAATAAGACAATTTGTGCCTATTTTCCTTTGTGGTTTCAAGAGATTATTGTTACCTTTGCACTTGAAACATAAACAACTATGCAAAATGAACCAAATTGTTCCTAAAATTGATGCAAGAATTATCGAGAAGATAGTTGCGAACCAACGCGAAGAACTGGATTACCGCCGCACCCGCCGATATTGTTATCGCCAAGAGGTGGAACTTGTGGATTTGAATAGTCCTCAAGCGCAGGTTGTAATAGGCGTTCGCCGGAGTGGAAAGTCAACGTTGTGCTTTCAGGCTTTGGAACAGGCGCATATCAACTATGCGTACGCCGATTTTGATGACGAGAGGCTGCGTGGAATTACTGCAATGCAGTTGGACGATGTTCTTGAGGTCCTATACAAGTGTTATGGCGATTTTAAGCATATTTTTCTTGATGAGATTCAAAATATCGAGGGTTGGCACCTGTTTGTCAATCGTCTGCTGCGAATGGGGATGCATGTGGTTGTTACAGGGTCAAATGCCAATTTACTCAGTTCGGAATTGGCAACACACCTTACCGGGCGAAACAAGGAAATACACCTATATCCGTTCTCTTTTGCCGAGTACTGCGCATTCAAAAGTGTTGATGTCACATCAATGAGCACCAAAGGTGTCGCTTTAAGGCGAAAGGCATTTGACGATTATATGTGCGAGGGAGGTTTCCCTGAAAAAATGTCTATGGATGACAGCAGTGCCTATGTTGATGATTTAACTAAAAATGTGCTTGTGAGAGACATTGAGCAAAGGCATCACGTAGTTCACAAAGATGCCTTTGAACGAATATCTAATCATCTTTTGAATATTTGTCCCACTATTTTGTCGGCCAATGATTTGACGACAATGTTTAATGTAAAATCAAAGAGTACGATAGGCAACTATGTACAATATCTGCAAGAGGCTTTTTTGCTGATAGAGGTACAGAAATACTCCTATAAAAGCAAGATACGCATGACTCAATCAAAGGTGTATGCCGTGGATGTTGCCATGATGAACCAGCGCGAAAATGCGTTTGCGGGCGATAACGTGGGATGGCGGTTGGAGACTATAGTGCTTGTTGAACTCAAACGCCGGGCAAGAATCAAAAATCTTGACATATATTACCTCAAGGAGCGATCGGGTGAATGTGACTTTATCGTTTGCAGGGCAAATAAAGTGCTGCAATGTATTCAGGTGTCCTACGACATTAGTAACCCTAAGACGCTGAAGAGGGAATTAAACGGACTCTTACTTGCATCAAAACAGACAAAATGCGACAACTTGTTGTTGCTAACCGACAACGTTAATCAGGAAACGCAAGTTACGGGAATGACAGTCAAAATACAGCCTGTCCATGAGCGGTGCTTGGACAGGTGATTTGCTGATAAAACAGAAATCCGCAATTATATCAACCGGTATAATTGCGGATTTTTCCGTGTACGGTAAGCCCGTTCCAAACCCATGGCTTTGCCGCACGGTGAATCGTACAGACTCTGATTACATGGTTTGTATCTGTTTGTCGTAGTCTTCGTAGAGTTCCTGAATGTGCTTCAACTTTTCGCCCGGGCAGCTCTCAGTGAAGGTTCCGCCATAATGGAAACAGGTGAATCCTCCTGAAACTACGCCCCATTTGCATGCTTCAACCAGGTCGAGTTTGGTAGTTTCTGACTTGTGTTTCTGCTGAATGATTGAGGCAAGCACCCCACCGGCAAAGTTGTCTCCGCAACCTGTCGTATCGCCACGGGTTACACCTTCTTTCAGCTTCAGTCCTACGGCTTTGCTGACGGGTAGGGTTGAAACCTCAACGGGCAAGAACAATGGCGACTGTGCAAAGAAACTGATGTTTCGTGCACCGTTGGTGACTATCGCTGCCCCTACGCCGCGTTCCTTGAAGAATGCAAGTGCGTCTTCGATGCTTTCTGTTCCGCTCATTCTGATGGCTTCCTCGGCGTCGGTTACCAGCAAGTCGGTGTTGGCATAGCTGTCGTCGTTGGCACCGAGTGGCCAACGATTGAGATGTTTGCGTTGGCTCAGCGTGTCATAAACGGTCGTAACCACCGTGAACGCTCCTTTCTTTTTGGCTAACGGCAGGAGCGTGTGGAGGTTTTCGTGGATGTGTGGCGTGAGTGCCGTTGCTCCAAACATGCAGATATCTGCCGAAAGGAATTGCTCGGTAATGCTTTCGGGTGTCAGTTGCCACGCTGCTCCAATGGTGTTGACAAAGATGCGTTCTCCGTGTCCCTGATCGTAGTTCGGGTCAGAGAGCACCGACGTGGAGGGCGTGTAAGCGCCCTCTTTAACAATGTAGTTCGAGTAGTCAACGGGAGTCTTTTTCAGTATTTCAATTATGGTGCGGTAGGTGTCGTCATTGCCGCTGCACCCGTAAAAACTGATATGAGATTGTTCCCGTGTCAGTTGTGCTGCATTGATAAGGGCAACAATGCAAGGCCCGCCAATGTTGGTGCCTTCGGGTTTCCGGCCTCCGGTCAGTTCCTGCAGAACTTCGGGGAATGGCTTGCCGCAGAACTTCTCAAACTCTTCTTCCAACTTGAGCTCTCCGGGTACCAAGCCTCCGTCGGCTGTTTGACGGCTTATGTACTGTTTGAAGGTCTCAGAATTGAAATCCATGTCAGACCATATTCTGTCAAGCAGGCAACAACCTATGCCTGATACGGTGATGGGGCGTTTCATAGGAGTGTCGAATAGTCCGAGCAAAGCGGATGGATGGGCTGTTCGTCTTCAGTTATTTCGGGGAATCGGCCGATTGTTTCATAGAAACGGTTGTCTGTGCAGTCGTCATTGCACTGGCTTACCTCGCCAACCATTACCGTGCCGCTGCCTTCCTCGCCGTAGAAACGATGGTACAGGTATTGTGTCATGCAAATGCTTTGGCCGGGTTTCAGAATGAGTTTCTCGCCCGGGGCAACAACTGTTTCAATGCCGTCAACGAGCACGTGGACAGGAGTGTCGGCAAGTTCCTCGTCGGGTGTGGCGTTGTAGAGTTCAATAACGAGGTTGCCGCCGCCGCGGTTGATGATGTCTTCCATTTTTGACCAGTGGAAGTGCAGCGGAGTTTCCTGGTTCTCCTCGACAATCATAATCTTCTCGGCATAAGGTTTTTTGTCTACGCCGTATTTGCCGTTGCGCAGGGTGAACAGGAAAAGACCGCGTTTGTTGAAATCGCCTGAACCGAAATCGGTGATGTCCCACCCGAGCATTCGTTCTGTGATGTAACTTACCTTATCTTTGTTCTCTTTCCATTCTTCCATTCCCCAGCTTGCCCAGTCGGGAAGAAGAAATTGCTTACTTGCCAAAAACTTTTCGGCATTCTTGATAATACTGTTGATTTCACTTCTTTTCATGTCGTTGTTTTTTTTATTTTGTTTTTGATTTTTTTATTTGGTGGCTGAATAATGACGCTTGCGGCTTTATTCGTTTTTGTAATTCATGCTTGACGGGGGAGTGGCGTCATTGCCTGCGCCCCATTGTTTGTTGGGCGTCTTTCCCATGGTGAGTTCCAGGCACCCGCCTTGCATGAGTTCGTCGTGAGTGAACCAGGGTTTGTCCAGTTCCTTGCCGTTCAGGCGAGCGCTCTGAATGTACTTGTTTTCCTCTGAGAAATTCTTGGCATCAACTGTGAAACTCTTGTTGTCAGGTAATTGAATCTCCACTTTCTCAAAGAACGGACTGCCGATTGCATAGACCGGAATTCCCGGTGTGACAGGGAAGAATCCCATCATGGAGAAAACGACAAACGATGACATGCCGCCGCCGTCTTCATCGCCGGGCAGTCCTTGCAATCCGTCGTTGAAATAGTTGTCTATTACTTGGTGAATGCGTTTCTGGGTCTTCCAGGGTGCGCCAACATAGTCATACATGTATGGTATGTGCAGGCAGGGTTCGTTGCCCACCGAGTATTGTCCGGTCATGCCCGTGTTGTCGGGGAGAATGCCGTAAAATCTGAATTTTGGTGCGCCGAGCGGAGTGTGGAACATTTCGTCGAGTTTCTGCTCGGCTGCGGCAGGGCCACCCATCATCTCGATGAGGCCTTTCAGGTCGTGTTTCACATCCCATGTGAAGGTGTAGGCATTGTTCTCGGTGAAGTAGGGACGCGCCATGTACCGCGGGTCGATGCCCTCAATCCACTTGCCGTCCTTGTCTTTGGGCCACATCATACCTTTCTCGGGATTGAACACATTCTTGTAGAATGCCGCACGTTTCATGAACAGCGTCTCGTCGTCATGGCGCCCCAGACGGCGTGCCAGCTGGGCGATGCACCAGTCCGAGTAGCTGTTGGCTGTCACGAGCGACACTGCCTGGCGTTTCTCCCAATAGGGGTCCACTGCGGTGCATGTCTCCTCTTCGCCGGGATGCAGGGCGGGCATGTAGCCATGTTCGTTATAGAAATCGTCAAGTTCGGTCTTTGGACCGTCTCGCCATGGCAGCAGGGTGCACTCCAGCGAGTTCTTTCGCACGCCTTCATATCCTGTCTTGAGGTCGAATTTCAGCCCTTTTGCCACAGCGTCGGCAAACCATGTTGCGCTATAGTTGCCGGTCATGGCAGCCCACGCGCCGCTGATGGTCGCGAACGACGGCATCTCGCCGCACTGGCGGTACATCTCGACATAGGAGTTGAGTTTCTCTTCCTCCATGCGCGGGTTGATGATGGTGTGCAGCGGCTCGAGTGCCACATGGGTGTCCCAAATCCAGTTGTCGGTATAGAACGGCTTGTTGGTGTTGTGCACCTTGTGGTCAAAGGCGCTGTAATAGTGGCCGTACTCGTTGATGTCGATCATTCGCTCGTTGCATCGATACAGTGCGGTGTAGAACACGCGTTTGTGGGCGTTTGTCCCGCCGGTGACATTGATTTTCCCCAGCGTGTTTTCCCATATCTGTTTCCCCTGGCTGCTTACCCGTTCCAGGTTGTTGTCGGGTATCTCTTTCTCCAGGGTCTCGCGTGCCTGGTCAGTGCTGATGTAACTGATTGCATAGCGGACATGTACCCTGCGTGTGCCGGCATCGGTTCGTACCAAAAGGTCACGCCGGTTGTCGGGTTGCTGGTATGCCACCTCGGTCAGATTGGCGTCACAAACGATGTAGGCATAGGCTTTCATGCCCTTGAAACTGGCCTCGCCAACAACCGTGTGCTGGTCCTTGACGGTGAACTCTCCGCCCTCGGTGAGTGTGTTCCACAGCAGCATGTGAGGTTCGCTGTCGGTATAGTCAACCCTGATGATGCCGCTCTTTGCTGCCGGGGCAAACTGCAGGTGGCATCCTTCGAGGTCAACGTTGTACTCATAGGGGCGGTTGCTCTCGTTCTCCCATGGTTGGCTGTAGTCCCATGCCTGGTCAACGCTGATGCCGGTTGGCAATGGCAGGAAGCCGAACACATAGTCGCGACGGTGTGAAGTCAGCGTCAGGGGGAAGCACCCGATCCAGTCGTCGGTCATGTCTTCGCGCATCGGGTTCCAACGTATCACCTGATTGGGCAACTGCACGGTGGGGACAGTCGGGACCAGCAACACACTGATTCCGCCGATTGTCGGGTCAACATAATCGCTCAGGTCTTGGCGTTCTGTTCCACCGCTATGGCAAAACATCATCGCGGCCAGTGCGAGTGCCGCGGGACGCAATAAGTGCTTCGCTTTATGCATGGCCGTTGCTTTCAAAGAGATCCATGTGCCATGCAACCACTTCCTTGGACGCTTCAACAATTCGGTATTTCATGTCGATGTAGTTGGCCGACGGCTCCTGTACGTATGCCTTGACTTTTTCGGTTACACCAAGCTGGATTGCCGTGGCAACATTAATCTTGCAGATGCCGTTGTGAATGCAGCTCTTGAAATCTTCAATGCTTGTGCCCGAACCTCCGTGCAGTACCAGTGGCAATTGGTTGCGCTGCTTGATTTCCTTCAAGCGGTCAATGTTGAGACGCGGGGTTGCAACATATTTACCATGCATGTTGCCGATGGCAATGGCAAGCGCGTCAATTCCGGTCTCCTCGATGAAACGTGCCGACTCCTCAACGTTGGTATATACATCGGCAGTGCTGTCCGCGTCAACCCCGATAGTGCCAACCATTCCCAGTTCGGCCTCTACGTCAACTCCAAACGATTTGGCGGTGTGGACAACTTCACGGGTCAAGGCAATGTTCTCTTCGAGAGGAAGTGATGAACTGTCAATCATAACAGAATTGAACCCGAGCTTTATGGCTTTTGCGCAGGTCTCGAAACTTTGTCCGTGGTCTAAATGGACACAAACCGGAACTGTCGCCTTTTTAGCCAAATCAAGGAAGATAGGAGCCATTAACTCGATGGGAGAGTAGGGGAACTGCACCTCGGCAAGCTGCAGGATGATGGGTGAACGGAGTTCCTCGGCGGCCTGAATGGCACCTATCGCGTTCTCCAAACTCAAACAATTAAATGCGCCTACACCGTAACCTTTTTCGTAGGCATCTTTCAATATTTCTTTAAATGATACTAACATACCCGTTAGAAGAATTAAAAAGTTAATAGTAAGATGTGTACTAATTGCGCATACCACCGATTCCGGTAATTTGCTGGTGACAAAAATATTAAATTCAAATCAATGTATGCACTTCTTGAATGCAAATTTCGGAAAAAAAACCGACATTTGCAAGATTTATGCCGAAAAACCACGTGAATGGGAATTTAGAAAGACAAAAGGCATGAAGAGCGGCTTCGCCTTCCCGGAACGTTACACTCTCCAGAGCGCCTTACGGCTTTTCAGAACGGCTTCGCCTTTTCGGATTGAGCTAATTTTTAGACTAAAAGAACAAAAGGACAAAAGGCATGAAGAGCGGCTCCGCCTTCCCGGAACGTTGCACTCCTCGGAGCGCCTTACGGCTTTTCAGAACGGCTTCGCTGTTCAGATGACTCAGGAGCCTCTCCCAACCCTCCCCTAAAGGAAAGGGCTTACAATGAGGATGTTACAGCAATTCAGGTGACTCACATGACTCAGGTGACTCAGGTGACTCAGGTGGTTGGTTTCTGTTGGTATTATCGTTTTCACCATGCTGGCAAAGATAGTGGTTTGGGTTCGGGTGGGCAATTGTAACCGGTGGAGCATGGAAGCAACTCCGTCATCACTCTGCTGTCTGCAAAAAAACCCGCAGGCCCTCTGACGAGTGCCTACGGGGTTATACAGATAGCGTCTTCCAGACGTATATAAAACCCTCATAATTAGCCCTTCCCTTTAGGATTTCTGTCCCCCGATTAACGGGGGAACCGAAGGGGGTAGGTTGGGAGAGGCTGCAGGGTTGGGAGAGGCTTCCCGAGTCATCGTAACGTCCTCATAATTAGCCCTTCCCTTTAGGGGAGGGTTGGGAGAGGCTTCACTTCACCACCACTTTCTT
>JAGHSV010000059.1 GCA_018065665.1 Candidatus Sodaliphilus aphodohippi
TAATAAACCTTTATTTTATTATTAATATGGAAGTTAAAAAAATCATGCAACATCTGGAGCAGAAGCATCCAGGTGAGTCAGAGTTCCTTCAGGCAGTTCAAGAGGTTCTCGAATCTGTTGAAGAGGTGTACAACCAGCACCCCGAATTTGAAAAAGCAAAGATCATCGAGCGCATCGTAGAGCCCGACCGCATCTTCACATTCCGTGTAACATGGGTTGACGACAAGGGTGAGGTTCAGACAAACCTCGGCTACCGCGTTCAGTTCAACAGCGCCATTGGCCCGTACAAAGGTGGTCTGCGTTTCCACAAGGCTGTAACTCCCTCTATGCTGAAGTTCCTCGGTTTCGAGCAGATGTTCAAGAACGCTCTCACTACTCTGCCCATGGGCGGTGGTAAGGGTGGTTCAGACTTCGACCCCGTTGGCAAGAGCGACGCTGAAATCATGCGTTTCTGCCAGGCCTTCATGCTCGAACTCTGGCGCTGCATTGGTCCCGACCAGGATATCCCCGCTGGCGACGTTGGCGTTGGTGGCCGCGAAATCGGTTTCCTCAACGGTATGTACCAGAAACTGGCTCGTCAGTACCACACTGGCGTTCTCACCGGTAAGGGCATGACTTGGGGTGGTTCTATCTTCCGTCCCGAAGCAACAGGTTATGGTGCACTCTATTTCACCAGCCACCTGCTGAAGAAAGCCGGCAAGGACATCAAGGGTAAGAAGGTTGCTCTCTCTGGCTTCGGTAACGTAGCTTGGGGTGCTGCCCAGAAGGCTACCCAGATGGGTGCTAAGGTTGTTGCCATCTCTGGTCCCGACGGTGTATGCGAGATCAAGGACGGTATCACCGACGAGATGATTGACTATATGCTGGTTATGCGTGCTTCTAACCGCAACAAGGTAGAAGACATGGCCACCAAGTTCCCCGGCAAGGCTGTCTTCACTCCCGGCAAGAAGGCGTGGAGCATCCCCGTAGACATCGCTCTCCCCTGCGCATTCCAGAACGAGCTTAGCGAAGATGACGCTAAGGAACTCGTTAAGAACGGCTGCTGGTGCTGCTGCGAGGTTTCTAACATGGGTTGCCAACCTGGCGCTATCCACTACTTCCAGAACAACGGCATTCTCTTTGCTCCCGGTAAGGCTGTCAACGCTGGTGGCGTAGCAACTTCTGGTCTCGAGATGACTCAGAACGCTGCTCACCTGAGCTGGTCAGGCGAAGAGGTTAACAACAAACTCGGCTGGATCATGGAGAACATCCACGAGCAGTGCGTTAAGTACGGTCAGAAAGGAGACGGCACCGTTGACTACGTTAAGGGTGCAAACATTGCAGGCTTCATGAAGGTTGCCACTGCAATGCTTGAGCAAGGCATTATCTAATATCGATTGCTTAACTAATATTTGACGGAAGGCAGGTCACCGCAAACAAGTCGGTAACCTGCCTTTTTTGTATCGTCCAGACACATAATCACTATTTTTTTTATTGCTGTCCGCGGACAGCAATAATTATATTTAATGGATTAATATGAAGCAGCGGTAAGTCGGCGAAGCCGGTGCCGCGAACAGAGAACCTCTGCCAACTGCCACCCCCACCGACAAGGGAGGTGGGAGTACGGGATCCTCCTCAACCTGCGGCTGGAGGCCGCCACCTTGTGATGCCGCAATGCTGGAAACGAGGTAGCGGCTTCCAGCCGCAATGTTTGTTGGTGGCGTACACCCCGTCCCTTCGCTGAAGCTCAGGAGCGGGTTATCTGCAGAGCCATCAAGGCTCTGCGTTCTGGGCTCCACCCTTCTTTAGTTACTTAATATGGCATGTCACAAAAGGTGTGATTACTTCTCTTGTTTACAGGGACAAATTGTATATCATTGCAATAATTTTAATAAAAAAAACGGGGAATTTGCTTTTTTTCCGTTTTTTTTATTAAATTTGCAACAAATAATATAAATTTAAAACCAAAACCATATTCTTATGAAAAAATCTATCCTCCTGATTGCCGCGCTGGCTGTTGGCCTCACGGCAGGAGCGCAGCTCAAAAGCAACCTGCGCCCCTTTGACCCAAGCGTTATGACAACCGAGACAACAATGGCAACCGCTGTCGAACAAGAAGCAAAGACAGCAAAGAACCACTTTGTGAAGAAAGCACCCAAAATCAAGGCTACAACAATTGCTGACTGGCGCCGTCCCGCCGGTGCGTTCTACGGAGTGCACACTACTGACATGGGATCTAACAGCCTAAGCACACTCTATGCACCGTACATCATGCTGAAGCCCTTCTACGAGTACACCTTTGTAAACACCTCGACAGGCGAAACTTCAGGTACCACCTACGAGTGGAATTATCAGAAGTACAACCAAGAGACCAAGGCAAAGATGTGGTACCAGTCAAGCGACAAGGACCTCACCACGCACTGGATCAGCGAAAACGACACCACGCCGGAGCTCACTGCCTTCTCCAACGGTACCAGCACCAGTGCCAAACTGCTTGGGTGGAAGTATGACAAAGACCAAGCCAAGTTCACCACTGAATCGCGCAGTACTCTGTTAGCGCGTGGTAGTTACCAAACCGCCTATTCAAACACAGACAGCAAGGAACTGTGGATGAGCCCCAAGTATTTTGCCGCAAACTGCAACCGCGATGCTTCAAAAACCGCAGGTTCATACTACGGAACTATGAGCAACACATTCCCCGATGGCACAAAGGGTAACTGGTATGGACGTAACCCTCGCGAATACAACGGTATGGGAATGGTATTCGAGAAACCGACCCATCCCTACGTGCTCCGTCAGGTTGGACTGCGCTATCAGGGGTTGGAATTCCGTCGCAACGAGCCTGTTACATTCACTGCCAAGGTTTACCGCCTGCCCGAGATGCAGCAGTATAACGACACAGCTTCGGTTAAGCTATACCCCAGCGAACTTGAACTGGTATGCCAGTCTGAGGTAACCCTCGACAGTATTGATGTGCCCAAGCGTCAGAGCGGTATTATGAAATTCTCGTTCGTTGCCGAAGAGGACGGGCTCACCTATGAGCTCACCCCCGAAATCGACTTCCCGATTCTTGTCTGCATCGAAGATTACAACAACGACGCACTCGGATATGGATTCACCGCACTCTATTCGTCTGACACCTATGACGAAGGCTTTGGCGAGCAGTGCTATCTTGCACAGCCCGACCCCAACACCGGCGAGCTCTATTACAGCGGTCAGAACAACTTCTTCACCTCGGGTGAACTTCACCGCGGTCTCAGTATCCTTGCCGACATCGAGTATCCCTACATGATTTGGGACAACCTGGACATGGACCAGTGCACCATCAAACGTGACATCCTGCTTGCCAATGAAGGTGAGAGTCAGGAATTCCCCATTTACTCGTTACGCTCTTGCGACGAATGGGAAATCCTTGATGCAGAAGGAAACGATCTCCCCGACTGGCTCACAATTGAGGTTGAGGACGAAATCGACGAGGAAGAGATGGAATGGGACGGCATCGTGAAGATGAATGCCACAGCCGCTCCTCTCCCCGAAGGCACTACCTATCGCGAGTGTGATGTATTAGTTCACTACCCCGGTGCGTACCTGCGCTTCGTTGCACAGCAGGGCACAAAACCCGCCGGCATTGCAGGTGACGTCAACAATGACGGCAGTGTAGATATCAAGGACCTCAACATCGTTATCAACATCGTGCTCGGTCAGGACGACGCCAGCAAGTATGACGGACGTGCCGATGTCAACAAAGACAGCAAGGTAGATATCGTTGACGTAAACGCTATCATCAACACTATCCTCGGATAATATCTGACAAACGATAAATAGAACGAGGTGGCGGGTCTGTTAGGGCTCGCCACCTTATTATAAACAATTGCTATTTGCTTGCCCTTTCAAGAAAAATTCAGTAACTTTGCCCTAAAACCATATAACAACAATGAAAAAGGTACTATTACTACTTGTTTTGCTTCTGTCCACCGGCGTCACTGCCGTGGCCCAGAAAGCCCACTTGACAGGGGGCACACGCCCCATCGCCAAACTCGCGCCACGCCCCGACAACGCCCTTGGCGGTTATGACTTCATGCTCGTGTGTGACACGACCGACTTCTGGCCTCGTGAGCGTCTGATTGTCAACAATGTGCTTGCCGGCAACATTCCCGACTCGCTGCGAACCCTGCACGAGATTGAGTTCACCACCGCAGTTATCGACTCGGTCGAGGTGCTGCGCAAGCCTCATACAATCAAGATATGGGTGGCATGTGACTACCTTGCCATCGGCACCGACCAGGACTTTGTCCGCATGCCAATGGGCCCGTTGGGCGCACAGGAGATTGCCGACGCACTCGACTGCACGCTGCCCACTGCTTATATGGTTGACCGCATCAACGAGGTGGCACAGGGTGCTGTTGACATCTTCCCGTTCCGCCCCGTTGGAGGACGCAACATGGAGCCTATGGTTTTCCAGGACAGCAACAACGCCATCAACGCATTGTTCAAGGCCAAAGGTTATCACTGGGGGCAGTTTGTCTCGGGACTGAAAAAGGACATCGTGCTCACCTGCGTGCTCAAGAATGACCCGCGCTACCGGCGCAACGTCGCCATCTATGGTTGGCACCACCCCGACGGGCATGCCCAGCAGCCGCTATTTGTACGTCACGGCAACTTCTATGTCGACTACAGCCACGGTGTACGGCTTGTCAGCCGCACATGCACCATCGACGGCAAAGAGATGGACATACGCGCCATCCTTGAGGACCCAAACCTATACCGCCTGCTCAGCGATGAGAACTCCCCCATCGTGCCCGCCACCTATGCCGGCGACGAGCCTTGGCTCTTCGAGGGGAAGTAACAATATCGGCACAATCACATAGGGTCAACAAGGACTATGTGAGACAAATACAGCGCCGCACGTCCCAGTAGTTGAGATGTGCGGCGCTTTTACTGTATTATACCTCTATACGGTTATATCAGAGTTCGTCTTTCTCGGCTGCCAGATTGCGGAAGGCGAGTTTTTTATCAATGTACTCCTGAGTAGCGATGAGAGTTGGTTTGGGAAGTTTCTCGTAGTAACGCGAAATTTCAATCTGCTCGCGGTTTTCTGAGATTTCCTCCAGGTTGTCGGTCATCGATGCAAACTCCTGCAGTTTCTTCTCCAGGTCACTCTTCATTTCGTTCGAAATCTGGTTTGCTCGCTTGCTAATCAGACAAACGGTTTCATAGATGTTACCTGTCTGCTCAGACATCTCGATGAGGTCATGCACTGTGGTAGTGAGCGGTGCGTTAGTTTTCTTGTAATCCATTTTAATTCAGATATATGTTTTACGTTATTATTTCCTGTTCACAAATTTATCGGCCACCTTAAAGATGTTGTCGGCCTCCTTGCGGAAGTCGCTCTGGGGATAGTCGTTGATGAAAGCATAGTACTCGTCGATAACGGTGCGGAAGCGTTCTTCCTTCTTCTCGTCAACGCTCTCCACGGCCTCGCGGTAGCGTGCCTTCAGCACCAGCATCTCGAGTTGCTCCTTGTACTTGCTGTAGGGGTACTCCTTCAGGGCATTCTTGGCAGTGATGACCGCCGACTCATAGTTGTTGCCCATGTAGTTGCCAAGGTTGTAGTACAGCTGGGCGTTCTCGAGGTCCTTCTTCACCAGTTTGTCCTGCAACTCAAAAATCGCGTTCTGTGCAATGGGCACCTTATCGCTCTTGGGGAAGAAGTCCAGGAACGCCTGCAACTCCTCGATGGCCTTGACGGTGGTTGTCTGGTCAAGCTGCGACTCGGGAGAGTCGAGATAGTATCCGTAGCCCGAGTAGAAACGTGCAAGCTCGGCATACTGTCCCTTGGGGTAATGCTGATAGTAGTTCTTGAAATAAGAAGCCGAGTTGACATAGTCGTGGTTCTCATAGTAACTGAGACCCAGCAGATAAAGCGATTCCTCGGCCTTGTCGGTACCCTTGAAGATGTTTACAACCTCCTCGAGGATAGTATAGGCCTGGGTATAACGTTTGTTCTCAAACGCCTTCTTGGCATACTCATACTTGTAG
>JAGHSV010000112.1 GCA_018065665.1 Candidatus Sodaliphilus aphodohippi
GGCTACACATGGAACCGCAACCTCATCCCCGACCCCGTCGGGTTCCTGCACGACATGCACGCGCTCAACCTCAAGACGGCGCTCAACCTGCACCCTGCCGACGGCATTCGCCCATACGACGACTTTTACGAGGGGTTTGTCAAGGATTACCTCTCGCGCACTAACGACTATGACGGTCCTGAGGGGTATGTATATCCCAAACAGGGATACCAGTTTGTATCGCTTGACAAGCCTGTGGGCCGTGAGGGTTATCGCGCACCGGTACCCTTCCGCATCTCACAGCGCGAATGGACCGACGCCTATTTCAACTCGGTGATCCATCCGCTCGAACGGCAGGGCGTTGACTTCTGGTGGCTCGACTGGCAACAGTGGATTACCAGTCGCTATATGGAGGGGTTGAACACCACTTTCTGGCTGAACTACACCTTCTTCAACGACATGGTGCGCCAGTCACGCAGCCAAGGTCTTGACGCCCGCCGTCCGCTCATCTACCACCGTTGGGGCGGCCTGGGCAGCCATCGCTACCAGCTGGGGTTCTCGGGCGACACCTACGACGAGTGGGCGGTGCTCGAGTTCCTGCCCTACTTCACCGCGACCGCGTCTAATGTCGGTTACGGCTACTGGGGGCACGACATCGGGGGGCACATGAATCTGGAACGCCATCTGACCAATCCCGAGATGTACACCCGCTGGATACAATACGGCGTGTTCACGCCCATCTTCAAGACCCACAGTTCGTCGTTCCCCACACTGGACCGACGCATCTGGTCATACCCCACCCACTACGAGTACATGCGTGAGGCCATCAAACTGCGCTACGCGCTCTCGCCCTACATCTATACGGCGGCACGTCACGCATACGACACCGGCGTCAGCATCTGCCGTCCACTCTACTACGACTACCCCGAGGTCGAGAACGCCTATACCTGGAACCAGGAATATATGTTCGGCGACCAGATTCTCGCCACCGTCCTGTGCAAACCCATCTGGAAAGGGAAGACCGAGCGCAGCATGTGGTTCCCCGAGGGAAACGACTGGTATGACATGGCAAGCCACAAGATGATGAAAGGCGGCCAGACAGTGACGCTCTATTACACCATCGACCAGAACCCGTGGTTTGTCAAAGCCGGCAGCATCATCCCGCTGGCCGAGGAGAACATACAGTCACTGCAGCAGCCATCCAACAAACTGCGCCTGCTGGTAATCCCCGGCAAGGGCAAGTCGGCCTACACCCTCTATGAAGACGACGGTGACACCCAGAACTACAAGAACGACTATGCCACAACCACCATCACCAAGGAGGACAACGGCAACACCGTTACAATGCAGGTTGCACCACGCAACGGCAGTTACAAGAACATGCCGGCAACCCGGCAGATTACAGTGATGCTCGAAGGGGTAAAAACCGCTCCCAAGACCGTGAAATTCAACGGCAGCAAGGTCAACGCCGATGCCGTCGCGCTGAAGAACGGCCACGTCGAAGTCACACTGCCCGAGACTGCATGCTCCAGCGCTTTGACTATTGAGATTTTGAAATAACCGGCAACAAGGATTGGGTGCAAAAGTCAGCAAAAATAGTCATATTCCTCGCTTTTAACACTAATTAAATTAAAAATCAGTGCTAATTTAAATGTTTGCAGTACTTTCGTGCCATAATTGCATTTTTAGCGTCAAATGAAGCGGTTGTTGCTCATATCAGCATTATTCCTGGTTTCGTTGGTTGCCATGGCACAGACCCCTGTCCGCACCGACGAGGTGCCGTCGAGCCTGCAAAAGGTTTTCTACGGCATGTACCACTTTGTGGACACCGAGACCGGAGACACGCTGGCAATGCTGGTATTCAACGAGATAACCGTCTTTCCCAAAGAGCGTTTCCGCAACAAGCAGGAAGAGGAGTTCTACTGGAAGACCGTTCGCGACGTGCGGCGCACATTGCCCTACGCCAAACTCATCAGTGAGACGCTGCTCGAGACCTATGAATACATGGGCACCTACAAGAACGAAAAAGAAAAACAGGCCTACATGAGGCAGTTTGAAAAACAAATCTTCAACCAGTACAAACCCGTGATGAAGAAGTTGACAAAAAATCAGGGCAAACTGCTGATACAACTGATAGACCGAGAGACCAATCAAAATAGTTACAATATTGTCAAAGCGTTCTTGGGCACTTTCAAGGCGGGATTCTGGCAAACCTTCGGGCGTTTCTTCGGAGTGAGTCTCAAACAGGGGTTCCACCCCAACACCAACAAGAACGACGCCATGGTCGAGCGCATCTGCGTTCGGCTGGAGCAGGGCACACTTTGACAACTAAACCACAAGACACTGATGACAAACAGCAAACGAGGCTTTGCAACCCGACTGGGTGCCATGGCTGCCACTGCCGGATCGGCGGTGGGTCTTGGCAACATC
This sequence comes from Candidatus Sodaliphilus aphodohippi, assembly GCA_018065665.1. GTDB lineage: Bacteria > Bacteroidota > Bacteroidia > Bacteroidales > Muribaculaceae > Sodaliphilus > Sodaliphilus aphodohippi. The sequence goes on from JAGHSV010000112.1 coordinate 2,410, forward strand.
TGGCGTCTGCCCTATGAGGCGGGCGTGAACGGAGGCGGTGCCTTCATCCTGGTTTTTATACTTTGTATCATTTTACTCGGCATCCCCGTGATGCTGAGCGAGTTCATCATCGGACGCTCAACCCACAAGACCATCAAGTCTGCGTTGCGACAACTCTCTCCTAAAACCAAAATTTACAGGTTCTCATATTTTGTCATCATTGGAGTCCTTATCACACTGGGGTTCTACAGCGTTGTCTGCGGATGGGTAATTGAGTACCTGTACCAGGCCATCGTCGGTGGCCTCAGCGGGCACACCTCCAGCGAGTACACCCAGATTTTCAACGGTTTTGTCGGCAACGGCTGGCAATGCGTGGGGTGGACCATCGGGTTCCTTGCTGTCAACTTCCTGGTGATGGGGCAAGGGGTGCAAAAAGGCATCGAGCGCATCTCCAGCATCATGATGCCGCTGCTGTTCCTCTTCCTCGTCGTGTTTGCAGTCAAGGCGCTGTTCATGCCGGGTTTCAAGGATGGTATCGAGTTTTTCCTGTACCCCGACTTTAGCAAACTGACCATGCGCGGCGTCATCGACGCCATGGGGCAGGCGTTCATGTCACTGTCGCTTGGTGCAGCGGCAATGATCATCTACTCTTCATACTTCAACGACGATGCTCCGCTGGCCAAGGATGCAACAATCATAGCCGGAGTCAACACCCTGGTGGGGCTGCTGGCAGGCATCATCATCTTCCCCGCCGTGTTCTCGTTCGGTTTTGAGCCTCAGTCCGGCCCACGCCTGTTCTTTGAGGTGCTCCCCGGCGTCTTCCAGCAGATGGCTGGCGGACAAATGTGGGCAATCATGTTCTTCACGCTCGTCTTCTTTGCCGCACTGACCTCTACCATATCACTGAGCGAGGTGGTAATATCGTTCTTCCATGAGGAGTGCCACATGAGCCGCAACTCGTCGCTGGCACTGACTGCCGTCCTTGCGATTGCTGTTGCCTCGGTCAGCGCCATGGCATTCAACGTGCTCGACCACGTCACCGTCTTTGGCATGAACCTCTTTGACCTGTTCAACACCCTGTCGTCCAACCTATTCATGCTTGGTGGAGGCATATTCACTGCAGTCTTTGTCGGCTGGTTCCTTGATCGTCAAATCATTATCGACCAACTCTCCAACCACGGACGGTGCAATCGGGGCATCATCAACTTCACCATCTTTGCCCTACGCTACATCGCACCGGTTGCCGTAATCATAATCTTCCTTTTCAGTACAGGAATCATCTGAATTGCAAAGGCAACGGCTCTTCGTACAAGGATGTCTCAAAACGCATATTTGCAGTATAACAATGCTTTTGCCCTTTCAGGGCGTATTAACGTAACAATATATTACCCTGGGCGTTGCCCTGGGCTGACTGCAACATTGCGCTTACAGCGCACCGTCGTTTGTTGTTTTTTGACACACCCACACTGCTTATGTCCGACCACTTTGATAGTGGTACATGGATAGTGTCCAATGCCGGCAGGCATTGCAACTTAATAACCCACGATAGCATTGAGCAGCAGCGAAATGCCATCGTGGGACAGGGCCATCCCCACACACCGTTCCCAAAGGGAACGCACACCATCAAGTAACTGGAGAGAGGCGAAAACTTAAGTTACTTGACGCGGCACCCTTCCCCCCAAAAAAACGAAGACAATCACACACAAAAACACTTTTCGACAACAAAATTCATTACTCTGAAATACAATACATTACCTCCAACCTACTAAAATAATGTAGTGCGATAAAATTTTTATTGCATTTTTATTAGTGTTATATTATTAAAAATACGTACCTTTGTACTTAAAATTATAAAGAGGCTATCATTGGTTACCGAGCCAAAACCTCGATTGATGGCAAAATGCAAACAAACTATATAGGGGAAATATAAATTTACTACATAACTACAATAAAATGAAAAAATTATTAACTTTTCTAATGTTCTTTCTGCTTGCAGCCATAGCGGTTCAAACTCAGGCAGAAGATGTAAAATTTGACCTGGTGACAGATGCATCTTCACTCAAAGCTGGCGATGTCCTCATCATCGGGTGCAGTAGCAAGAACAAAGTCGCTGGTAGCTTAGGAAGTTCTATACTAAGCAGTTATGATGCCACCGACTTTTTCTCTGGCAGCACGGTATCAATCCCCGACAATGCACTGTCAGAGATTAGCGTATTCACGCTTGGTGGCTCGGCTGGTGCATGGACACTGACTACATCCAATGGTGCACTTGGCGCTACAGCTGTTAAAAAGGTAGCTTGGGGCAGTGGAACAACAACCTGGTCCATAAGCATTTCAAATGGATTGGCAACCATACAGAACGGAACATCCAGTTATGGTAAATTCCTCTACAATGTAGGTTCTCCCAGGTTTACTACTTACACAAGTGGAGCATCGACATCTATGCTGTTGCCCGAATTGTACCGTAAGCAAAGTGCAACACCACAAACTGTTGCCACACCCACATTCAGCCCTGCCGAGGGCACTTTCACCAAGGCACAGAGTGTGACTATCTCTTGTGAGACCGAGGGTGCTACCATTCACTACACCACCGACGGCACAACCCCCGATGCTCAAAGCAATGAATATAGTTCAGCCATCACAGTAAGCGAAACAACAACAATCAAGGCAATCGCCATCAAAGACGGCGTGTCAAGCGAAGTTGCAAGTGCAACCTACACAATTGAGATTCCCAAGACAATGACCAGTATCGCCATCAGCGGTACTCCAACCACTACAACATACACCGTTGGCGAAGCCTTCAGCACAGATGGCCTTAGCGTTATCGCAACATACAGTGACAATAGCAACGA
>JAGHSV010000113.1 GCA_018065665.1 Candidatus Sodaliphilus aphodohippi
CAGCGAAGACTACTTGGCGTTACCCCGAGGTTGTGAAAGTGCCGTAATGCAGGCTTTACAAGAGAAACAGGCCGATTACTGCATCTGCGACAAGACCAACCTCGGCAAAGAGATAAAGGTTTCCTTTAACGGGACGTTGCGAGAAGAACAACAGCAAGCCTTAAACGCTCTGATGGCGCATGACAATGGTGTACTGCATGCGGCAACTGCTTTCGGGAAGACAGTCACCGCTGCTGCGCTCATTGCCGCGCGCAAGGTCAACACGCTTATCCTTGTACACAACAAAGCGCTGATGGAACAGTGGAAAGAACGGCTTGAACAATTCCTCTCGCTTGATTACACCGAGGACGATTTCCCTCGCCGGCGCGGCCGCAAACGCGCGTTCTCACCTGTGGGGACACTCTCTTCAACCGGGAATTCGCTGCATGGAATAGTGGATGTTGCGCTCATGCAGTCATGTGTCGAGGGCGGTGACGCAAAGCTTTTTGTCGGGGATTACGGCATGGTGATTGCCGACGAGGCCCAGCATGTGTCGAGCGTAACCTTTGAAACGGTGATGGCGGCAGCCAAGGCACGATATGTGTACGGACTCACGGCCACGCCTTCGCGCAAAGACGGACATCACCCCATCGTGTTCATGCACTGCGGCCCTATACGCTTTGTTGCCGATTCAAAGGCACAAATGGCGACACAGGGCTTTGACCGGATACTCATACCACGATTCACGCCTTATCAACCCGTGGACGAAAACGGCAACAACTTCACTCGCCTTACCCAAGACCTCGCCGAGGACGAAATGCGTAATCAGTTGATTGTAACCGATGTTGCACAAGCTTTGAAAGAAGGACGCACGCCCATCATTCTCACCAGCCTGACGACACATGTGCGCATCATTGCCGGCATGCTACAGCCCCTGTGCCAAAATGTGATTACGCTTATCGGGGCTGACAAGCAGCGGGACAAACAGGCAGCAATGACCAGAATACATTCTGTGCCGCAGGGTGAACCGATGGTAGTTGTTGCCACGGGGAAATATGTAGGCGAGGGATTCGACTTCGCCCGGCTTGACACGCTTTTCCTCGCCATGCCGGTTTCGTGGAAAGGCGTAGTTGCACAGTACGCAGGCCGTCTGCACCGTGACTGCGAAGGCAAGGAGGAGGTGAGGATATATGACTACATCGACATCCGAGTGCCTGTGTGCGATATCATGTACCGCCGTCGCCTCAAAGCGTATGCATCCATCGGCTATCATTTGAGGGCAACATTTCAGGAAGCAACGGTCCCCACAACATCAACCGTTGACGGGAATACGTTCACAACGCTTTATCTAAAAAGCCTGGCCAGAGCAAACAAATCTATCGTCTTATCCTGCCCTCGCGTCAAATACACCACTCGCTCAATTGTCGCCGCAAGGTTAAAAGACCTCTCAACACCGGGCTTGAGAATAGCCGTTTTCACACAAGAGCAAAACGACTGCACCGACAGCTTGAAGATGCACGGCATAGAAGTCCACATCAGCCCCCGCCACACCCTTTGCTGCACAGTAATTGACAAGTCCACAGTGTGGTACGGCAGCATAAATCCGCTCGCATACATCTCACCCGAATGCAACGCCATCACCCTAAACGACCCCGCCATCGCCACCAACATCCTCACAATCCTGTATCAATAATCGTTTGGACAATAAGCATCGATATCC
>JAGHSV010000063.1 GCA_018065665.1 Candidatus Sodaliphilus aphodohippi
AAAAATCAAATAACTAATAATAAATTTTATTCATTAAAGAAGATGAACGTAAATTTTGAAAAAATCGATAATGTGAACGCAAAACTCACAATATCGTTTGTTGAAGAAGACTACAAAAGCGATGTTAAGAAAAACCTGAACGAGATTGGTCTGAAGCGCCCCATCAAGGGCTTCCGCCCCGGTCACGTGCCTGCCGGCATGCTTCAGAAGTTGTTTGGCGCCGAGGTGCTGGCAAATGTTATTGACCGTAAAGTCGGACAGGAACTTTCAAAATATATTTATGACAATAAGGTTCCCGTGCTTGGCGAGCCCATGCTCAACGAGCAGACAAAGGTTGACCTGAAGACCCAGAAGGAATTTGAATTCATCTTTGACCTTGGTCTCGCCCCCGAGTTTGAACTGACTCTGGACAAGACTGTCAAGGTACCTTATTATAATATTGAGGTAACTGACGAGATGGTTGCCAACCAGGACAAGAGCTTCCGCCAGCGCTTTGGCAAGCAGGTTGCCGGTGAGGTTGCTGTCGAGGACTCGCTGCTGCGCGGTTCTCTGACCGAGCTCAACGAGGACGGTACCGACAAGGAAGATGGCATCAAGGTCGAGAAGACCGTTATCTCTCCCCAGTATCTCAAGGACGATGACGAGAAGAATAAATTTGTCGGCGCCAAGGTGAACGACAACGTTGTTTACAACCCCAACAAGGCTGTTGCCGGCAACGTTACCGAACTGGGCGCGCTGTTCAATATCGACAAAGAGCAGGCCGACGTCAAGAGCGACTTCCGCTTCCAGGTTAGCGAGATTCTCGTGAGCCAGGATGCCGAACTGGGTCAGGAACTCTATGACAACGCACTGGGTAAGGATCAGGCAAAGACCGAGGAAGAATATCTTGCCAAGGTTAAAGAGATGCTCGAGGCACAGCTCAAGAACGACAGCAACTACCGCTTCTCGATTGACGCCGAGGCTGCACTGCGCAAGCAGGTTGGCGAACTCGAGCTCCCCGAGGAGTTCCTGAAACGCTTCCTCAAGGCTCAGAACCCCGACGAGGCCGACAAGGTTGACGAGAACTTTGCCCACACCAAGGAGCAGCTCCAGTGGCAGCTCATCAAGGAGAAGGTCGTGAAGCAATTCGCTCTCAAGGTTGAGGTTGAAGACAAGATGCGACTTGCCCGTTACTTCGCTGCCCAGCAGTTCGCACAGTACGGCATGAGCAACCTGCCCGACGACGTGATCGACAACTATGCCCACAAGCTGCTTGAAGACGAGCGTTACAGCCAGGAAATCACCAACCGTGCAATGGACGACAAAATCTATGCACAAATCCAGAACGCTGTATCTCTTACCAAGAAGAAAGTCTCGGTTGAGAAATTCAACAAACTTTTTGAAAACAAGTAAGAAATCTACTGGAGGAGCAATCCTCAAATTCCCATACAAAAAAGGCGGTATCTTTATGGATATTGCCTTTTTTTTGAAAAATAATTGAAAAAAAATTGCTATTTCAAAAAAAAGTATTAACTTTGAAAAAAGAAAAAATACACAATAATATAATTATGGATAAAGAATTCAAAAATTTCGCCGTTCATCACATGGGGTTGAACGCACTTGCACTTGATCAGTACACTGCACACGTAGAAAACAATTTCATCTCTCCCACAATCATGGAGGAGCGCAAACTGAATGTCGCACAGATGGATGTGTTCTCGCGACTGATGATGGACCGCATTATTTTCCTGGGCACCCAGATTGACGACTACACCGCCAACGTTGTCCAGGCCCAACTGCTTTATCTCGACTCGGCCGACCCCGGCAAGGACATTTCCTTGTACATCAACTCTCCTGGTGGCTCGGTCTATGCCGGACTCGGCATCTATGATACCATGCAGTACATACAAAGTGACGTCTCGACAATCTGCACCGGTATGGCGGCCTCGATGGCAGCCGTGCTGCTCGTGGCAGGCCAGAAGGACAAGCGTTTTGCCCTGAAGCATTCGCGTGTGATGATCCATCAGCCGATGGGTGGCATTCAAGGACAGGCGTCCGACATCGAGATCACCTCGCGTGAGATTGTGAAACTCAAGAAAGAACTATATACCATCATCAGCGACCACTCGGGACAGCCCTACGACAAGGTCTATGCCGACAGTGACCGCGACTACTGGATGACCAGCGACGAGGCTCAGGCCTATGGCATGATTGACAAGGTCCTGATACGCAACGCTAAGTAAAGGATGGCTGACAATGGCTAAAAAGAAGGAACAGGAATATAGATGCTCGTTCTGTGGGCGTGGTGCCGGTGAGGTCGAACTGATCTTGCCCGGACTGAGCGGGTGCATTTGCAACGATTGTGCCCAGCGGGCAACCGAGATTGCCGCCGAGTATTTGAACAAGTCGGCCGCACAGAACGACGCAACCCTTAAACTTGACGAACTGCCTAAACCCGAAGAAATCAAGTCTTATCTTGACCAATATGTGATTGGCCAGGAAAACGCCAAGAAATACCTCTCGGTGGCTGTTTACAACCACTACAAGAGGTTGAGACAGGACAAGGACGATATTGACATCGAGAAATCCAATGTCATCATCGTCGGGCCGACCGGTACGGGCAAGACGTTGCTCGCCAAGTCAATAGCACGCTTGCTGAAGGTGCCGTTCGCTATCGTGGACGCGACGGTGCTGACCGAGGCCGGCTATGTGGGCGAGGACATCGAGAGCCTGCTGACCAGACTGCTGCAAGCGTGTGACTACGACGTGAAGCAGGCCGAGATGGGCATCGTGTTCATCGACGAAATCGACAAGATTGCGCGCAAGGGCGACAACCCGTCAATCACGCGCGACGTGAGCGGTGAGGGAGTCCAGCAGGGATTGCTGAAACTGCTCGAGGGCTCGGTGGTCAACGTGCCTCCCCAAGGCGGTCGCAAACACCCCGACCAGAAGATGATTCCTGTTGACACCAAGAATATACTGTTCATCTGCGGCGGTGCGTTTGAGGGCATTGAGCAGAAGATAGCACAGCGCATGAACACCCATGTCGTGGGATTCGGTCAGGACAACCACGTGTCTCGCGAGGAGCGTGACCGCCTGCTGCACTTTGTTGCCCCGCAGGACCTGCGTAGTTATGGCTTGATTCCCGAAATCATCGGGCGTCTGCCCATTCTTACAAATCTTGAACCGCTCGGACGTGACGCCTTGCGCCGCATCCTCACCGAGCCCAAGAACGCCATCGTTAAACAGTATGAGAAACTGCTTGACATGGACGGAGTGAAACTCGTTATCAATGACGACGTGCTTGACCTCGTTGTTGACAAGGCAATAGAGTACAAGTTGGGCGCTCGTGGTTTGAGGTCTATTTTTGAGTCCATCATGATCGACGTGATGTATGATGTGCCTTCGTCAAGCAAGAAACAATACACGCTGACCAAGGAGTTTGCCGTTCAGCAACTTGTGAAGTCCAACTTTGAGGTGCTTGCAGCGAACTCATAATTTGATATTTGAATATTTTTATATTTACCACTCTATATGGCAATAAATGAAAAACTTTTAGCCGAACTGAAACGGCACTTTGGGTTTGATAAGTTCAAAGGCAATCAGGAGGCAATCATCGAGAATGTGCTTAATGAAAAGGACACGTTCGTGTTGATGCCGACTGGTGGTGGCAAGTCGCTGTGTTACCAGCTCCCTGCGTTACTGATGGAGGGCACAGCAGTTGTCATCTCGCCCCTGATTGCGCTCATGAAAAATCAGGTGGACCTGATGAGAACTTTCAGCGAAGAAGATACCATAGCCCACTTCTTGAACTCGTCGCTTAACCGTCAGGCAATAGACCAGGTCAAGAATGACGTTATTGACGGCCGCACCAAGTTGCTCTATGTCGCTCCCGAGTCACTCACAAAACCCGAGAACGTGACATTCCTGCGCTCGATAAAGGTGTCGTTCTATGCCGTTGACGAGGCTCACTGCATATCGGAGTGGGGACACGACTTCCGTCCTGAGTACCGTCGTATCAGGCCGATTATTGAACAAATTGGTCCCAGACCCATTATTGCGCTCACGGCAACGGCTACGCCAAAGGTGCAGCATGACATCATGAAGACCCTTGAAATGACCGATGCCGCCGTGTTCAAGTCATCGTTCAACCGTCCAAACCTTTACTACGAGGTGCGTCCCAAGACTCGCGACGTCGAGAAGGATATCATCAAGTTTATCAAGTCAAATCCCGGAAAGTCAGGCATTATCTACTGCCTGAGCCGCAAAAAAGTGGAGGAACTGGCCGAGAGACTGCAGGTGAACGAGATTAAGGCGCTGCCTTATCATGCCGGCATGGACAGTGAGCAGCGCTCTGAGAATCAGGATGCATTCCTCCTCGAGAAGGTTGATGTGATTGTGGCAACCATTGCCTTTGGCATGGGTATTGACAAACCCGATGTCCGTTTTGTCATTCACTATGATATCCCCAAGAGCCTTGAGGGGTATTATCAGGAAACGGGCCGTGCCGGCCGTGACGGAGGCGAAGGGCAGTGCATCACTTTCTATTCAAGAAAAGACCTTGTTAAACTGGAGAAGTTCACACAGGGTAAGCCTCTGAACGAACAGGAAATCGGCAAGCAGTTGCTGATTGAAACTGCTGCCTATGCCGAGTCTTCGGTATGCCGTCGCAGGGCACTGTTGCACTATTTTGGCGAGCCATACGACCAGGACGACTGCGGCAACTGCGATAACTGCCGCCATCCGCGCAAGCGCTTCCCGGCCCGCGAGGAACTATGTGCTGCAATCGAAACCATTTTGTCGCTGAAGGAACGCTTTAAGACTGAACGCGTTGTTGACGTTGTTTGCGGCATTGAGTCGCCCGATGTGAAGTCATACAAGCATAATGAACTTGAGGAGTTCGGCTGCATGAGCCATCGCGAGCCGTCAATGATGAGTTCCATCATACGTCAGGGAATCATTGCCGGATATATCAGGAAGGATATCGAGAACTATGGCGTTCTCAAGGTAACGAAACAGGGCAAGGAGTTCCTCGAATCCAATGAACCATTCACGGCAGTCGAGGATGTTGACTATTCAAATATTGATGAGGGCGAGATTCCTATGGCAGGCGGTGGGGCGCTGAGTCCCGAACTGTGCAGTATATTGAAAGACCTCAGACGGCAGGTCGCAAAACGCAACGGGCTGCCCTCATACGTCATCTTCCAGGACCCCTCGCTCGAGGCGATGGCCACGACTTATCCCATCTCTCTTGATGAACTCAAGATGATTCCCGGTGTTGGCGAGGGCAAAGCCCGCCGCTATGGACAGGAATTTGTCGATCTCATCAAGCGTTTTGTCGAGGATAACGATATTGAGCGCCCCGAGGACTTCAGAGTTAGAACAATTCCCAATAAGGGTAACTTCAAGTTGATGATTATCAGAAGCATAGACCGAAAAGTGCCGCTTGACGACCTCGCACAGTCAATGAACGTGTCGTTTGAGGATTTGTTGAGCGATATCGAGGCGATTGTCTATGCAGGGCATAAGATTGATATTAACTACTTCATCTCTGAACGAATCGACGATGACATTCAGGAAGAGCTCTTTGACTATTTCAAGCAGAGTGAGACCGATGACCTCAAAACTGCCTTTGCCGAGTTGGGCAATGATTACAGCGAAGAGGAAATCAGGCTAATCCGCATCAAATTCATCAGCGAGATGGGCAACTGACGCTCTGTTGCTTGTTATGGGCCGAGCAAACTAAAACCGCTACCTTGTTGCATTTTTGTGAATGATAACAAGGTAGCGGTCTTGATTTTTCGCTTGTGAAGGGGTTATTTCTTGCCCAAAGCGTCTTTAAGGAAGTCAACTGCTTTTTCTACAGCGTCTTCAACTTTGTCGTCCAGCGAGTCGGGGGCAATTTTTTGTCCCAGTTCGGTTGCTTTTTTCTTGAGACCGTCGCTGTCTTTGAGCAGATTACCGATGTTGTCTCCCAACATGTTCTTGGCAGCGTCAAGCACGTTGCCTTTTCCTCCCAGCATGTCTTTTGCCTGTTCGAGGATGTTTCCTTTGTTTTCTTCGGCCATTATAAATAGGGTTATTAAGGATTTGCCTACTCCCTTTCGAGCGGTTCGGCTTTTCTCTTTTTGCAAATTTACTTATAATTTTTGAAAATACAAATGTTGGGGGCAAAAAAAAGAATCGCATCAATGAAATGCGATTCTTTATGGGTTTGAACAAAAGGGTGTCCTTATGCCTCTTTCTTGACAATGCGGCGCTCTTTGATGCGAGCCTTCTTACCTGTGAGTTTACGCAGGTAATACAACTTAGCGCGGCGAACTTTACCGTGTTTGTTGATAACGATGTTGTCAATGAACGGAGACTCGATGGGGAAGATACGCTCTACACCAATGTTGTCACTGATTTTGCGTACTGTGAAACGCTTCTTAACGCCCTCGCCTGTGATTTTGATAACCACACCGCGATACTGCTGAATACGTTCCTTGTTACCCTCTTTGATGCGATAAGCCACTGTGATTGTGTCACCGGGGAAGAACTCGGGAAGTTCTTTGCCTGTAGCAAACGCTTGTTCTGCAACTTTAATTAAGTCCATTTTATTTTTTTGTTTAAAACCATTATAACGCAATCCGCAATATTCACAAGCCACTCGATTTTCTTGTCAGAGATTACGAAAAGCGGTGCAAAATTACAAAAAAAACTTTACATACCAAACATTTGTGTAAATTAATTGCGTTTTGTTGTTGTAAATTTCAATATTATGATTAACTTTGCAAAATCAGAGGTTTAATGCAATAGAATTGAATCGATATGCAATATTGGATAAATCAAAACGGGACTCAGGCAGGACCTGTCACCCGTGAGGAACTTGAAAAGATGGCTATCACTGCCAATGCTTATGTTTGGCGAAGTGGACTTGATGATTGGGTGGAAATCACCGAGTTGCCCGAGGTTGCTGACCTTGTCGGCAATAATCAGCCCATTGTTGAGGAACCTGAACCTGTGGCAGAACCCGAGACTGAGGAACCAATCGTGACCGATGAACTCCAGCAGGGCGAAGAGACTATCCCGCCGATCCCTGAGGGAGAAGAACCGGCCGCTGCCGAGCCCCAGCGGGCATACACTCGGCCGATGCAACAGCTTGAAGGCCAGCCCATGCCCGAGTGCCCACCCACAAACCTCGTATGGGCAATTATCGCCACTCTGTTGTGCTGCACACCCTTGGGCGTCGTGGCAATCGTTTATGCCGCTATGGTTAAGTCCAAGTATAATCAAGGTGACTATGCCGGTGCTAAGCGTTGTAGCGAAACCAGTGCATGGTGGTGCATCGCCTCGATTGTGCTTGATTTGGCTTTGTCGCCGCTAGTCATGGCTTTGATGATGATGGGCTCATGAAACGTGCAGTAATCATATCAGGAATATTGACCGTTGCCATTGTGGCAGCGGTCGTGTATTTCTGCTATGATCCGTCTGAGTCGCAGTGGTTCCCGCAGTGTGTTTTCTTCAAATTCACCGGGTATAAATGCCCCGGGTGCGGGACGCAACGTGCCATTCACTCGATTTTGAATGGGGACTTTGCGGCGGCATGGCACTTTAATGCTGCGCTATTTGTGGCAATCCCGATAATTCTGCTTTTCGTTGTTGCCGGCTGGTGTCGGCAAAAGGTTCCCGCCCTTCACGATAAACTCAACTCCCCACTCGTGGCAATCATTATTTTGGTGCTCGTTGTGCTGTGGTGGGTAGGACGCAATATAGTAAATGTTTAAAACTAAAATATTTGAATACAATGAGTAAATTTCAAGTCTTTTTTGCTGCTCTTGTGGCTATGCTTTTGTACTGTGTCCCAACCAATGCTCAGGATAATATAAGTGATAACGGTTATGTATGCTCCGACGGGGAGTTCCGCGAAATCTCGGTTAACTTCCGCTATGGTTACTGCACTGGCCTTTATACCAGCGACGGAAAGACACTGGTGGGTGTGGGTTCGGCGTCAGACGGGGTGTTTTATGTGGCGCCGGGTTGCACGACAATTGCCAAGTGGGCCTTCCTTCGCCAACCCGACAATGACTACATGATTGTCTATATTCCTTCTACTGTGCGTTATATCTATCCGTCTGAGAGCATTCACATTTATCGTTATGACGAGAATTCGGCAGTGAGAGACATTTCGGTTGATCCGGGAACGGCAGTAGAGGTCGAGCGATATACAATCGACGGACGCAAGGCGGGTGTGAACGAACCCGGTGTCAACATTGTCCGGCTCAGTGACGGCAGTGTGCGCAAAGAATTGGTAAAATAAAAATTAATATATGAAAAAGAATTTGCTAACGGCATTGCT
>JAGHSV010000062.1 GCA_018065665.1 Candidatus Sodaliphilus aphodohippi
TGTCTGTAATACGGAACAACTGCAAGAACAAGATGATCCACATTCTCGTGGCAATGGTGAAAAACGGGACTTTCTACGGACAAAACAATTTAATCGCAAATAAACTTGAAAATATTTCCGATTTTTGTTGCATATGAACATAGAATACCGTCCCTTTTTTCTACTAATATCTGAAAATCTGCGTGAGACTCAATGGGCACTTATAGGAAATGCAGTACCTAAAAAAGTTGGCACGCTTATTGCTATTGGATAAAAATGAGCGATGTTGTGAATTTTTAACGTAGTTAAGGTTCATTTCTCGCTGATTGTAACTATCTTTGTAAATTAATTATATACATCATTCTTTGAGAAAGGAAATGAAAAAGACTTTTCTATTGTTTGCAGTTGTGGTGCTGGCAGTGGCTGGTGCCATGACATCTTGCTCAGGTTCGTCGGCTCTCGAAGACGCCGTGCGCAGCGCACTTGTCCAGAAAGACACTACCCAGGCACGCTTTGACTCAATCTGCTCCATCATCAAGGGCAACCCTCGCGAATACTCGGCCTACATGACCCAAGACGGGGAAATCAACATTGACGAACTGGGGAAACTCATCGAGTCGATTGGCAACGGGCTCCGTCCGCCAATGCACTGGAACATTGCCGCATACGGGCTCAACAACATGTCGCTCACCATCTACTTTGAGCGCAGCGGCAGCATGGTGCCGTATGATGCCCCCAGCGGGCGCGGACAGCTCAAGAAGGCCGTCAACGACCTCATCAACTACTTCCCCTATCGCGACAATGTCAAGATCAACATCGTGAACGACGGCATATACCCATATAGCGGAACCATCGACAGTTTCCTGCAAGACCGCAACATCTATGCCTCGACCCGGGGGGTTGGCAACGCCTCGTTCACCGACTTCGGCAAGATATTCGGCGATGTGCTTCAGGCCAACAACAGCCGCAACATCAGCGTCATCATCACCGACATGATATACTCGCCTGCCGACACCCGCGATGTCAGCGCCGACAAGATTTTCAACGAGGAGAACAGCCTCGCCACCAACACCTTCAAGCGCAACAACGGCAAGAGCATGGCCATCTACCAGCTCACGGGCGACTATAACGGACAGTATTACCCCTACAACAACCAGCCGTTCCAGTACAACGGCACGCGCCCGTTCTATATCGTCATCGTCGCCGATTCCAAGGTGATGGACGCCATCGCCACCAACAAGGACTTTGCCCAGTTCTTCAACATCAAGGACGCCCTCAACAGCTACCGCTTCAACCAGGGCGGCAGCGAGGTCGAATGGAACGTTCTCCCCGACTGGAAGGACAACGCCGGGCGATTCCGCATTGACCACGGCAACACAGCCCAGCTCAACAACGTCGAGGGCGACCGCGCCACCGGCACGCTGTGCTTTACCGTAGCCGCCAACCTTGACGGCCTTGGCAAGACCGACGAGGTGCTGTGCAATCCGGGGTCCTATAGCGTCACGTCGATGAGCCAGTTCGCCATCAAGGTGACCCGCATCACTCCCGACATGATTAACGGCAACAACAAGGCATACCTCGAGGGCAAGACCCATCTCATCACCATCACCGGCGACTTCAAGGGTTCGCGCGACGAGGTCAAGATTATGCTTCGCAACGACTTCCCCCAGTGGATAGCACAGTCAACCTGCACCGACGACACCAGTCCGTCGCTGCCGGGATTCGGCACCACGACCTTCGGGTTGCAGCACTTCCTGCGCGGCATCTATGACGCGTTCAACACCGGAGGCGCCAACTACTTCACCATTGATTTGACATTAAACAGATAACAAGAGAAAAACAGATATGAAACACTCAATTTTCTTGGCAATCGGCATTGCAATCACCATTGCGTTCTATGCCCTCAGTTACAGCACAGGGGCCAACGTGTTCGAGATGCTGTACTTCAACCAAGGTTTCAACGACCAGTTGTTCAACCTGCAGATGTATCCCGTCATGGCTGCCATCATTGCACTGATGGCATGGGGCGGCGCCGCGGTTTACTACTATGTCATCAACTCGGTCAAGTTCGACCGTTGGTACCATTGGGCATCTGTGCTTGCCGTGTGCACCCTGCTGGCACCCATCGCCTGCTATGCCTACATCGACAACAAGTTTGCCCATGCGGGCTTGCTCTACATTGACGAGTCAATCCACTTTGTGACCCAGATACTGTTCATCGAGGCGCTGCTGTTCATTGTGGCATCGTTCTCGATTCGCTGGTGGAGCAGCAACTGCCGCCACACCCCGTTCCCCCAATAATCGCGGGGAGACGTCATCACCGAGTTAAACACATTTTTTATTTGATTAAAGGTTAAGGTTTTATACAGATATGCGATTATTTGTTTTTGCAATTGGCGGAACCGGTTCGCGAGTGCTCAAGTCATTGGTGATGCTCTCGGCAGCCGGCGTACGCCCCGTCGACGAGAACGGACACCCCGTCAAGGACCTCGAGATTGTTCCCGTCATCATCGACCCGCACAAAAGTAACGAAGACCTCAAGCGAACCGAGCAGTTGCTGACCAACTACCGCCTCATCCGCAGCAAGTTGTATGGCAACCGCACCGAAGCCGACGGGTTCTTTGCCAACCGCATCGTGACACTGCACGAAATCATGAACGACTCGGCAGTGCAACTGAACGACACCTTCGTGTTCAACCTCAGCGCCGTCGAGCACAACAAGTTCCGCGAGTTCATCGGGTATGACACCATGAACGAGGCCAACCAGGCGCTCACCTCGCTGCTGTTCAACGACGACCAGCTCGAGAACAAGATGAACATCGGCTTTGTCGGCTCGCCCAACATCGGCAGCGTGGCGCTCAACGAGATTAAGGATTCGCCCGAGTTCCGCGCCTTTGCCAACGTCTTTAACGCCGGCGACCGCATCTTCTTCATCAGCAGCATCTTTGGCGGCACGGGAGCTGCCGGATTCCCCATCATGGTCAAGAACATACGCCAGGCAGCGAACCTTGACATCAACAACCGCGACGTACTGCGCCGCGCACCCATCGGAGCCCTGACCGTGCTCCCCTACTTCAACCTCGAGCTGGGCGAAGACCACCGCATCGACAAGAGCGACTTCATCGTCAAGACGCAGTCGGCACTATACTACTACAAGGAGACCCTCACAGGCGCAAACGACAGCAATGTTAACGCGTTGTACTACCTGGGCGACCAGCAGATGAGCGTTCCATATGTATATGACCCGGGCGAACACGGACAGCGCAACAAGGCCCACATGATAGAGCTGATTGGTGCAATGGCACCGCTCAACTTTGCCGGACTGCCCACCAGCCGCCTCTGCGACGACTCGGGCTATCCCCAGCAGGCCCAGGCATTCGAGTATGCCCTTGACAAGGACGTTCCCGGTGTTGACTTCAAGGCCCTGGGCATTGACACCCGCCACTTCATCTATGACAAAATGGTGAAACTGCACCTGCTGTTCATCTACCTGAACACCGGGTTCAAAACGATGATTGGGCAGGGTTACACCAACGACAAACCCGAAATCAGGACCGACTTCCTCAACTCGCAGTTCTACCGCACCCTCTCGGTTGACTTCATGAACGCCTACAAGGAGTGGCTCGGCGAGATGTACCACAACACCCGACGCGTCGAGCTGTTCAACATCGGCGAGTGGGATATGGGCAAGGCCATTCACGACGTGATGACAGCCAAGTCGATATTCGGCCGCAAGAGCGTCGACAACGACGTCTTCAAGTCTGAGATGAACAACCTCAGCCGCAAGTCGGCCTCTAACGACAACCAGGTAGAGTTCAAGTTCCTTGACCTCTTTAACCGGGCCGCCAGCAAGATTGTTGCCGAGCGATTTGAGAACATCAACTAACCAACATCCAACGAAAACACTGACAAAATGAGCAAGATACTTTCCTATAGCAACAAGACCACAAAGATTGCCGGCAGCGACTGGATTCCCGTGGAGCCCTATACCGAGGACGACATTGCACGCATCAAAGACCCCGACGGAGGCCTCGCCACCAACCCGCGCACTGCCATCCCGAGCCCGTTTGCCCAGCTTGACCTCGTCAAGAACGCCTTTGCCAACGTGGCAAACCCCAACCTGCAAGGTCTGGCAATGAACGAACGGCTCGTGTCAAACGCTCTCGACATCGCACAGTTGTTCTTCGACTTCGAGAACCACAAGGACTACCTGCGCATCGTGGCGTGGAACAGCAAGGACGAGATTGAACGCCTCAAGTCCAACCCCAGCCACCGCCTCTACGGCGAGACGCTCGAACTGTTCCTGCGCGCCGACAGGTCCTACAACTTCGGCGACAACGACGTGTGGTACATCATGATGGTCGATAACCGCGTGATTGGAGGCACCTCACCGTCATCGGTGGTCATGGCTGCCCCCAACGTCAACGAGTTCAGCCGCATCAAGGTCGAACAGGGTGTGGCGCTGTTCTCGTCGACACGCCACCTGTGGGAACGTGACGAAGACTTTGTCTACTATATGTACCTGCTGTTCAACGCCTACCCCTCGCTGCGCGAGAAGGCGGGCAACGTCTACAGCTATATGATGCACAACGCGGCCTTGCTGAAGGTGCGCCGCCCCGAACTCTACACCCGCATCACCTCGGTCATCACCAACCTGAGCGCCCTCAACCACGAGGCATCCATTGCCGTGCTCGAGCGTCTTGACCGCGACTTTGACCGCTTTGGCGGTGAGTTGCAGGTGAGCGTCCTCGGTGCCTACCTATACCACAAACGAGTACAGGACATTCGCACCCAGGCCAGCCAGAGCGACTTTGTCATCGAGCCGACAGTGCCGCAGCAGAACACCGACTTGCCGCTGGTGCTCCGTTCGGGTTTCAACGGCAGCGTCGAGCACTACCGCTACATCGACAAGGAGTGGGACAGCGCGACAATGGTAGTTGCCGGTGGTGTGCCCGTCGAGAAACGAAAACTGCCCGCAACTGGAATCGAGTACCCGTTCCTGACGACCAACGACTTCCTCAGCGAGACGCTGGTACAGCTGGGCAATGCAATCGACGACAAGCACTTCCTCAACGGCAACCTGCACAGCCGTGACCTCACCACCCACAACGGATACCTGCTGCCCATCCGCAGCACCTATTTCAACTACTTCACCGCCGATGACCTGAAGGGGCAGATTTGCGGACGCAACGTCATCGACATCGACGAGAACACCGACGGCAGCGTCACCGTGACACTGCGCATTTCCGTCAAGAAACTCTTTATCGAACTCACACGCGTATATTCGCCCGTCAACAGCCACCTCTGGCAGTTTGACGAGGTGCGCGGCACGGGACGCATCGTCAACGCGAGCCTCTCGGCATCGGTATTCCCCTTTGTACGCACCAACAACAACGACGACTACACCGTCCAGTTGTTCTCCATGATCAACAACGGCGGCGCCAGCCTGAAGTTCCGCACCAACCGCAACGGTGCCACCGACCCCAACGTCACCGGCAAGCAACGTACCAACGGAGCGTTCTCGACAATATACTACGACATCAACGGCAGTTTTGACTATATCGAGGCCGAGGTCGGCAACGACATGGGCATCTTTGGAGGCATCATCGTACCGCTGTGGAAACCCTACACCCCGTCGTCCAAGGAACTGATTTTTGCCGTTGACTTCGGAACGACCAACAGCCACGTCGAGTGGGCCGAGAAGGGCGAAAGCGCCCAACCGCTCACCATGGCATACAGCGACAGCCAGACTCTCATCGCCTCGCTGCTGAGGCCGGGCGAACTGGACATCGCCGAGCAGGTTCAGCGAATCGAGTTCCTGCCTCGCGAGATTGACAATGTTTACGGATTCCCGTTGCGCTCGGCACTGTCGCGCAATGTCACCAGCGACGGCGGTTTCAGCCTGTTCCGCGACGTGAACATTCCGTTCCTCTACGAGCGCCGGTTCTTTGACGGCTATGACGTCACCACCAACCTCAAGTGGAAGGGTGACAACGCTGCCGCCAAGGAGTTCCTGCGCGAAATCATGCTGCTAATCAAGGCTAAGACGCTGCTCGAGAACGCCGACACGCGACGCGTCGACATCGTTTTCTTCTACCCCGTCAGCATGGGCGGCAACGACCGCCGCAACCTCAACGACACCTGGGAGGAACTGTTCCGCACCTACATGGGCGGTAAAATCGAGCAGCTGCACTCATACCCCGAGTCGATTGCCCCAGCCTACTACTACAAGGGCGCCAACGTCACCGGCAGCAGCTATGTCTCGATTGACATCGGCGGCGGCACCAGCGACACCGTCATCTACCAGCCCACTGCCGACCGTATGAGCAGCGAGCCTGTGGCCATCTCGTCGTTCCGCTTTGCCGGCAACGCCATCTTTGGCGACGCCTTTGCCGACAAGGACGCCGACCACAACCCGCTGCTGGCACACTACACCCGCTACTTCAAGCAGCTGATCGAGAACGACAAGGGCAACAACATTGCCTACCTCACCAGCATTCTGGACAAAATCATGCGCCAGCAGCGCAGTGAGGACATCAACGCATACCTCTTCTCGATAGAGAACGTCGAGGAACTGCGCAACTTGCGCGAGATTGACCGCAACCTGTACAGCTACAACGCATTGCTGCGCAACGACGGACAGCGCAAGATAATTTTCATGTACTTCTACTCGGCCATCATCTACTACATCGCCCACACCATGAAGGCGCGGGCCTTCGAGATGCCCAAGCAGATATACTTCAGCGGAACCGGGTCCAAGATTCTCAACATCGTCGGCAGCGTTTCGCAGGTCACCGAACTCACCCGTCTCATCATCGAGGGCGTATTCGGCACCAAGTACACCGACAGTTTCGAGATCAAGATCGAGACCGAGTGCCCCAAGCAGATTACATGCCGTGGCGGCATCAAGTTGCAGAACAGCAGCGACAGCGACAAGACAACCCTGTTCTCGCCCCGCAACATCAACGCCATCAAGTACTGCCACTCGATGCTCGACACCGACAACCTCACCTACGGCATGGTCAACGACCTTGCCACACGCGACAGCCTCGCCACACGCGTCAAAGAGTTCAACCAGTTCTTTATCGACATGTGTGACAACGTGATGCGTGACGAGTTCGGCATCGACAACAATGTCTTCAAGACCTTCACGTCGGTGGTCAACAACGACATCAGCAACTACCTCACCGCCGGCATCGCCTCGTTCCTGAAAGGACGTTACGAGGACGGCGACATCGTAGAGGACGTGCCGTTCTTCTACCCCGTCATCGGCATCATTCGATATAACCTGCTCAACAACCTGCATTACTCGGCAATGTAAAAATAACGCCTTATGAACAGACTACTTATCACAATCGTCACCCTCACCACCACCTTGGCAGCATGGGCCCAAAACTACAATGACTCCACTCTGCTGACCACACAGCAGTGGAAACACGCCGTTGCCATCGTGGCACAGTACAACGCCATCAACGACGGCTACGGACAAAACGCCCAGATGTTCCCCGCCGAGTACACCCTCGACGACCTCAACCCCACCTATCAGGGCAAAAAGACGTGGGACAACATCTATAACCAGATGAAGACCCAGGAGAACAAGGGAGGCACTGTGGCCGATGTCAAGGCCCTTGCGGGCAACCTTGCAGGACTGGTCGAGAAAGACCTGAAGGCGTACATCGAAACATCGGTGACTGCCGCACAACAGGATACAGCGGTAATCGACACCAACACGGCACAGGTTGTTGAGCAACCGGTTGCACCCGTCCAGCAAGATGAACAGCAACGCATGCCGTTCAACATGACTTCGCTCATCGCCACAGTTGTTGGCCTGATAGCACTGATTGTTGCCATCCTGTCACGGATGTCGCTGTCACGGTTCCGCAAGGAGACCGAAGCCAACATCGAGACGACCAACCGCAACATGCAGCAGCTGGCCGATGACCTCAATGCCAAAATCGAGGCATTGCGCCAACAGGTTCAACAACGCAGTTATAGCGCCAAGCCAAGCCAACAGCAATTTGGCAACGGTCAGCGTCAGACCACGACGGCACCGCCCCAGCAGCCTGTCAACCGCGAGCCGCAGACACTCTACCTGTCAAAACCCGACGAGAACGGCGTCTTCATGCGTGCCAACAAGCAGTTTGAACTGGGCAACTCAATCTTTGTGCTCAACACCGACGACGGCACACACGGGTCGTTCAGCGTCATCGACAACCGCGACGTTCACCAGTTCGCGCTGATGATGCCAACCGAAAACCTCACATATGCCTGCACCGGCAACGGCATACAGATGTCGAGCGGCATGACACGCATCATCACCGACCGTGACGGCGAGGCAGTCTTTGAGAACGGACACTGGCACGTCACCATAAAGGCCATAATTCACTACGAATAAAACCCTATCATGCTCTGGACCTGCAGCCAATGCGGCAAACAATTGGAAATCTCGGACGAGCAATTGACCGAGAATGGCGGGGTCGTTGTCTGCCCTCAGTGCCTGACGACAACGACCCTGCCCGGATATTCCATCAGACAAAGCAGCAACCAACAACCCAGTCAACCACAACAACAAACCAACGACATGCCACAACGCCCACGCACAATCACCTTTGACGACTCACCGGCACCACACCGGACTGCGACACCACCACCCTACAACCCACCGCGCCGTCCGGCAACACCACCGCCCATGCCCCCGCAGCAGCAACCGCGGCAAACGACACCGAGGCCAGGCAAGAAAAAGAGCAGCAAGTCCAAGAAGAGCAATACCACCATGTCATCAATGGGATGCATGTGGCGCAGCATCGTCTTCACCGTCGCCCTGCTTGCTCTGTACATACTTGTCGGCATGCTCTTAAATGGCTAATACATAGTGAAATACCCGACCATTTGTTATTATTTGTTAAAAATTCGGGATTCTGCTCATTTTTTTGACTTTTTTTACATCATTTTTCAAGAAATGGTGTAATTTTGCATCACTTTTTCAAAACAATACACTTTTAACCGATGAAAAAATATATAATTTTTGCCCTATTGCTTTTTGCATGTTTCAGAGCAAACGCATTTGAATGGAACACATATACCATCAATATCAACTGCGAGCCCACTGGCGCAGGCAAGGTCTATGCCAACGAAAGCAGCACCGAGAATAACAACAATTATCAGGATGCTCCTTACAGTACCACAATCTATTCTAACCAGATTTATGCCTTTGCCAAACCAGCCGCCAGCAACTACAAGTTCCTGCGGTGGGAAGTCACAGAGTCAGGAAACACATCAACCAACAAAACGTACCAACTGCAAAGTGCCGACTTTGAAGACCAAAACTGGGGATTGCTCAATTCCCACACTGCCAATCTGACTGCAGTCTTCGAGGACTTATCCGATATCTCAGTTATGACCAACAATGCACTGTTGGGACAGGTTTCAAGCACATTTGTCTATCAAAGAACCCGAAAGGGCGAGAATGTCACCATCACCGCAACACCTGCCGGCAACGGGGTGATTTTCAGAGGATGGATTAAGGACGGTGGCAGCACTTATGTCTCGACCAACCAGAACTACACCTTCACCTTCACCGACAACACAAAGGGGACCTACACTGCCGTGTTTGAGGCACAAAGTGCTTCGCTCGCTCAGGCAGCGACAAACGGTGCCAACAACGAGTTCTTCAACCTCACCGACCTCACATGCGTCACCATGCTCCCCAACTACAAGGACGGATATTATTCGTTCTTCTGCAAAGACAACAACGGATTTGCCAACAAGGACGTGAAAGGCGATGGCGAGGTTGACTATGTGCTCTTGTCATCGGCACTTTCCAAGGAGCGCTATGACCACGACCAGAGCAACTGGATCGCTATCAACATTCCGGCAGCCTACGTGCCATCAATGGCAGCAGCTACCGACTTGGTTGGCAAGACCATCTCGGCAGGAGCCGAGGGACGCCTCACGCGCGACGGACGCAATCTTGAACTTGAAATTGCCGAACTGCCAACTGCCGGCACTGGCAACACCTATAAACTGAACACCTACATCCCGTCAAACTTCCTCGGGACACAATACAGCACCATCGCGAACCGGACCTATTTCTTCATCACCCCGAAACCGATGGAAATCACCCACATCAGCTGGGCTATGTATGACGGCAGCAAATTTGTGGTTATCCCCAAGGTTGGCACCACCATCAACGAGGCTAACCTCCAGGGCGAATTTGTTTTCAACGACAGAATATATCAAAGTGACGAAAATCCCGTTCGGCTTAGAGAGAACGCCGTTTACGAGTTCGATGCCCTCATCAAGGACAACTCGGGCAGCAGCAATGCCCCCGGACGCAAGGCAGCAGCCGGCAACTCGTTCGTCGTTTACCCCATCGAGATTCCTCAGGAAATCGGTTCTTACAGTGGAGGCATCGTGACCAATGTTGTTGACGTCAATACCGACGACGTGGCAACCACCACCTATTACAACCTCCAGGGCATCCAGATTGACCAGCCCCAGCCCGGCGACGTGTTCATCGAGAAGAACACCTTGAAGAACGGCAAGACAACAGCACGCGCCATCCGCAAGTAAGCCCACAGTCAGGGCACACTACAATAACCATCGCCCCGGCCTCGCCATGAGTGCCGGGGCGATACTTTTGTGAAAACTTTTCCCCTCATAGTGTGCTTTTTTTTTGACTATAAATTACATAAGGAACTATTGCTGTCCGGTAAACTTTTGAGATATTTATGTAAATGTCAGATTATCAATGCGTCTATTCCTTCAATACCAAATGGGGCTTATTTATTCAATGGACTAACGTTAAGCGCTGAAAGTGCGATATGTGAGCCGATAGGCGCAACTGTAACCGAGCGTAGCGAGCTCGGCAGAGTGAGCAGCGGTAAGTCGGCAAAGCCGGTGCCGCGAACAGCGAACCTCTGCCAACTGCCCCGGGGTTGAGCGAGCGAGGCCTCGGATATTATGCTACAAACTTTGGGCGGGCTGAAAGTCCGCGATTGTCTCATCATTGAGGTTATTCTGTAGTTAGTGCTTTGTTTAGCGTGTAAATCGCGGACTTTCAGCCCGCATTTGCTGGTGTTGTTGCCTTCCGAGGCCTGCGCTCACTACCGTTAGCTCCGACCCCGGTTACAGTTGCGCTTCGCTCACACTTCGCACTTTCAGTGCTTTATGCCTATCGACATTTTCTAAGTCACTTCACAGCCTTGCAACATGAAATCTTTTACCGGACAGCAATAATAAAAAAAAGAAAAATGAAGAAAATATCTTTTCCAGAGCTTTACACTCTTAGGAGCGCCTGACGGCTTCGCCTTCACAGATTTTTCAGAAAGTCAGCCCCTAACGCCCTCACAGTAAGCCCCTCTCTATGATTTCTATCCCCCGATTAACGGGGGAACCGAAGGGGGTTGGGGTAAGGCTCTCCCTTCCCTTTAGGATTTCTGTCCCCCGATTAACGGGGGAGCCGCAGGGGGGGGGCCGGGGAGCGGCTTTTTCAAAAAAAACATGGCCCGCCTTGTTGGGCAGCCGCCCTTTGTGGTTTTGTTAATGTTGCAA
>JAGHSV010000210.1 GCA_018065665.1 Candidatus Sodaliphilus aphodohippi
GTTGTAGATCTCAACCTTGGCGACGTCACCAACCTCTATGCCGGTGCCACATGGCACGTGACCGACACCGTCAACCTGTGGCTGAAAGGCGGCAACCTGCTCAACAAGCGCTGGGACGACCTCTACGGCATGGGCGCACAGCGTCTGAACGTCATGGCCGGCGTTGGACTGGCGTTCTGATATGACTTGAACATAACCCACAACAAACAACATCCGCAACACCTGCCATGGTGCTGCGGATGCTTATTTTATTGCTGTCGCCGAGGTTAACCTTGCAGGATAATGTTGATGAGT
Source organism: Candidatus Sodaliphilus aphodohippi (assembly GCA_018065665.1). Lineage (GTDB taxonomy): Bacteria > Bacteroidota > Bacteroidia > Bacteroidales > Muribaculaceae > Sodaliphilus > Sodaliphilus aphodohippi. Next base: position 295 of record JAGHSV010000210.1, read on the forward strand.
GCGTTGATATCGGCAATGTCCACCGCACCGTCCTCGTTAACATCGGCAGCACCGTCGCCGGCACCTTCCAGCACAAGGTTAATGAGCGCATTGAGGTCGGCAACGTCCACCACGCCGTCGGCATTGACATCACCCTTCAGGCTGGGGGTTGCCTTCACCGGCAGCCACATCACCGGCGAGAGGTCATCGGTGACGTCGGCAAGCTCGGTCCCGCGGCAGGTCTCGTCGTTCAGGGCGCTATACATTGCCTCGTCAAGCATATCGTGGAACACCTCCTTGACCACTCCGTATGCCATCATACGCACCAGGAAGTTCTGACCGGCCAGCAGCGTGTTGACCGTTGACTCGATGCCCGAGTCCAGTTCGCGGCTGAGCTGCGACGGGGTGACGCCCGACTGGCGCTCGTTGCCCTCGCTCATGGTAATCGTGAGTTTGCCGATGACATCGCCCAGTCCGGCATAGCAGGCATCGACAAAGTCTTCCTGCGATATTGACGCCCCAAACTGTTCGAGCATGCTGCTGATGTTTGACCAATTGTGCCATACGATGCTGCTGACCGTGGCGCGTGTGCCGTCCTTGGCACGCTGCAGGGCGTATGCGCCAAAGTTGGAATCCGACGCTGTTTTTGTGATACGGCTGGCAGCAAACTCCACCTTGCCGGTGGCCGGGTCAAACGACAGCGTCCGCACATGGCACGGATAGGCGATGACCGAGCCCGTGGTCACCTCTACAATCGAGTCGGCACGCCCGTCGGTGTACCACGTTGTCCCGTTGCTGATATGAATGTGCCCGGTAAGCGCCAGACGCAGGCCGTGAGCGAGGAAACTGCTGCGGACATTATCGACATCGGCCACCATGGCATCGCCCAGCAGCGACTCCTGGGCGTCGATGTGGGGAACAAGCTGGTGGTGCATCATCACCATCACCTGTTTGCCGGCAGCAGCCGCCTCGTCGGCCTTGGCAAGAATCCAGGTGAGCGACTTGGCGCTGATGCCGTTTGCCTCAAGGCTCTTGTTCTTGTCACGCTCCTTGCACAGGTTATCGTCAACGGCAATAAGACGCAGTCCCGGCAACGGCTCGCAGACATAGCTCAACGAGTTGGGGTCGCGTTCAATGGCATCGTTGTACCCCATGTTGGCATAGGTCGTGACAAAGTCGGCGCTCGTGGGCGACGCCGCCGTGCGTACCATACCGCCGGTATAGGTCTTGGCATTGGTGTTGTTCACGTCATGGTTGCCGGGCACGACCCACACCTTGATGCCGGCATCAACCAGCTGTTGCAGGGCTGCGGCAACCTCGGTGTGGCTGCGCTGCTCGCCGTTGCGCGTCAGGTCACCCGTAATCAGCAGTCCGGCAGGACGCTGCTCCAGAGCCTTACCGACAACTGCCTGCAAGACATCACTTGCCTTGTCAAACATCTTGTTGTCGTTGTCAATCTCCTTTTGCAGATTAACACCGCCATTAGTCATCAGCGCCGGACTGAGATAATGTAAATCAGAGACAATCATCAGTTGGTCGCCGGCGGCCTCCTGAGCCAACGCTTTACTTGTAATACCAAACACTATGCACAAGGCAGTGGCAGCGACAGCCATCAGGCGTTCTTGTATTTTTCGGTTCATAACACTTTATACCATTTAAGTTTATATTGCAAATATACAAAAAAAATCGCAAAAATATAGAGAACTCTGAGCTTTTCATACCTTATGTCCCTTTTGTAACCTGTCCAATCCGAAAAGGCGAAGCCGTTCTGAAAAGCCGTAAGGCGCTCTGGAGAGTGCAACGTTCCGGAAAGCGAAGCGTTCTGTAGAGCCGTCAGGCGCTCTGAGGAGTGCAACGTTCTGAACAGCAAAGCGCTCTCCCCGCCTTTTCTTCTAGTCTAAAAATAATTACCGGGAAAGTGTGCGTGTTTGGGCAAAATTGCTTAACTTTGCACTCTATGAAACGCATCTTGTGGTATATATTGGCTATCGTGGTTGCCG
>JAGHSV010000181.1 GCA_018065665.1 Candidatus Sodaliphilus aphodohippi
CGTCATCACCATGGACCTGCATGCCGACCAGATTCAGGGATTCTTTGATGTACCTGTTGACCACCTGTATGCGTCATCGGTCTTCATCCCCTACATCAAGTCGCTGAACCTTGACGACCTGGTGATTGCCAGTCCCGACGTTGGCGGTGCAAAGCGCGCCCACAACTACGCCAAGTACTTTGACGCACCCCTCGTGCTGTGCCACAAGCACCGCGCCAAGGCCAATGTGGTCGAGAAGATGACCATCATCGGTGACGTCAAGGACAAGAACGTGATTCTGGTTGACGATATGGTTGACACAGCAGGCACCATCTGCAAGGCTGCCAACCTGATGGTCGAGAACGGTGCCAAGTCGGTTCGCGCACTGGCATCTCACGCCATCATGAGCGACCCCGCCTCAGAGCGCATCATGAACAGCGGTCTGGACGAGATGATTTTCACCAACTCGATTCCGTTTGACAACGCGCGCTGCCCCAAGGCGCACGTGCTGAGCATCGCATCGCTGTTTGCCGACACCATCCAGCGCGTTCACGACAACCGCTCGATCAGCTCGCAGTATCTTATCTAACATAAAGGTAAAACCAACCATAACAACGAGTTCCCCGTCATGACCGATGGGGAACTCGTTATTTGTTGGACAGTTAGTCAGGGAGGATGTAGTGAGTGCTGCGTCCACCTCCACTACCAGGCACAAGCATACCCTTTTCAATCAAATCCTTGATGTCGCGCAAAGCTGTATCATGCGAGCACTTAGCTATCTTCGCCCATTTTGACGATGTCAATTTGCCTTCAAATCCATCCCAAAGTCTGTTAACTATTAGTTTTTGTCTTGCATTAACAACAACATGGCCATATCGCAGCCAATAGTCATGCTTTTGCACCAATTGGTCAATCTTTGCCAATGAGCATTCAATAGCACTACCAACCATTTTGTTAAACCATAGCAGCCAATCAGTTATGTCAAGATTCCGTTTTTGGGTGCGTTCAATGATTTCATAGTAGTTTTTCTTGTCGGTACAAATCTGGGCAGACACCGAGTAGTAGCGACTTGGCATAGCATCGGCACGTGCCAGCAACAAATCGGTCAGTGTACGCGCTATACGACCATTGCCGTCATCAAACGGATGAACTGTCAAGAACCACAGATGGGCCACACCCGCTTTCACAATTGGTTCGACATTGTTATCACTATTCACCCAAGCAAGAAAGTCACTCATCATTTGCGGCACCAATGCCGAGGGGGGAGCCTCAAAGTGTACCCTTTCCTTTCCCATGGCACCCGATACAACCTGCATCGGTTCATCACCCTGGCGCCAATCTGCAACCGAAATCCGAAAGGAACCGCTATATCCTGTCGGGAACAATGCGGCATGCCATCCAAACAAACGTTCACTGTTGACGGGGCGCAGGTAATTGCCCGATGCATCGGCCATCGCCTGAACCAACCCCTCGACATAATGGTCTGTTATCACATTATTATCGGTCTCGATGCCAAGGTGACGGGCTATTGACAAACGCAACGAGTCAGCATTGATGAACTGCCCCTCTATTTCAGATGAACGCAAAAGTTCCTGGGTCATTGCATCAAGTTGCGTAATACTCTGGACTTCAAAGCCAAGTGCAGAAAGTTCACCTGATAGTTGCCCTTGCAAGCGTTTTATTTGGCCAACCGATTTTGCCACCTCGACCTCGTCCCATGTAAAATGGGGCCAGTCTTTATCTTGCCATATATATATATTCCTGCTCATGACGCTAATGAATTAACTTTGCAAAAGTAGAACTAATTATCTGAAAATCCAAATAAAACAGGGTAAAAAACACTTATTCTACGCAAAATATGCGTAGAATAGGATATTTAATCTACGCAAAATGTGCGTAGATTAGGGTTGACAATCTACGCAAGGGGATAAAGAAAAGGCGGAATCCGCAGGGGATTTCCGCCTTAACATTATTAACAAAATCTTTCGTTAGAAGAGTTTTTCGGGATATGTGCCGTCGGCATGGAGTTGGGCGAACTTAGCCACAACCTCGGGACGGTCTTCAGAGTATGTAACACCGAACCACTTGGAGTCGGTCTTGAGCACCTTGACCTCGGCAGTCTTGGTCTCTACCAGCTCGTTGATGAGGGTCGGGATGAAGAACTCCGACTTGGGAACGTTGATTTTCTCCTCGAGGAACTTGACAAAGCGTTTTTCGCTATAGTCAAAGTAGTCGGGAGTGAATCCCCAGAAGTTCATTGAAACGGGGGTTTCAAAGTCGAGGAGCTGTTTGTTGCCGTTCTCGTCGGTGAACATGATGTCGTGGTTCTCGTCATACTCGATAGTGGTACGCTCGACAACCGAAGTGAGAACGCCGTCCTTGGTCTCGCACACGCCGCGAGAGACAGTGCCGCTCTCGCTCATGGTGTTGCCCACCATGAAGCCGACCATGCTGTAGTGCTTGGTCTCGCCCTCTTTGAGCGACGAGAGCTCGCGTGCCATCACCTCAAAGCTGTTGCGACCGTAGTAGTCGTCGGCATTGATGATTGCAAACGGTTCCTTGATAACATCCTTACCCATGAGCAAGGCGTGGTTGGTACCCCAGGGCTTAACGCGCTCGGGAGGGCAAGTGAAGCCCTCGGGCAGGTCGTTGATGCTCTGGAAAACCACCTCTACGGGGATGTGTCCCTCATACTTGGAGAGGATTTTCTCGCGGAAGTCGGCCTCGAAGTCCTTGCGAATAACAAAGACAACCTTACCGAATCCGCTCTTGATTGCGTCATAAATCGAGTAGTCCATGATGGTCTCGCCGTTGGGGCCGAGTCCGTCAAGCTGTTTCAAACCGCCGTACCGGCTTCCCATACCGGCGGCGAGTACAAATAATGTTGGTTTCATTTTAAATTATTTAGTCTTAAATGTAAACACGATTTTGCGCGAGAAGGTCTCACCGGGAGCGAGTACGGTCGAGGGGAAGTTCTCGTGGTTTGGAGCGTCGGGCAGGTCCTCGCACTCGAGTGCAACGCCTTCATAGTCCTTATAGCTGCGGCCGCACTTTGCGACGGGTGAGCCGTCGAGCCAGTTGCCGGTGTAAACGTGCTGTGCTACCTGATTGGTCGATACCTCGAGCACACGTCCCGTAGATTTGCATGTCAGGATAGCCGATAGGCGCATCGATCCGTCGGCGCCGTCAATGAGCCATGCGTTGTCATATCCCTTGCCGTAGTTGAGGGCCGGGAAGTCCTGTTTGATGTCGCGTCCGATGGTCTTGGGAGTGGTGAAGTCCATTGGCGTGCCAGCGACGGGAGCATACTCACCGGTGGGGATGAGGGTGTCGTCGGTGGGGAGGTAACGCGAACCGAAGATTTGGAGTTCGTGGTCGAGCATGTCGCCACTGCCCTCGCCCTTGAGGTTGAAGTAAGCGTGGTTGGTGAAGTTAACAACGGTCTTGGCGTCGGTGGTCGCCGTGAAGTCGATGCTGAGTGCATTGTCTTCGCTCCATGTGTAGCGCACCTTCACCTCGAGGTTGCCGGGATAGTTCTCGTCGCCGTCGGGGCTGTTGAGCGTGAACAGTACGCTCTCGCCCTCGATGCATGACTGCCAGTTCTTGTTGTTGAAGCCCTCGGGTCCGCCGTGCAGGTGGTTGACTCCGTTGTTGATGGCCAGTTGGTATTCCTTGCCGTCGAGCGAGAACTTACCTCTGGCGATGCGGTTGGCAAAACGCCCGGGAACCTTGCCGCAGCATGGTGCGTCGGCATAGTAGTCGGCGGGATCGGCATATCCGAGAACGACATCCTCGATTTTGCCGTTGGCGTCGGGAACGGTGATGCCGATGATGCCGGCACCCATTGTGGAAAGAGTCACTGTGCAGCCAGCTGCATTGGTGATAGTATAGATGGTGATGTCACCCACGCGGGTGGCAACGGTTTTTTGTTCAATCTTCATAACTTAGTCGTTGCATTTGTGAGCACCGTCGCTGATGATAACGGGATAAATAACGGGCTCGTGTCCATATTTCTCGTTGAATTTAGCCTTCACGGTGGTGATGAAGTTGTCATAGAGGTCGTCCTTGACCAGGTTGATGGTGCAGCCGCCAAAGCCGCCGCCGATGATGCGCGATCCGGTCACGCCACACTCCTTGGCAACGTCGTTGAGGAAGTCAAGTTCCTCGCAGCTAACCTCATAGTCCTTTGACAGACCGTAGTGTGTCTCGTACATACGTTTGCCAACGGTCTCGAAGTCACCCTTCTGCAGAGCGTCGCATACGTCAAGCACGCGCTGTTTCTCACCGATTACATAATGAGCGCGCATGTAATCTTCCTCGCTAATCTCGGCCTTAACTCCGTCGAGCATCGCCATGTCGGCATCGCGCAGGGTCTCAACGCCCAGTTTTGCAGCCACGCGCTCACACGACTCGCGGCGCTTGTTGTAGGGCGAGTCAACGAGTTCATGCTTTACCTTAGAGTCAACAAGCACCAACTTGTAGCCGTCGGCCTTGAAGGGGAAATACTCGTGCTCGAGCGAGCGGCAGTCGAGGCGCATGAGGCAGTCCTTCTTGCCGAATACCGATGCAAACTGGTCCATGATGCCGCAGTTTACGCCGCAGTAGTTGTGCTCGGTTGACTGGCCGATGAGGGCGAGTTCAAATTTATCAATCTTGTTGTTGTTGAAAA
>JAGHSV010000245.1 GCA_018065665.1 Candidatus Sodaliphilus aphodohippi
CCCGAAGTTTTGGCAAGTCTGGAATATACCGGAAACGGTGTGTCGGACGCACCCCACCTGCCATTAACAGTCACTGCCGACGACCAGCACCGTTTTGTCGAGGCAGCAGACCCCGAACTGACCTGGAGACCTGTTGGCGCGTACTTCCCCGATGATGAACTGGTTGGCATAACAATCGACCGTGAACCGGGCGAGGAACCGGGAGACTATGCCATCAGTCTGTCGCAGTCCGAGGGTGTAAACCCCGACTATGATATCGCTTTAGCGAACGGCACGTTCACCATCATCAACTCGGCACACCACCTGCAGTCAGCAGCAACCGACTCTACCCGCGGTTTCACGCAGGAGTGTTGGGAGGATCTGACCGACTACAAAATCTACGCCGACGGTTACGGCAAGCAGGAACTCAATCCAGCCAAGATTATCTCATACGCAAAGTTCAGGATTTCCCCCATTATAGGCAATAGCAATTTCATTGTCAAGGAAACGGCCGAGTACGACAGCACTCAGTTCAACTGGCTGGTTGTTACTCCACCACTTGGCCTACAAGAAGGGAAAACATGTTATGTTGACTACCTCGTCCTTGGTGACAATGTTGAAAATGCGCGCATCAAGTTGTTTACAGACTGCCAAGAGTATAATTATAATACCAGCGGCGACATCTATGTCTATGTGAACAATACAAAAGTTAAAACTATCGACTGGGAAACTCAGAATCAAATGAGTGGCCTGTATGAGATTAGGTTGCCTGGACTGAAAACAGGTGATGTGGTAAGATTTGAGACACACTACTGGACTCCGGCCAATGGATGGTATGGGTCGCATAATCTTGCCGCTTGTCTTGAGTACACCAGCAGCAACGGCGGCGAGAATAACATCAAGACCGTCATTGCCAAGGAAGACAACCACAACAAGGGCAACTACTATGCGACGTTCTACTCGAGCGAGGACGCCTTCGAGCTGCCCGACGGAGTCACTGCCTACACCGGGAAGATTGACGGTAACACCCTCTTCATGACCGAGATTGAGGGTAATGTCATCCCCAAAGGCGAGCCCGTGTTGCTCAAGGCGACAGTAGAGCCTCAGGCAGCAGGTATGCTCAAGGGGTACTATGACGAGAACGATGGCGACACCTTCGAACTCAACATGAGGGCAACAGCATCAACCGCACTGCCAAGCGAGGAGAACGACCTCGTGGGCACCGACAACGGTTTTGCAACAGCCCCCGACAACGCCTATTTGCTGGGCGTAAACGTGACCTATGCCGGTTTCTTGCCGCTCAACCCATGCTTCTTCCCCAGCGAGGGACGCAGCATTGCGGCAAACAGCGCGTTCCTGCAGTTTGACAACCCCGTTGACGTCCTGTCGTTTGAAATCAAATTCACTCCTGACGTCCCCACAGGCGTTGACGACCTCAAGCGCGACAACCAGGGCGACGGCATGAAGTATGACATCATGGGCCGTCCCGTGGACGATGACTACAAGGGAATTGTAATCATGAATGGGAAAAAGTTCGTGAAGAAGTAAAGCCTCACCCCAACCCCTCTCCCGTAGAGAGGGGCTCACTGAGAGAGAGTAAGCCTCCAACCGCGATATGTGTTGGAGGCTTACTTTTTGTAGATTTCCGATTCCACCTATTACTGCATCATATAAAAGCATCGAAGATGCTACACCATGAAATCTTTTACCGGACAACTATAACTTTTTCTCAATTTTTTACTATAATTGCGCCTACAGCGCGCCGTTGTGGAGGCATTTTGACACAGCCACTTCTGCGTGAAACTGAAAAGCCGTCAGGCGCTCTGAGGAGTGTAACGTTCTGTAAAGCGAAAGCGCTCTCCATGCCTTTTGTTCCTTATGTTCTTTTAGTCAAAAAAATGGTAACGGGGGGGTGAAACGATGGGGCCGATGCTATAGCGTGGCAAGGTAGCGGCCTACAGCCGCGATATGGGAGAGGTCTGTATCCCGTCCCTTCGTTGCCGCTCAGGAACGGGTTATCAGCAACGAGCCGCCAGAGCGTCCGTTGCGTACAGGGCTTTCGCCCCTCTTAAAAACTCTGAACAGCGAAGCGCTCTGTAGAGCCTTCAGGCGTTCTGAAAAGCGTCAGCGCTCTCTACCAGCCTTTTTTTAGTCAAAACACCAAGGTCGTTCTAAAGTCACAAACGAAGTGCAAAAACAATCGTCAGTTTTTAGAAAGACGGATGGTGATGTGCAGTTGTAAGCCGCAAATAACTTTTGGAGCGCAGCG
>JAGHSV010000097.1 GCA_018065665.1 Candidatus Sodaliphilus aphodohippi
GTCCTTGGCATAGAGGACGCCCTTGATGTTGTCGGGGGTCTCGTCGAAGACGGGCATGCGCGAATAGCCGGTGTCAACGACCTGCTTGACCACCTGGTCAAAGGTCGAGGTGATGTCGATGTCAACCACGTCGATGCGGGGACGCATGATCTCGCTCACCGCCTTGTTGCCGAAACTGAGGATGCCCTCGAGCAGTTCCTTCTCCTCCTCGCTCTGGACATCGCTCGCCTCGAGCGCGCGCGACAGGTCATCGACCGAGAGGTCATCGCTGCGGGTTGGCACCACCTTATTAACCATAAGGGTGCTCTTGACCAAGAGACGGGATAACGGCGTGAATACCTGAACAGCAACGCTGAGGGGCACGGACACGATGCGCGCGAACGCGACGTTGTGGTTGGTGGCATAGAGTTTGGGCATAATCTCGCCAAAGAGCAGGATGAGGAACGTCAGCACAACGCTCTGGACCACAAAACTGACGACCGAGCTGCTGAACACGCACATCTGGTTGACGGCATAGTAAAGCAGGATGACAATCATGATGTTGACCAGATTGTTGCCAATCAGTATGGTTGCAAGAAGTTTCTCGGGGTTAGCCAGCAGCTGCTCGATTCGCTCGCGGCCGCTGTCGCTGCCAATCGATGCTATCTGGGTCTTAGTCAACGAGAAATAGGCAATCTCTGAACCGGAGTTGAATGCCGAAAGGAACAGGCCGAACACGGCCACCAATATTGCAATGATGCTGCCCAGTGTGGGGGCATTAAAGGTTATCCACGGTTGAACTGCGGGCGTTGCCGCACACAAAATCGATAAAAACGGGTCAGGGTCCAAAATAAGTTGTTTTAGTTCTACAAAAACCTGCCGCCCAATCACCAACAGGGGTTAAAAAGCGAGCAAGGAAACCACTGTCTCGTGATTTCCTTGCAAAGTTACAAAATAAATGCTAATTATCAATCAAATGCAGCCGTTTTTTATGGTCAATGCCATAAAACGGCCTGGCGATGGCGCCTTACTCGTCGGGGAGGAACAGGGGATCGTCGGTTGTGAGCATGGTGGGTTTCTGCTGATACTCCTTCAGGAGATTGGCAGGAACATACTTGTTGTCAACCACAAGGCGGAACATATACTCGTTGAACCACTCGTTGGTCATCAGCATGTATCCCTTGTCGCAGCTCTCGGCACCCCAAGAGTTCTCCACTTTCCACTTGACGGGGTTGCCTGCAGCATCGAGGTCAACGGCGGTGAGTGTCATGGCGTGGGTCGAGCCGCTGTCAAAAGTCATGATTCGCTGCTTCTTGTCCATGGGGAAGTCAGTTCCCATCAGCGAGGCGTAGTCATAGAGGTTGAGGTCGGCAACGCCGGTCTTGCGGTTGCTCTGCTTGTTGACGTCATAGCTGGAGTAGAGTTTGCGGCCGTCCTTGAGCGATGCGATGGCCAGCTGAGCGATTTCCTCCATCGGCAGGTTGAGGTACTTCCAGTTGTGTCCGTCCTGGGTGTGGCGGTCCAGTTCAACCTCGTAGGTTTTGTGATAGGGGTTGCGGGGGTCGTTCATCACCATGATGAAGGTGCCGTTGATTGGTCCGCACGGTCTCGCGATAGAACTCCATCGGCGTATAGGGGCGCTCGGGGGTCTTGACGTTGCCGTTCTTGTCGGCAAAGGCATATTTGAACGACTTGACAGGCTCGCCCAGGTTGAGGCACAGCATGTTGTAGATGACTCCGAGCATCTCGGTCTTGCGGGCCTCGATAGCGATCTTCTTTGCCTTGCTGCCCACCATGTCGCGCAGTTCAAGACCATACTGACGCAGTTTTGACTTGATGAGTTGCGCCATCAGTTTTGTATTCTCGGCCGAATAGGTCTCGGGCTGTGCCGCCATGGGTACGAGGCCGTATTTCTCGGCAAGGTCCGACACGCCGCAGAAGGTGCCGCCGTCGTTGATTGGCGACTTGAACAGGAACTGCACCTTCGGGTCGGTGATTGGCAGCGATGCCGTCTCGATGACGTTCTGCAACATCATGTTGGCTTTCTCGAGCTGGTCATAGAAGAAGAGGTAGTCCTGTGAGAACTCGACGCGGAGTGTGTCATCGTGCTGCTTGGCAAAGTTGGCTCGCAGCACGTTCAGCCCCGAGAACATCCAGCATCGTCCCGAGCTGCGCTGGTTGTGGATATTCTGGGCCGGAGTCTCGACCGAGTATTTCTTGTTGGCAAAACCGGCGTTACGGTTTAATGTCAGAGCCTCAATAGAATTTGACGCCATAGCGTTCATGATTGCCTTGCCAGCCGGAGCGGCAGCGTGGGCTTTCTCAATCTGTGCCAGCATCTGGCTGGTGATGCCGCCTTGCTGTGCACACAGCGAGCCGGCAGAGAGCAGGCATGCTGTTAATAATAAATGTTTAATGTTCATATTGTTTTGGTTTATTGGTTTATCGACTACAAAGTTAACAAAAACGGCAGAGATAAATTTGTTAATTTTATATAAAATGCAGACAGGACAAAGTAACCTTTGGCAATATGGCGCATCTAATAGACAAACGTAATTTTTTAGAGGTCCTACAAAAAAAACGTAAATAAAAACATTTGTAAAACATTTAAACAATAAGACAACAATGAAAAAACGCTTTTTAATGATGATTATGGCGGTGCTGATGATTGCACCGTGCGCCCTGGCCGACCGTAACGACAACGACCAGCGCAAAGGCAACCCCGAGAAGATGGCTGAGTTCAAGTCGATAGCACTGGCCGAACAATTTGGACTGAGTGACAAACAAACCGAGAAGTTCTGCGGCACATATAAAGACTACTGCAAGGACGTGGCAGCAGTAATGGAGAAATACCGTCCCGCCAAAAGGGAGAAAGGGCATCGCGTGACTGACCAGGAAGTGGAGCAGGCAATCAAGGACGGCATTGCAAAAGAACGCGCATTGCTCGACCTCAAGGACAAATACTACAAAAAGTTCAGCGAGGTGCTCACCCCCAAGCAGATTAAGAAAATATATGAAAAGAGCCAACTCGGCAAACGGGGAGGCAACCGCAAATTCGGTCCACGTGCCGGCATGCACAAGAACGGCGGCCAAACGCAGGGCTGGGGCGGCGGCAACCACAGCAAGAAACTTGAACGCAAATAAAACACCACACTAAACCGTTAAACGCAGGAGGGCGACACCCGGCAACATCACGCCGGTTATCGCCCTCAATTATGTCATAAAAAAAGCCCGCGGTTTGTTGCCACGGGCTTGTATATCTGTTCGGCCTGGTTATCGTGTCAGTCAAATTTGATGCTGTTCCGGCTGGCACTCTCGATGCGGCGGTTGCGCCAGCAGCGGCGGCACAGGGCGACATACTTGTCGTCGCCGCCAATCTCGACCTGGGCACCGTCGGTGACGATGTTGCCCTGACTGTCGATACGCGCGTTGATGATGGTCTTTCGGCCACACGAACAGGTGGACTTTACCTCCTCGATGCTGTCGGCCAGTTCAAACAGGCGTCGCGAGCCCTCGAACATGTGCGACTGGAAGTCGGTACGCAGTCCGTAGCACATGATGTTCGACCCGAAGTCATCGACGATTCGTGCCAGCTGGTCGACCTGTGGAGCAGTGAGGAACTGTGCCTCGTCAATGAGAATCCAGTCCTTGCGTACACCTGACTTTACACAGGTTTCCTTGACAAGTTCATAGATGTCGCTGTCGGGATAAATCCAGGTGCACTTGCGTTCGATGCCGATGCGTGAACGGATGACGTTGTCCTTCTCGCGGTCGTCGATAATTGGTTTGAAACACATGTACTCCATGCCTCTCTCCTCAAAGTTGTAGGCCTGGGTGAGCAGCAACGCGGTCTTTGCCGACCCCATTGTGCCATAGCGGAAATATAGTTTACCTGAACCGTTCATTACTGTTTTTCTAAAAAGATTAGTTGGTGAATTGCACGATGTACGCCCCCTTGCGGGCATTTCGCTCGAAATGCTCGTAACCGGCCAGCGCACAGGTCGCAATGTATTCCCCCAGAGGGGTCAGATGCCCGATGCAGGCATCTGACGTTGATGGGGTTATGCGTTCTTTGCGTCGGCTTCGCTTATACCAGCCAGGGCAGGGTCAACCAGGATGCGTCCGCAGTACTCGCAGACGATGATTTTCTTGTGCATCTTGATTTCCATCTGGCGCTGTGCGGGAATGCGGTTGAAGCAGCCACCGCAGGCGTTACGCTGCACGTAAACAACGCCGAGGCCGTTGCGTGCGTTCTTGCGGATACGCTTGAAAGCGGTCAGCAGGCGCGGTTCGATTTTCTTCTCGAGTTTCTTGGCCTGTTCGCGCAGTTTTTCCTCGTCCTGCTTTGTCTCAGACATGATGTCGCTCAACTCAGCCCTTTTCTCCTGAAGCACGTGGTCGCTGTCGGCAATCTGCTCCTTGGACTCATCGATGACCATCTTCACGGCGTCAATAGCGCGCGCGTCCTCATTGAGGCGTTTCTCGGCCATCTCGACGTTGAGTTTCTCATACTCAATTTCCTTGCTGATGTGCTCAAACTCGTGATTGTTGCGAATGTTGTCAAGGTCGCGAGTATATTTCTCGATCATTGACTTGGCACGTTCGAGTTCAAGGGCCTGGTGCTTGGAGTCGTCAGTAAGGTTAGCGATTTCCTCCTCCTTTTTGGCGATGCGGGCACGAAGTCCCTCAAGGTTATCCTCGAGGTCCTGAACCTCGAGAGGAAGTTCGCCACGGAGTGTTTTGATACGATCCACCTCAGACAGTATAGTCTGCAAGTGGTAAAGAGCTTTCAGTCGATCTTCAACCGACAATTCTTTTTCTTGTCTTGCCATAAATGGTTATTTAAATATATTGTATCTGGTTTTTTTCGTTTTTTGCCGAGGCGACCGGGAAGTCGGGGTTCAGAGCCATGATAATGTCACTGAAAATCTCCTTCGTAAAGTGCTCGCTCTCGTAGTGTCCAATGTCAACCAGCAGCAGCCGGTCGTTGTTCTCAAGAAAATCGTGATATCGCATATCGGCAGTCACAAACACCTGCGCCCCGGCGGCAACAGCGTTGTCAATCAGGAAACCACCGGCACCGCCGCACAGTGCGACACGGGTTATTGTCCCGGTAGTGTCGCCGCTGTAACGCACTGCCCCAACCTCGAAGGTCGCTTTCAGCAGCCTGAGGAAATCAACGGCAGGCATCGGCTTGATTGCACCGACAACACCCGACCCTGTCGGGGTATCGCCGTCGCAGTGTGCATCCAGCACCTCGACATCAGTCATACCCAGTTTCTCGGCCATCTTGAACGACACGCCTCCGGGCACGTTGTCCATGTTGGTGTGGGCACTGTAAATGGCAATGTCATGCTTGATGGCATGTGCCACAATGCGCTCGACCTGAGTGCGCCCGGCAATCTTCTTGAGACCTTTGAAGATGAGCGGATGGTGCGACACAACAAGGTTGCAGCCACGCTCAATGGCCTCGTCCACGACAGCCATGCTGACATCGGTGCACAGCAGCACACCGGTAACGGTGGCCAAGTCATCGCCAACCTGAATGCCGGCGTTGTCATAGCCCTCCTGGCAGCGCAACGGTGCCACAGCCTCGATTGCCTTCGCTATATCCTTGATTTTCATTTATTGTCTATTTTTTCAATCCTCTTTTGCAATGGGGCGCAGGTCAAGGTACAATTCGTCAAGCTGCTTGGGGTCAAGCTCGCCCGGTGCGTCAAGCATCACGTCGCGGCCGCTATTGTTCTTGGGGAATGCGATGCAGTCGCGGATGCTGTCAAGACCTGCCATGATTGACACGAAACGGTCGAGGCCGAACGCCAGACCGGCGTGGGGAGGTGCACCATACTTGAACGCATTGATAAGGAAGCCGAACTGTGCCATAGCACGCTCGGGGGTGAAGCCCAGGATGTCAAACATCTTGGCCTGCAGTTTGCCGTCATGGATACGGAGGCTGCCGCCGCCCACCTCAATTCCGTTGCAAACGAAGTCATAGGCAACGGCGCGCACCTTCTCGGGGTGCTCGTCGAGCAATGGGATATCGTCGGGGTTGGGCATGGTGAACGGGTGGTGCGTTGCCATCAGGCGCTGCTCCTCGTCGCTCCACTCAAACAGCGGGAAGTCAACAATCCACAGACACTCAAAGCGGTCCTTGTCGCGAAGTCCGAGGCGTTCGCCCATCTCGAGGCGAAGTGTGCACAGCTGTACACGGGTCTTGTTGGCGTTGTCACCGCTCATGATGAGCACGAGGTCACCGTCGTTGGCACCCATCTTGGCCTTGAGGGCCTGCCATACCTCGGGGGTATAGAACTTGTCGATGCTTGACTTGACAGTGCCGTCCTCGTTGAACTTGACATACACGAGCCCCTTGGCACCCACCTGGGGACGCTTAACAAAGTCAACGAGCTGGTCAAGCTGCTTGCGGGTGTAGTTGGCACATCCGGGAACACAGATACCGCCGATGTAGGCAGCGTCGTTGAACACGGGGAAAGTGCCGGTGCCCTTGAGGGTGTCCATTAACTCGACAAAAGTCATGCCGAATCGCAGGTCGGGCTTGTCGCTACCGTACAGGCGCATGGCGTCGTGCCATGTCCTCAAAGATGTTGATGACATCTTCCTGCTCGACAAAACTCATCTCACAGTCAATCTGAGTGAACTCGGGCTGACGGTCGGCACGCAGGTCCTCGTCACGGAAGCACTTGGCAATCTGGAAGTAGCGGTCAAAACCGGCAACCATCAGGAGCTGCTTCAGCGTCTGGGGACTCTGAGGCAAAGCGTAGAACTGACCCGGATTCATTCGCGAGGGCACGACAAAGTCACGTGCTCCCTCGGGGGTGGAACCGATGAGTATTGGAGTCTCGACCTCGATAAAGTCCTTAGAGTCGAGGAAATTGCGAATAAGGATGGTCATGCGGTGACGCAGTTCAAGATTGCTGCGAACAGCGGCACGGCGCAGGTCCAGATAACGGTATTTCATGCGGATATCGTCGCCACCGTCGGTGTTGTCCTCGATGGTGAACGGCGGGGTTATACTCTCGCTGATGATGTTAAGTTCGCTGGCGATAATCTCGATGTCGCCAGTGGGCAGGTTGGCGTTCTTGCTTGCGCGTTCCTCAACACGTCCCTTAACCTGGATGACGAACTCGCGTCCCAAGTGATTGGCAGCTTCACAAAGCGCCGCGTCAACTTCATTGTTAAAGACGATTTGGGTAATGCCGTAACGGTCACGAATATCCACAAAGGTCATGCCGCCCATCTTGCGGGTGCGCTGCACCCATCCAGCCAGTGTAACCACCTCACCGGCATTGGCAAGGCGCAGTTCACCGCATGTTTTAGTTCTGTACATAATATATCGTTAATTTGTAGTTTCTTTCAAGAGCCGCACTGTCCATTGTGGGCATATTGCGCTCAAACTGCAAAGTTACGAATTTTTATCCAAACTGACGGCCTATTTTCGCCTTTATTTTTAATTAGAGGTAAAAAAGAGGTGATTTTTAGGCGAAGAAAGGCAAACATTGCTGTCCGGTAAAAGATTTCATGGTGCAAGGCTGTGGACTGACTTAGTAAATGTCGATAGGCAAAAAGCACTTTCAGCGCTTAATATTAGCTCATTAAATAAAGTAAGCCCCATGGTTTGCATCGTTGCAGTGTGTGTTCCCGTTGGGAACAGTGTGGAGGTAGTGCCTTGGTCCCACGATGGCGTCCCGCTCCAGCGGTCCGCTATCGTGGGTTATTAAGATGTGATGCCCTTGGCATCAAATCACTGCTTATGTCCCGCAACATTGATAGTTGAACATGGATAGTGAATCACATCACCTCATATGCCTGACAGCAATGAAAGCGGTCAAATGCCCCTGGCATCAAGTCACCACTTTGATAGTGGTACATGGATAGTGCCCAATGCCGGCAGGCATTGCACCTTAATAACCCACGATAGCATTGAGCAGCAGCGAAATGCCATCGTGGGACAGTACCACCCTCACACCCCGTTCCCAAGGGGAACGCACACTGCACTTATGGGACCAGCCGCATCAAGTAACTGAAGAGGGGCATCCGCCCCTCTTCAGTTACCATTCAATCTTGTCACACCTCAGGCGATGGTATATTTACTGGGACAAATTGTATATCATTTCCTTTCAAAAACCGTCATAGATGCTCGGCTTCTTGGGTGGCACATAGTCGGGAGACATCTGCTCGAGGACCTTATGGTAGGCTTCAGCAAGGTCTTTGCCGAACTCATTGCGCTTGTATACCTTATCTCTATAGAAGTCGTTGTGCCCATAGCGCAGTTTAGCGATGCCGTGTTCAGCGATGTAGTTTAAGGCGGTGGTGGTGATGTGGAAGTATATCACCGTCTCGTAGTGATAGAACTCCATCAGCTCACCCGTGACTGAGCTGTGCCCGATGCTGTCGGTAACATGGTCAAACTTCTCGTCGTATGGCACCAGTTCCAACACCTTGCCGTCGCCCGTTTTGAGCAGCAGCGTGTCGTAATGCTCCACCGCACCCTGCATCTCGAGTGACCACACCGTGTCAGTCGCCGTGGTATCACAAATCAGTTTAACGGCAGTCTGGTGTCTCTTATCCCACTCTATCTCGCCCACATAGGCGAGTCCGGCGAATTTGCCCCACGACGGCAGGGCGAAACAGGCAACCAACAATATATTTACGAATAACCTACCCATAGAAAACGAATTTTATGTTGCAAATATAACTCTATTTTTTATAACAAGCAAATTCCATGCCAACACAACAAGAACTCCCGCTCTCGTTGCCAATACAGACCTCTCCCATATAGCGGCTGGAGGCCGCTACCTTTGATCGTGTATAAATCGCGGACTTTCAGCCCGCACTTTCTAGTACAGTCGTCTGTCCGAGGCCTACGCTCACTGCCGTTCGCTCCGACCCCGGGGCAGTTGGCAGAGGTTCGCTATTTGCGGCACCGGCTGCGCCGACTTACCGCTGCTCACTCTGCCGAGCTCGCTACGCTCGGTTACAGTTGCGCCTGCCGGCTCACATATCGCACTTTCAGTGCTTTACATTAGTCTATTAAATAAAGTAAGCTCCCACCCTCGTTGCCAAGAGCAGGAGCACCTTTATTGATGTACTTTCGCCCCAACACTCCTCGACGTGAGAGGGCGGAAATGAGGCTAATTATCACTCAACCAAAACGATGCGCAGTCCCATCCTCGCCGTGTCATCGGGATAAGTGCGATCACGATAGGAGGCGCGGCAGCGGCGAGAAAGAGACTCCCAATCGCCACCTCGGCAGACGTATTCCTCGCCACTTTCAGGACCGGTGGGGTCAATCTGGTGGTTGCAACGGTAGCGGCTCCAGAAGTCGCTGCACCACTCCCAGACATTGCCTGCCATGTCGTACAGGCCCAACTCGTTGGGTTTCTTGGAAGCAACGGGGTGTGGCTTGCCTCCGCTGTTGTTGCCAAACCATGCGACCTCTTCGAGGATGTCACTGCCCATAAACTGGTGACCGCTTGCCTTGTTGCCGCCACGGGCAGCATACTCCCACTCGGCCTCGGTGGGCAGACGGAACTTTTTGCCGGTAAGGCTGCTGAGTTTTTCGACAAACTTCTGGCAATCGTTCCAATCAAGGTTTTCGACAGGCAAGTTGTTGGCCTTGAAACGCGACGGATTGGTGCCCATAACAGCCTTCCACAACGCCTGTGTCACCTCGGTCTCGCCGATGTAGTAATCACGGGATAGCGTCACCTGATGGCTGAACGACTCATAAGAATCGACATTCTTCATCTCGGGCGTAGCACCCATGGTAAACGTGCCGTGCTCGACCTTAATCATATTAAACTTAACGCCTTTGACGTCAAACGTCATCACGGGTTTGGCCTGTGCGGCTGCCACTGTTGCCACAATAGCGAAAATTGATACTAACAATTTCTTCATATTCTTATATTGCAATTATTCTATCACAAGGACAAGCCGTAGGCCCATGCTGCCATTGCGGTTGTCCTGACTGTTATTAAAACGCGCCGACACGCGGCCGTTCCATGCGTTGTGATACCAAGCCCCACCGCGCTGGACGCGACTTGAAGAAGACGGTGCAACGGGATCAGCCTGCGGTTCGCCGGTGTACTTGCCGTAACCGTCCATGCACCACTCACACACGTTGCCGCTCATGTCGTAGATGCCCAACTCATTAGGTCTTTTGGTTGCCACAGGGTGTTTGGCCCTATTGCTGTCATGCCTGTGCCATGCCACCTCGTCGGGGTTATTGCCGCCACTATAGATGTAGCCCTGCGACTTGTTGCCGCCGCGCGCAGCAAACTCCCACTCGGCCTCGGTGGGCAGACGGAACTTTTTGCCGGTAAGCATGTTCAATTTCTTTATAAAATCCTGACAAGCATCCCACGAGACACCTTCAACGGGGTAGTTGCCTCCCGAGGGATAATAGCAGGGGACGCCACCGGTCACAGCAGTCCACAACGCCTCGGTGACCTCGGTCTCGGCAATATAGTAGTCACGCGTCAAAGTCACCTGATGGGCAGGCTGTTCATCGGCCCACGGTTCGTCCTGCTCAGACGTGCCGCCCATCGTAAAGGTGCCGTGTTCAACAAGTATCATCTTGAACGGAACGCTTCTGACCTCAAACTCCAAAGTCGGTTGGGGCTGCGCCGCACCGGCAGCGGCAACCACAAGAACAAGTGTCAAAACTGCAAGTAGTTTCTTTATATTCATATTCTAACAAAATTGCACCCGCCAAAGCAGGAATTACCAACTAATTTGCAAAAATACAACATTTCTAACAATTATGCAAATTTAATACAATATGTCCAACCCGCAACACGGCAAAAAGCGCAAAAAGAAACGCGCACACCGGTTGCTGTCACTTCTTGCCAAAAATGGCGTCAAGGAGAATGCGTCCCAGTTTGCGCTCAGCACCTTGTTTAGTCATCGGGATGCCGGTGCTGCGCGAGATTTGCTGTTTTACCTTGGTGATTCCAATAGCCCGTTTCCACGAGAATGAGGTTCCGGGGATTCCAAATAGCCTTGCCATTGTGCTTTGCTGTTTTATGTGATTAATGATAAAGTGTGTTCAGCAGTTTTGCCAGCTGTATGCCTGCCATGTAGAGTTGAAAATCGACATCGGGACGGAAACGATAGGCATAGCCATACTCAAAGTTTCGCCTGAAACGGGCATTACCCTTATTGTCAATTTCGGCAGTTTTCAACAACTCGTCATAATAGTCATATATTGCAGTCGAGAGGCGGTAGGTGTGCTTGATGCAATCCAGTTCGTCCATTGCCATGATTTCATCCTTCCTTGCCGCGAAACGCTGCATCAGATAGTCACAGTACTCAGTGCTCGAGTAGCACGAATAGGCTATCAGTTTGCCATCCCAAAGACTATGCAGATTCACGTGCTGACCGAACCAGGAGAAGCGTTTAAGGTTACCGCCCAGGTCATCGTGATGCCCCATGTGCATCGGCTGGTACTCGTCACCCGAGAAGTGAACGACAAACTTCAGTGCATCGCCATTTGACGGATCCTTCTCGAGCAACTTTATGAGACTGTCCTTTGCAAAGAACAGATGATAGCCCTCAGCCTTCTTGTTATTGTATAAATACTCCACTTCCTCGTCGGTCTTTCCTCCATCGATGTCCTGATAATGCCAGACGTTCTGGCCGGGATAGATGGTGTCGTTCTGGAGGTCATCGGGCCACGACGATGTCGCCACGATTGCCCGTTCAAAACCGAGGACGCGGTCAACGCTCTGACGGGCTTCGGGAGTGAGATTGTGATAAGCGATATCGGCAAT
This sequence comes from Candidatus Sodaliphilus aphodohippi, assembly GCA_018065665.1. Classification (GTDB taxonomy): domain Bacteria; phylum Bacteroidota; class Bacteroidia; order Bacteroidales; family Muribaculaceae; genus Sodaliphilus; species Sodaliphilus aphodohippi. The sequence goes on from JAGHSV010000097.1 coordinate 11,769, forward strand.
GATGCGATGGCCGACGATGTCCCATGCCGCTGCGGGCAAGGCAACGAGAATTAATAGCGATAATAAAATTTTCTTCATAATGATTGTTTTTTGTCGCCACAAAATTAACCAAACATTTTCAAATATCCACGTTTCTGGCAGCAAAAGACAAAAAAAATGACATAACCTTTGCCCATATACAATTTTTTCAGTAATTTTGCGTTTGTTCTATATAAATAGAATAAAATAATCATTGTTATGAACATCAAAAAGAAAATCATATTCCGCATCGTCATCCTGCTCGCCGTCTCACTGTTAGCCGCCGCTCCGTCGGCAATGGCATTCAGTCCGAGTCATTATGCCGACTCGTCCAAACTCGCCAAGGGCAACTGGGTTCGCCTGCGCATCTTGACAAGCGGCATCTACCAGATTACCGACGAAGACGCCCGCAGTTGGGGGTTCAGCGGCGCTGACGCCATCCACGTCTTTGGCAAGGGCGGCGCTCCAATCAGCGAGACGCTAACTGCCGACATCCCCGACGACCTGCCCCAGGTACCCGTTGTCCGCACGAGCGGCAAACTGTGCTTCTATGCGCAGGGGCCGACGACATGGGGCAGCCGCAACAACATGGCATTCGTGCAGATACAGCACCCCTATGCCACTGCCGCCTACTACTATGTGACCGACGACAGCGGCTATAGCGACATTGACATCACCAAGGCAGACAACAGCCCCGGCGACAACCCGGCGACAACCTTTATCGAGCGTCTGTTCCACGAGAGCGAACTCGCCAACCCGACACAATCGGGGCGAGAGCTGCTGGGCGAGAACCTGCTGCTCAACAGTTCGTTCACCCAACAGTTCACGCTTGACGGCATCGTTGACGGGAGCAAAGTGAACGTCTTTACCGAGGCGGGAGCCCACATGCCCGTAGAGGGCGGGAGCGCATACTTTGCCCACCAGTACAACGGCAAAAACCTGTCTGTCGCTACAGAAGACCGCATAACTGCCGACAACGGCAGTTATGTTTACCGCCGTTACCTGATGCCAAAATCATTCACCCTGGATAGCGACAACAAGTTGTCATATACAGTAAAACTGGTCAACAGCGGCGCATCAATCAACACCGCACGCCTCAACTTCATCACAGTCAACTACACCCGCCGCCTGTCAATGGGCAACACAAGTTTGTGCTTCACCGGAGACTCGGCACGGACAATGGCGTTGACCGGAGTGACCGACGGCACACGCATCTGGGACGTCACCGTACCCAGCCAGCCCGTGGAGATGAACGCAACCGTGTCGGGGAACACCGCGACCTTCGCCCCCATTGCCGACGGTGTGCGAGAGTATGTGGCATTCAACCCCAATGGCTCCCATGCCGTTGCCGAGGGCAAAGAGCACGTCGCCAACCAGAACCTGCACGGACAACCCGTGCCCGACATGCTGATTATCACCAACGCGCGATACAAACAACAGGCCGAACGCATTGCAGCACTGCATGAGACCCAGGACAGCATGCGTGTACTTGTCGTCACCCAAGAAGAGGTGTTCAACGAGTTCTCCTCGGGAAGCCCCGACGCAATGGCATACCGAATGGCATGCAAGATGTTCTATGACCGCGGAGACGAGGGCGGACACCGCCTTGGCTATCTGCTGCTGATGGGCAACGGTTCGTTTGACAACCGCCAGTTGACCTCCGAGTTCAAGGGCATCGCCTACCCCGCCCTGCTGACCTGGGAATCACCCGAGAGCAACACCAAGGACTCATACTGCACCGACGACTGCTTTGGCGTCCTGGCCGACGGCAGCGGTCCCAAGTGGAACCTGAGCGAACTTAGCATTGCGGTGGGACGTTTCCCCGTCAAGAGCGAGAACGAGGCAAAGGTTGCAGTGGACAAACTCATCAAATACTGCACCAATCCCGAGTATGATATATGGAAGAACCAGTTGCTCGTGGTCGCCGATGACGAGAACGGAGCCCAGTTCATGAAGGACAGCGAGGATCTGATTGACATCATCAGCAACAACGGAGGCAAAGCCCTAAGCGTAAAACGCGTGTACCTTGACTCTTATGATGCCACCAGCATCGGGTCAACCCGCACCTACCCACAAGCCCGCAAAGAGATGTACGGCAAGTTGAGCGAGGGCGCACTGTGGTGGAACTATCAGGGACACTCCAGCCCCAATGTCATATCGGGACACAACCTCGTGCAACGCAACGACTACCTTAACAACATGTATTTCAAGCACCTGCCAGTAGTGTTCGGTGCCACCTGCGAACTGTCTCGCTATGATGCCATCGAGGAGTCAGGTGCCGAGAACATGTTCCTCAACCCCAACGGCGGCTGCATTGCCATCATCAGTGCCGCACGCGAAGTGAACATCACCGGCAACAGCTCCCTGAACAACCATGTCGCCACCTACGCGTTCAAGCGCGATGCCGACGGCAATGCCACACGCATTGGCGACAGTTACCGCCTGGGCAACAACAAGCAGCGCACTGCCAACAGCTTGCGCTATATGCTGCTTGGCGACCCTGCAATGCGCCTGGCACTGCCGCGTTATACCGTCAAAGTGGAGACCATCAACGGCAAACCCGTCAACCCGGACAGCCTGCCAGTGTTTGAGGCTCGTCAGAACGTCACCTTTGCCGGCAGCATCGTTGACGGCAACGGCAACAAGGCCACCAACTTCAACGGCAGCGTCATCGGTACGCTCTACGACTGTGAGCAGTCAATAACCACCCACGGCTATGGCGCTCCCAACGCCGAACCTAGAGATAATGACTATGGTGTGCCCTTCACCTATCAGGAGCACACCAACAAGATAGCCATTAAGAACGACACCGTCGTTGGCGGCTCGTTCAAGATGAGCATCAACATCACCAGCGAACTGGCAGATGTCACCTTTGACAACTACACCCCGTCGCTGCTGAACCTCTATGCCTGCGACACCAAGCAGGGCATCGACGCCATGGGAGCGTTTGACGACTTCTACATCTACGGCATTGACGAGAGCCAACCGGCCGACACTGTCGGGCCCGAAATCCAGTTCCTGTGTCTCAACAACCAGGAATTCAGTGACGGAGACCAGGTCAACGAGTCGCCACTCGTGCTGGCATCCTTCGGCGACAAGAGCGGTGTGAACTTCTCAACCGCCGGCATTGGCCACATAATGACGCTGACCCTGGACGGCACAACAACCTTCAGTGACCTTAACGGCTACTACACCCCGCAGGTAACGAGCGAGGGCACATGGGGTTCCATCAGTTACCCGCTCAACGAACTGAGCGAGGGCCGACACACCCTGAGGTTGCGTGTATGGGACGTATATAACAACTTCACCGACAAGACCATCGAGTTTGTGGTTGTCAAAGGCCTCAAACCCGAAATCACCGAGGTTTACTCGACAAGCAACCCGGCCAGCGTCAGCACCGAGTTCTACGTGCGTCACAACCGTCCCGGTTCTACGCTCAACGTCGGAATCGAAGTGTACGACATCATGGGCCGTCTTGTATGGAACACCCGTCAGAGCGGCAAGAGCGACATGTACACGTCGTTCCCCATAACATGGGATCTCACCGACAATTCGGGTAGCCGCCTGCCACACGGCATCTACATATACCGTGCCACCATCTCGACCGACGGCGTGCGCGAAACAACCAAGTCAAAGAAAATTGCAGTCACCGACTGACAACAATAATAGCAGCAAGATGAAGATAATCGAAGTGCATATCGACAAGGCGACACAGGCAATCGGCACCACGCTGTTTGCCGACTCGGCGCTGCTGAATAACGGCAAGCCGCTGTTCCTGCCCGACATCGCCAAGGAGTTTGCGCTGAAGCCAATGCTTGCAATGCGCATCGGACGTCTGGGCAAGCGCATCGGACGCCGGTTTGCCTACCGATATGTCGATGCCATATCCCCATCATTCATCACCACGCCGGTTGACAGCAATATTGCCGACCACACAGTGATGCAAACATTTGACGGAGCCATCACGGTGGGCGAATGGGTGAATTTCACCCCGACAGGACCATATCACCCCCTGCCCGGCATCGAGTGGACACTCAACGGGCAGTCATGTGCGTCAATCGACGGTAACGCGATAGCCCCGTTGTGGTATGATGCCCTCGTGCATCTGTCGCAATTCGCCACTGTCAGGATGGGTGACATCGTCTGCCTCGGTATCTCCGACGCCAAACCAGTACCAGTCAAAATAAACGACCGGGTCGAGGCGTCAATCAAAGGCAAAACTCAATTGAAAACAAAAATAAAATAGTGATAATAAAGACATTCCAACAACATAAGATGAAAACGACTCTCTCACACATCATCGCAATCGCAGCACTGCTGTTAGCGGGCGTGCCAACCGGCAACGCATTCACCACTACGCACTTCACCAAGAATTCGAAACTGGCTTCGGGCAAGTGGGTAAAGATTGCAGTAAGCAAAGACGGAGTATATGAAATCACCGATGCCGAACTGGCTGAGATGGGGTTCAGTAACCCCGCAAACGTCCAGATATACGGCCAAGGCGGGTATATGATTGGTGAAACACTAAGCAGTACGCTCACAGACGACCTGATACAGGTACGTGCCCTTCATGCTAACGGCAAACTGTGTTTCTATGCACAGGGAACGACCGAGATGACATTGAACAACCTGAGCAATGTGAATCCCAATTTCACCCACAAGACCAATGCCTACAGCACCCATGGCTACTACTTCCTGACTGAAGGGAGTGGCTCGAACGGCATTGACGTAGCCCCGCTGATGAGCACCGGCACAACCGCGCGCAACAGTTGTCTGGCATGGTATCACCACGACAACGACCTGACGTCTGTATCAATGTCGGGCAAGCAGTTGCTGGGCGAGAACATCGGCACCGGCACATGCACTCTGCCTTTCAGTCTGCCGGGCAATGTCAGCAACACGGTAGTGGTTAATGTGAATGTTGGTGTAAAGTCAAGCGATGCCACTACGATTCTGACAACACTTACAGCTAATGGTCAGGATATCGACGTAAACTACACCAGCGGACAAAATACGGTTGTAGCCACCACACTCGATAACACATATTACACAATGCCAACGCCGGCACCGCTTGCGTTTGTCAATACAAACCAGCCTGTTGACAGTGGCAACATCAATATCAGGCTCTTTAGTCCCGCCAACGGCATATCGCTCGCAAAGATGGACTATTTCACAATGACCTATACCAAGAGCAACGATGTGCAGTACTGGGAAAACAACCAGTCAAGACTCGACATGCACAAACTCCTGGTGACCGACCGCATTGTAATTCCGGGAGCTACCGAGAACACTGTGGCATGGCTCATTCAAGAGCCCGACGACCCATTGCAGTACCCGATGACCCCCGAGGTTGACAGCCTGGGCAACGTTACAGGATACAGTTTCACACCCGGCTCGGCATACCGTTGGGGTCAGTTTGTAGCATTTGACCCAACCTGCACACTGATGAAGATTGACGGTTTTGAACCTGTCGAGAACCAGAATCTCCACGGCATGGAGGTCCCCGACATGCTAATCATTACCGTCAAGGACTTCATTCCACAGGCCGAGCGCATTGCCAAACTCCACAAGGATGTTGAAGGCCTTGACGTGGCAGTCGTTGACCAGCAGCAGGTATTCAACGAATTTTCGTCGGGAACCCCCGATGCCATGGCATACCGCCTGCTATGCAAGATGTTATATGACCGGAACAGCAAATTCAAGAACCTGCTCCTGCTGGGCGGCGGCAGTTATGACAACCGCGGTATCATCAGCAACAGGCCAAACCGCCTGATTACCTATCAAAGCGATGCCAGCAACGATTACCTGCAGTCCTACACAAGCGACGACTTCTTCGGGTTCCTTGACGATAACAGCGGCAGTGCAGCAACAATGTTCTCAGACAAACTTCGCATCGGTGTTGGCCGCATCCCGTCAAGCACCATTGAGGAAGCCAAGAGCGACATTGACAAGTTGATCAAGTATGTCACCCTGCCCGACTACGGTCCCTGGCGCAACGACAACCTGGTAATATCGGACACTGGCGACAACGACCTCCACATCTTCCAGAGCGAAGGCATTACCGAGCAACTTGAGGGCACACTCAACACCCACATGCAGACTAACAAGGTTTACGTTGAACTCTTCCAGCCATCACTGCTCGACAACAAGACAGCAAGCGAGGCTCGCCGTCGCATGGTTGAGTTGTTGACCAACGGACAATACTTCTCGACCTACATCGGACACGCCGGACCGCTGGTAATCACCAAGAGCAACCTCTATACCAACGCCGACGCACAGCGATATAGTTATCCTCACCTGCCCATCATGACAACAGCGGCATGTGAGGTGGCACGCTTTGACAGCGACCAACGCGGTGTTGCCGAGTACATGTTCCACCAGCCCAATGGCGGCGCCATCGCCATGCTGACATCGACACGTCCTGTACTTAGTGACCAGAACCACATCATGAACCAGACATTCATCAAGAACTTCTTTACCTGGAATGCAAGCAAGAAGATGAACACCCTGGGCGAGACATACATGGCAACCAAACAGGGATTTGGAAGCAGCGTGTACTGCTGTAAGCTGGCATACACCCTGCTGGGCGACCCATTAATCAAAATCAACTATCCCAAACCGCTGTTCAACATCACCTCGGTCAACGGCAGCAATGTGGCACAGGCCAGCGTAGATGTAACCAGCGGCCCGATGCAGCAAATCACTGTTAACGCGACTGTCACCAAAGCAGACGGAAGCATTGACACCTCATTCAACGGTGATGGTACAATATCGCTTTACGGCCCCAAGAAATTTCTCAAGACAACACCCGCACAACGTGAAAAGAGTTCATGGTTCACTCGCGATGTATATTACCCCCGCGACATTATCGCCAGCATCGGCGGTCGCGTCGTTAACGGTATCTTAACCGCCACGGTGACCGTGCCGCGCAGCCTCAAGGCAACCGGCGACACCGGTCTGCTACGCGTCTATGCCCACCGCGACAACAGCGATGAAATGGTCAACGGCGAGTGTGGAGGCATCATGCTCGAAGCCTATAATGACAGCACAGCCCTCAGCGACGACCAGGCACCAACAATCGATGCCATGTTCCTTAACGATGAGGCCGCATTCAGCGACGGTGCTACAGTACCCGCCAACTCCACATTATATATAAAGGCAACCGACGACCTCTCGATCAACACTTCCAGGACCTCAATCGGTGACATGATGAAGTTGCTGCTCGACGGAGGCAAGACATCATATAATAATGTAAAGGAATTTGCATCGGCAATCGACGACGGGCAGAGCCTGAGCGTAAGATTCCCGCTGGAAAACCTGAGCGAAGGTCCCCACACATTGACATTCACTGTATTTGACGTTGCCGGCAACAGCGCGACACGCACCATCTCCTTTGCCGTTGGGCAGACAAGCAGCCTGACAATCAGTGCCGAAGAACTTACGGCAGTAGAGAGCGCACGCATCAGTCTTGACAGCGACAAACTCAGCAGCACGCCCGAGGCATGCATCAAAGTGACAGATGCCCAAGGACACATTGTTTGGAAGACCAACACATCGACCGGCAGCACCGTATGGCCGCTCACCGACATGAACGGACAGCGAGTAGCACCCGGCCTGTACAAATTCTATGCGACATACGACAACGGAACCGAGTATGGCGGCACAAATATCGGTGACATAATCGTTATCGAACCGCTTACCGGCAATGACAGACAGTAAACAAACTCTTTATTCAATTATAATCAGAACCTAATGAACAAGTTAAGCAAGATATACCGACTGGCATTGACAACCCTGTTGTGCTGTGCCGCTACTCTGTCGGCATACGCCTACAGCCAGTCACAATATGTCTCACAATCAAAACTGGCAACGGGTAAATGGGTTAAGATTTCCATACCCACCGATGGCATCTATGAACTTACCGATCAGGAGTTAAAAGACATGGGTTTCACCGACCCCAGCAAAGTTCAGGTGTTCGGATGCGGCGGTCACATGATGAGCGAGATACTGAAACCAGGTATGGAAGACGACCTGCAACAGGTCAGCACCATGCGCATTAACGGCAAACTGTGCTTTTATGCAATGGGCCCCGTCGCAATGACATTGGCTGGCCCAAAAGACACGCCGGCATTTACCCGCACCATCAATGCATACTCCACCCACGGATACTATTTCCTGACCGAGGGCGGCAGCGACCAGGCTGTGCAAACCATCCCATCGCTGAGTGCCGACAACTATACCCCATTAACAACAGGGCTGGACTACTGCTACCATGAGAAAGAACTCAGGACAGTCAGTTTCACGGGAAAGGACATGCTTGGCGAGGACCTCACCAGTAACGACACGTTTGACGTGTATCTGCCGGGGGTTGCCGGTAACAGCATCACGCTAAACACCACCGTGGCCGGACAGATGGGTGGCGATGAGATTCTCAGGGGCACGTTCACATGCGCAGGTGGCAGCAAAATTGTGATACCTTTCCAACAAGGCGACACCATCAAGATGCCAGGAAGCAATTCAACTGCATTCTACTACACCTGTAACCCCATACAGAATTTCACTGCAAAGAATGTTGGCGAGAACAACACCCTGACTTTAACATTCAGTTACCCCGTCAAGGTAAAACAGGCCTACCTTGACAACTTTATTGTCACCTACACCCGCAACAACACCATTGGCGAAAACAGTCAGACAAGACTTGCCAATGACAAGTTAAACAGCACTGACCTCATCATATTACCAGGAGCCAATGCCTCGACCCGGCTTTGGGAGATCACCGACAATAACGATCCCGTTGACTGTGAACTGAAAACGAGTGCCGATGGACCTGGCCACTGTGCAGGTGCCAGCACCAAAAGCCGCTACTTCGTGGCATTTGACCCCACCGGGACCCTGATGAAAATATCGGGTTATGAAGCCATAGCCAACCAAGACCTCCACAATATGGAAACGCCTGACATGCTGATCGTCACCAATAAGACCTTCATGCCCCAGGCCGAACGGCTCGCACAGCTTCACCGCCAATATGAAATGCTAAACGTTGCTGTGGTCGATCAGGAACAGATATTCAACGAATTCTCGTCGGGTACCCCCGATGCCATGGCGGTGCGTTTGTTCTGCAAGATGCTCTATGACCGCAACCAGACCAAGTTCCGCAACCTGCTGATGTTCGGACAAGGCTGTCAGGACAACAGAAGAATTGTCAATGACAAGGGCGACATCGTAATCACCTATCAGAGTGACACCAGCAACGACGAGGCGACATCGTTCACCAGCGACGACTTCTTCGGCTTCCTGGATGACAACTCGGGTCTGAATCATGACAAGGACGTTCTCAGACTGGGTGTTGGCCGCATCACATGCAGCAGCCCGTCGGAGGCCGAAGCCGACGTCGATAAAATTGCCAAGTATATCCTTGCACCCGATTACGGTCACTGGCGCAACAGCCAACTGATCGTTGGCGACAGTGGAGACGAGAACATCCACGCCGTACAGGCCGAGGGCATCTGCAACCTCATCAAGGGAACAGTCAACAACCAGATGGAACTCAACAAGGTGTTTGTTGATATGTATCCACGTGCAGTTGACGAGCAACACATTGAAAATATAGAAAGCCGTACCCCGACCGAGGCACGACGCGCCATCATGTCAAATCTTCATGACGGTTTATACTTCTTTGACTACATCGGACACGCCGGTCCCACAATGCTCACCAAAAAGGGAATGTGGACAACTACTGAGGCAAAAGCAATGGCAAACAAGCAACTGCCCATCGGTGTATTTGCGACGTGTGACGTAGCACGATATGACAGCAACACCCGCGGCATCGCCGAGCGTATGTTCCACATGAATGATGGAGGGTTTATCGCCATGCTGGCATCAACCCGAATGGTCTATGCCGACAACAACAACCTGCTCAACCAGGCATGGATTAAGAATATGTTCAACTGGAAGACCTCCGGACGCATGCCAACCCTGGGCGAAGTCTATATGAACACCAAGCAGACCTTTGGTTCGGTAAGCAACCACAACAAGCTGAACTTCATGCTACTTGGAGACCCTGCAATCAAAGTGAATTATCCCAAACCGCTGTTCAAGATCACCAGCGTCAACGGAACAGATGTCACCAACGATGCTGTGGTGAGCACAGGTCCCACCCAGACAATCAGTTTCACAGCCAAAGTCATGAAAAGCAATGGCAAGGATGTGGACACAAACTTCAATGGTGACGCAACTCTCACCATATATGAAGCCGAGAAAAAATTCACTACCATGACAAACCGCTCGACCAAACGCGACATCTACTACCCCCGTGAAGTGATTGCACGCGTACAAGGCCGTGTGAACAACGGCATATTCGGTGGCAAACTGGTGATGCCGCGTTACTGCACAAGCATCAACAGCGACGGCATGATTCGCGTCTATGCCCACCGCGACAATAGCAGCGAAATGGTCAACGGGCAATATGACAAACTGCAAATCGCCAAGTTCAACCAGACTCAAGGCACAACCGACGACCAGCCGCCAGTTATTAAAAGCATGTATATTAATGACGAGAAGACCTTTAACGAAGGGGATGTCGTACCTGCAGGTTCAACTCTCTACATCAGCATGGCAGACAGCAGCGGCATCAACACTCAAACAATGTCTATAGGCAACAGCATACGTCTATTGCTTGATAACGGCAAACAGACATTCGACAATGCCAACAACTATCTCACCCTATCAGATATGAACCGTCAGGGCATGCTGGCAATGCCACTGACAGGAATTGCACCAGGCCTGCACAATATGTCGGTTACAGTACACGACGTATTTGGCAACGCCACGAGCAAGGCAATCTCGTTTGTCATCGGCACAGGCACCACCGGCAAGGTCAGCGTTGAGGAGTTGCCCGCCATCGACCAGGCAACCATCAGCGTTACCGGACTGCCCGATGACATTGCACCGACATGCAACATCAAGGTCACTGATGCCCTTGGCAATCTCGTGTGGAGCACCAGCGCCACCACGTTCCCCGTGGTTTGGAACTTGACGACTACAGACGGGAAACGCGTTGCCGGAGGACTCTATAAGGTGTTCGGCAACTACAGTGACGGAACTGTCACCGGTGGCACCGACATCGGAGAGATTATCGTACTTGACAAGATTAAGAATTAACAAGAAACAACAATATTTGGTATAAAAAAACTAAATTGTTATGCGCTCAATAATACTGACAACCGCACTCCTGGCAACAACACTCACGCTCGGAGCAGTTGAAATCGAAAATAACGCCGGCAACCTGCACAGCAACCTTGCCGACCGCTCGATAACCGAACTCACCGTGTCAGGCACGATGGACGTACGTGACTTTGTATTCATCGCAGACTCACTGCCGTCACTAACCTCACTGGACCTGAGCCAGGTTAACATTGCCGCCTACCACAGCAAAGGCAAGCCCTATCTTGGCAACATCTTTGACTTTGCCCAAGGCGAACTGCCAGCCATGGCACTGATGGGCACCCGGTTGACAAATCTGGTGCTGCCCGATAGCCTGAAGAGCATTGGCCATGCAGCACTGGCAGGCTGCTCGTCGCTCGAGACAGTGACGATGCCGTCAACTCTGACTGCTATTGATTCCTATGCTTTTAGCGGCACAGGCATCACAGTTGCAAACATCCCTGCATCGGTAACACAACTTGGCACCGGAGCATTCTCACGCTGTGCAAACCTGACAACAGTAACAATAGCCGGGTGCAATGTCCCCGCCTATGCATTCATTGACGACACCAACCTTTCGTCGGTAACACTGAGCAACAGCGTCACCGCCATCGGTGCTGGTGCATTCAGCGGATGTACTGCACTCAACGGCATCAGCATCGACAATGGCATTGCCATCCGTTCAATAGGCAAAGAAGCCTTTGTGGGAGCAGGAGCCCAGGCCATTGACCTCGCAGCCATGCAACAGCTGCAACAAATTGGTGCATGGGCGTTTGCCTGCAGCGGCATCACTGCCGCAACGTTGCCCGCCGGAGTTTACTATATGGGCAACGGCGCCTTCTACTGCGCACGCAGCAATGCCAGTGCGACATTCCCCGAGGGTATCACAACTATACCACCTCTAACCTATGCCGGCAACACACTGCTTGACGGACGCTACACGCTGCCCGAGGGAGTTGACTCAATAGGCGAATATGCATTCTACAACGACTATGCTGTCAAGAGCATGGCCCTTCCGTCAACCACTGCCTACATCGGCACACGCGCCATGGCAGGCATGACAGGACTCGACACCGTTTCCATTGTTGCGACCGTGGTCCCCGCACTGGGCGACAGCGTATGGCAAGGGGTTGACCAACCCTTGGTTAAACTGAACACCCTCAACAACGAGACCGCCGACCTCTACGGGGAAGTCGATCAATGGAAGAACTTCCACATTCTTCGTGACTATCTGATTGGAGATGTCAACAATGACGGTGAAATAGACATCGCCGACATCAACTCTATTATTGCCTACATGATGGGGTATCCGACAGGAACCTTCATCTTTGAGAACGCCGACTGTGCCAAGGACGATATTATTGACATCGCCGACATCAACACCATCATCAATATGATTCTGAACGGTACCCAAACGTACTATCGCCGTGCACATGGCATCAACCACAGACAATCACAGGATGGTGACCGCGTCATTATCGAGGACTTTGAAATCAACGCCGGCGAGACACGCGACATCACGCTTCACCTGGATGCAACCCGTGACGACTACTGTGCACTGCAGTTTGACATCGACATGCCCGACGGCATTGAAATCGTTGGCATCGGCAGCACCGACAAAACTCACACGTTTGTGCTCTCGGACAGCGGTGACCGCATCCTCGCTTACTCCGGTTCACGCAAGGCATTCGGCAATGAAGGCATTGCGACTTTGACCGTAAGTGCCAGCAACATGCTCGACCCGCAGTCAGTTATCACCATTAACGGGGTCATTTTCGGCACCACACAGTGTGACAAACTCCTTGGTTCATCAAGCGAGGCACATGTGGGCAACACCACCGGAGTCAAAGACATAAACGCAAATACCGACAAAGTTTATGCATCTGCCGGTTCGATTATCATCGAGTCACAGCAAGACTGCTTGGCTCAGGTTGTCGCCACCAACGGCAGCAACCGTCCCGTAACAGTACAGCAGGGTCACAATCAGGTTGACGCTGCCCCGGGTTTCTATGTGGTTACACTGAACGGCAAGAGTTACAAGGTTATCGTAAAATAAGCAACAATATAAATAGTCAATAAACTATGCGCAAAATATTATTCGCCCTCTCACTCGTCATTGCCGGCATCTCAAATGCCCAAGTGACCTGCTCGCCAGGTGCATTGAAGGGACTGGTAAATGACAAAAACATTACCTCGCTTACCGTCAATGGCAAGATGGACGCTCGCGATTTCCGCTTTATAGCAGACTCGTTGCAATCGCTCAAGCAACTTGACCTTGGCAACGTGAATATTACCGAGTATCACAACGGTCTTGAGGCGATATTCGGAACCGAATATTATAATGATAGCCTCACCGTTCCAACCATGGCGCTCGCCGGGATGAAGAACCTGCAGAGCCTCACCCTGCCCCGGAGTGCCACGGCACTTGGCATGGCGTCTCTCGCCGGTTGCACATCGCTGAAAACCCTGCAACTGCCCGAAGTCCTCGCCACCATCGGTGACTATGCCCTGTCGGGTTGCTCAGCAATTACGGCACTCACCCTGCCCGCCACCACTGTCCAGTTGGGTAAGGGAGCCATGTCGCGATGCACCGCACTGAAGACCGTCACCATTAACGGCACAAACACCTCAAACCCGCTAATCATCGATGACGAGGCGTTCCTCGGTTGCATCTCGCTAACTGCGATAAGCCTTGGCAATAACATCGGTGCCATCGGCAACGAAGCGTTTGCAGGGACAGGTCTTGTCAGTGTTGACCTGTCACAGCAGAACGCTCTGCAGCAGATAGGCGACTGGGCCTTTGTCAATACAAATGTAGCGTCGGCATCAATGCCACGCAATATCACAAACAATGGACGAGGTGCATTCCTGTATAACAAGACACTCGCCTCGGCCAACGGTTACGCCACAGTTCCCGCCTTCACATTTACCGGAAACACAGCACTGACCGACGTTGACATTGCCGGCAGTGACACAATCGGTGACTATGCTTTCTATGGCGACTACGCTATGACCAGCATCACCCTGCCCCAGCCGCTGACATTCATCGGCACAAAAGCCATGGCAGGCATGACTGGATTGAAGTCCATACACATCAATGCCCAGAACGCTCCGGCATTGGGAGAGTCGGTATGGTATGGAGTAAACCAACCCGCCATCGATTTGACAGTGCCCTACGGTTGCCTTGACGCATATTCATCGGCCGACCAGTGGCGCGACTTCAACATTATCGAAGGGTTCATGCCCGGTGATGCCGACCACGACGGCCGAATCACCGTTGCCGACCTCAATATCATCATCAACATCATCCTTGGTCTTACAGACATCAGACCTGCCGAGGCCGATGCTGACTGTGACGGAAGCGTATCAATCAAGGACGTCAATGCCGTCATCAACATGATTCTTGGTATAGAGGCCACCGCCCAGCGTTCGATACCCAACACCAACGACCGCCTCATGGCAGAACCCATTGATATTAACCTGGGCGAGACCCGCAGCATCAATGTGGAGATGGTCAACAGCAGCCAGTGTAGTGCCATACAATGTGACATCACACTGCCGCAAGGTCTATCACTCAGCGACATAACCGTCTGTGAACGTGCCGGCAACCACATACTGACAACTGCACAGGTGGGCAACGCAACCCGCATCATAATCTACTCGGCCGACGGACAGCGAATCGAAGGCAATAGCGGTGCCCTGTTCACCCTGGAAGTGACAGCAGACGAGAGACTCAGTTCCGAGAGCAAAGTCACCATTGACTGCATCATCATGGCCGACATGAGCCATAAGGCCTTGTTTGCATCGCCCTGCACTGCAACAGTCAACAATGTCTCGGGTGTCAACGACCTGACAGCCGACAATGATGCAGTAACAACAGGCGCCGGTTTCATCAACATAACCACCAGCAACAGCACCGATGCACAAATTGTTAACATCAACGGAACTACACGCAACATAAGCCTCCAAGCAGGCGAGAACATTATTGACGCCGACCAGGGTATTTACATCGTACGCCTCAACGGCAAGAGTTATAAAGTTGCAGTGAAATAGACAAATGGGTAAAAACAAACTGAAGAAATTTGCCGAGATGGAACAACTGGACTGCGTGTTCCAGTTCCCGTTCGCGGCAATCAAGGATAACGGCTGCCCGATGCGCGGCAAGTGGAACCAGGAATACTTCCGCAACGACCACCCCATCGTGCTCGAACTGGGTTGCGGCAAGGGGGAGTATGCCGTAGGGCTCGGTAAACGTTTCCCCGAGAAGAACTACATCGGTGTCGACATCAAAGGAGCCCGCATGTGGACCGGAGCAAAACAGGCCAATGCCGAGGGGATGACCAACGTCGCCTTCCTGCGCACGTCAATCGAAATCATCGACCGCATGTTCGCCCCCGGCGAGGTGTCCGAGATTTGGATTACCTTCCCCGACCCGCAGATGAAAAAAGTCAACAAACGACTGACCGGCACCCGTTTCCTCGACAACTACCGTAAGATACTGAAGGACGGCGGCATCGTACACCTCAAGACCGACAGTCCCTTCCTTTATACATACACCGACGCCATGCTGCGCCTCAACAGCCTGCCTCAGGATGTCAACACCAGTGACCTCTATGCCAGCGGTCTTGCCGATGACATTCTCGAAATCAAGACCCACTATGAACGGCAGTGGCTCAGTCGCGGCTTGACAATCAAGTACATCAAATTCCGACTGCCTCACGGCGTGCAGTTGCAGGAGCCCGACATCGAAATCGAGCCCGACAACTACCGCAGTTATCACCGCGACCAGATGGAGTTCAAGGACCTAAACGATAACTAACGCTAAATCATGACATTATATCCCAATCTCATTATAGACGCATTGCGCACAGTCAAATATCCAGGTACCGGAAAAGACATCGTGACAATGGGTATGGTGAACGACGACATCCGCATCGACGGCAACAACGTGTCGCTGTCGCTCACCTTTGAAAAGGACACCGACCCTTTCATGAAGTCGGTAATCAGAGCTGCCGAGGTGGCAATCACCACCCACGTTGGCGAGGACGTCAACATCAAAGGCAACATCAGTGCACGCGCACGAGTCAACGCCAAGAAAGAAACCCCTACCCTGCCCGGTGTTAAAAACATCATAGGCGTATCGAGCGGCAAGGGAGGCGTTGGCAAGAGCACTATTGCCGTCAACCTTGCCGTATCACTTGCCCAGCTGGGCTATAAGGTGGGGCTTCTCGACGCCGACATCTTCGGGCCGTCAATCCCCAAAATGTTAGGCATCGAGGACCAACAGCTCTACATGCACAAGGTTGGTGAACGCGACCTTATCATCCCTGCCGAGAAATTCGGAGTCAAGACCCTCTCGATTGGTTTTGTCGTTGACAAGGACCAGGCAGTGCTGTGGCGCGGTGCCATGGCCAGCAACGCCATCAAGCAGCTCATCAATGACGCTGACTGGGGCGAACTGGACTATTTTGTCATTGACATGCCACCGGGTACCAGCGACATCCACCTGACACTGGTTCAAACACTTGCCATCACAGGCGCTATCGTGGTCACCACGCCACAGGAAGTCGCTTTGGCCGATGCGCGCAAGGGTGTCAGCATGTTCCTTGGCGACAAGGTAAACGTGCCGGTGCTGGGCATCGTCGAGAACATGTCATGGTTCACCCCCGCCTCACATCCCGACGAGAAGTATTTCATCTTTGGCAAGGACGGCGGCAAGAATCTCGCCGAGAAACTGAATGTCGAACTGCTGGGTCAGGTGCCTCTTGTAGCA
>JAGHSV010000043.1 GCA_018065665.1 Candidatus Sodaliphilus aphodohippi
CCGCTGTACTTGGTAAAGATGCCGTTGTCGGTGCTGCGGGCCAGGTAAAACTTGCCGTCATTGGGATTATAGGCAGTCCAGAAAGCCTGGTCGGTTATGCCTTCGCCTTTAGGGGCATAGTAAGTTGTCTGGCCTTTAATGTGCAAGCCTTTGGCACCGAGGCCCCAGTAGGTTCCGTCACCCTCGGGGTAGCATGAGTACAACTCCGCGCCGCCCGAATTCTTTGTAAATGTCCAGGAACCGTCACTGGTCTTGATATTATAAAAATAACTGTTTGCCTTGAAATTGGCTATATACCCTATCGAACGCGGTTGCACGTTGGTGGGAGATGCATTACTGACTTTCTTTTCAAAAGTTATGGCATCTGCCATACCCATTTTACTGACATCAATTGTTGCAAGGTTGAAAGACCGATAAGAGGCTGTATCGTGAGTGCTCCACAGGAAGAAATGCACGCCGTCATTGCACGGATACAACTTGGGCGAAGTGTAGGCCGATGAAGCATGGACAAACTTGTCAAAACCGTCGTGGTTTTTGCGGGTGTCGTAGTACAGGTTGTTGCCCGAGGTCACAAGCAGCACATCACCAACCTTGCATGCCGACAAGATGCTTCTGTCATAGTAGTAGGTATTTGTTATCTGCATCGTGTTATCATCGATGACAACTAGACCGAACTCGGTGGCAACATAGGCCTTGCCACCGGCAAAACTGACATCATTGATGCCTTTCTTGCTATTTATCACGGCATCACGAATGTCGGGAATATTTACTATTGTTCCATCCTGAAGGACGATATCGATGTTACTGTTGCTATAGGCGACTACCAGGTAGTGCTTGTCATAGTTGAATGCCGTCTTGGTGACCGTCGCGTCTGACATGCCATAGTCCTTGTCCAGTACATAGACCTTGTTTGTCGATTTATCAAAGGCAAAAAGGTTCTTGCTGGCCTGAAAATAGATGGTGGAACCGGCATCAATCAGATTCTGGACACTACTGCCCGCATACTTGGGATGCAGTTTCCATGTTCCCTGGGCTGCCTGAACTGTGATTGCAAACGCCATGAGCGCTATAATAAGAAGCAATGATTTCTTTAACATATCGTTCGCTTTTATATACATTTGGGGGCAAAGTTAGTAATTTATTGGCATTGGCACAACAATTTATCTCCATTTTTTATGTGGGGACAAAAACTGACGTCAAAATGACCTATTGGGTTTTCAGTTTCTCAAATTTGTCAATGAATCTCTGAACGGTGTTGCGATTCTTCCAACAGTCCCACTCGTTCAGGAATGTCATGCCCTCACGCTTGGTCACCTTGAGGAACAAATCGTATGCCCCCTGCTCCAGGGCCTGCTGGGGAGTGCGCTCCATCTGCAGGACACATAACGGGAATTCAACCAAGTCAAGCCTGCGCTGCAGTTCGGCATCGCCAGCAACTGCCTCGCGGCCCTTGGCAATGATTTTGCGGGCCTCGGTGGCAAATTCGTCAAAAAACATGTCATCGCCATACCATGGATAGCAATCCTGGACATCGCTGTCAAGGGCAAGCACATTGTGCTCGAAATTAATGTATTCACGAACTGCCGGAGCGGCAGCACCATAATAGCCGTCGGTGAAGTCGGTGAGAACCGAGTCAACATTCACCTCGGGGTTCCAGAGGAGACGCGACAACAAATAGGTACGCAACTCGCTCATCTCGGTGTACTTGTTTTCATAGCCGCCCTGTTCCATCACGCCAATCGCATTGTTGTCCCTGAAGGCCTGAACATGACTCTGCAATGCCCTGAGATTGGGCAGCGGAATATGGTAGTTTGAGAATCCCGTCACATAGTCCCAGATATACAGGTGAGGAGCAACCACCGACCAGTCTCTCAGGTCCTTGGCAAAATCCTGGTTTTCGGGGCAGTCATAGCCATGGATGATGCAGCACTCAATGCTGCACAGGCGTATCACGACATTGTCGCGGGGTTTGATGCCAACGGGGGCATGGCGGGTATAGCGATAGGCAAAGGTGCCCACATACTTGTCGGGGAACTCGTCACGAACAGCATCGGCGGCCTGGTTCACAAACCACAGGACGATGCCCGAATTCTTCCCTCCATACTGGTTGTCAATGCGTTGGCACTCGGGACACTCACATGCATTTTTCTCCTCCCCGCCGTCATTCTGCGAGAGGGAGTATATGAGGTAGTCGGGATTACCACGCATGGCTTTACGCAGTTCCTCGATACAGATTTTCAGCACGTCGGGGTTTGACAGGCAAAGCTGCCTGGGGGTTCGCTTACCGTCAATCAGGCTGAAATACTCGGGGTGATCCTTGAAATACTTTTCCTCAGGGACAAACTGACCCATCGTGTGGCAGTTCCAGTACCTCTCACTGCTGCCCTCTATCGTCTGCCCTTCATGAATGGACGGCAGGCGTGTCTGGTTGCTGCGCAGCCGGGCAGCAAACACCGAGTCGGTATTTGGCTCATAATAGAACACATTGCGCATTCTCAATGCCGGAGAATCGCTGTAATCCAGAGCATTGAAGCCCCACGATTTTTTTGCAGGAGCCACCGACACGTCGGCCGAATACCAACGGCAGCCTAACTCCCGCTCAAGGAAGGAGTACACGGCATTCAGGGTTCCACGCATGCTGCCGCCCCATAGCAGGATGTCACCGTCGCGCGTACAATAGCGGAAACTCTCGTCCTTGATGCCCTGAGGTTTTGAACCGGGCACCAACGAGGATGTCAACCCGTTATAACCCACTATCAGACGGTGACCGCGACGGCCTTCACCGGTGGAGTCGATTGGCAATTTCACGTTCCCGACCTTTTGAATCCACTGCTGCAACTCCTGTGCAGCATACTGTTCACTCTCGGATGCACCTGGAGCAACAACAATGGTATAAGGGCTATTGCCATTTGAAAACAGCAGATGGTTTTGATTGCATGATGCTACCAACACCGCCAGAGGGAGTAAATAGGTTATAATACGTTTCATTTCTTTATTTGATGGGCAAATGGTTTTTCTTAATCATCAGGGCACTGACTGCCCAAGCGTTGCGCTGATGGGGAACCTCGGCAGCGGTTTTGTTGCCGACAACCTCGTCGGGGTTTACAGCCACCGATGTCACACGCTTTCGCAGCAGACTATACCCCAACCCTTTCCATTGATAGGAATTTGCACCCATGATGTCGAGTAATGTGGGATATACATCAATCTGACCGATTACATCAGTAATTTTCAGACCGTGACCGGCATTCTTAATGAGTAAAGCACAATTATTTCCACTGTGGTCAAGCGACGGGCGGCCCGACGGGGCGTCATCGACAAAGTCGGTATGATCGCTGGCAATAGCAATCACGGTGTGGTCAAGCACACCGGCTTGCCTGAGCTCATCAATAAACAGCCCCAAGTGACGGTCAAAGTATGCCACACGCTCAAGGTAGTTGCGCACCTCGGGGGTATATGCCTTTGTGTGCGATATCCATGTCTCGGGCACGGCAGGGCTATTATAGGGGCTGTGCATCGTGGCCGTGACAATCTGGGCAAAGAACGGCTGGCGGGTAGCTGTCACTATTTTGGCAGCCTCGGCAAATATCAGTTCATCGTCTCTGTACCCGTTTGCCGCCAATTTCTCCTTGAACTGAGGTTGGTAATACAAATGCTGGAATCCATAGCTGCGCGACATTGCCTCAATGTTCCACAAACGGGGAGCATCAGTACAGATTTCCATCGACCGATACCCCTTGAGCGCCTTAACAAGCGAGGGGTAATCGGCATCGCCATAGTTCATAGCCACCGACTCGTCAAGCGTGGGCAACAATCCGGTGTCGTAGATAAACTTTCCGTCGCTCGAGCGGCCGTTCTTAATCATCGACTGCATCTTGAGGGCCACAATCGACGACGTATCGGCGGCAATGCTGTTGAGCACCGGGGTCACCTCGCGACCGTCAATCTTGAGGTTCACTGCCCAGGCGTTGAGTGACTCCACAATGACAAGCACCAGATTGGGTTGTTGCCCAACGGCATAAGGGTTGTCAGTATAATGAGGGACCTCTTCGGCAACGAAGGCGTCAACCATAACGCGTTCTTCGTCAGTCATGGGCCTGTTCACGCTCGTTACAGCACTGTAAACGGTATAGGCAGTCAGACCGTTGTTGATGTAGTATGCCTTATAACGCCCCATGAAACGGGTATATACGTCCTGCAATTTTTCACCCCACGAGTCACACCCGTCATGGACTGCAATGCCGACAAAAGACACTGCCTGGGTCACCAACAGCACACCGATACTGACAACTGCAGCCATCCACTTGCGACCGAGCGACAACGGACGCTGTGCAACCGTGGCATAACGACGGCGGGTGACCAGCCACAGAACCAGCACAGGAACCAGCGCCGACAATGCCGAAACATGAATCAATCCGATGACACTGCCAACGAGCACATCGCCCACATTGTCGGTGAACAGGAACGACGAGTAGGGCATGATATCCTGATAGGATATGTTATAGAGTATCTGGGCAAAAGCCCATATTGTAACTACAATCACGACAATCCATGCCCACGGCCTACGCCATCGCATCGGCAGCAACCAGTAAGGCAACAACAGCAACACCGCGTCACCAAGGTGAATCAGCGCAAAGTGCACCATCCCGTAAACCGACAGCATCGAATCGTGATAGGATGCCGAGAAGCAGCAGTTGACCAGCGACAGCAGCACCACAACGGTCACCACCGCCAGCAGATAGAACTGCACGCTACGGTCACTTAATGATTTTCGAAGCCAGTTCATCAAGACGCAGTTTTTTATATACCATCACGGCAACTGCAGTGACAGTCAGATAAATTAACATTTCGATATGTGGCATACGCCCCAGTTTCATGGCTGCACCCATCACTGCCCACCTGACAATCGGGTGAATCACATACAACAGCGATGACAACGTTCCAATCTGTACCATAACTTGAGCCATGCGCCCACCAACAAGTTTCACCATCGAGATGCATGCCACGATGGCAATTCCGTAATTGAGGCCCCAAAGCACATAGTTGAAACTGAACGCTATCAGCAACACCGATGCCAGCACCAGCGTGACGGCACTCCACATCGTGTTCAGACGCCATTTTACGCCATAACGTGCCGCAACCAGCCCCATCGCAAAAGGCAACAACGCCACGGGGAAATTATAGCGCATCCAACCGGCAAGCACACTCTCGCCGGGAACGACAATATGGGCAACAAAACCGCCAACAGCAAGCAGCAGCGGCAACTTCCACGACATCACCCCCTTGCGGCAATAGTACAATACCAGATAAAGAACATATATCTGCATGATTGCCCCCAGGAACCAATAGGGGCCGGGGACTATGTGATACTGGGGAAACCAGTTGACCAGCGTGGTCAGTTGCAGCACCAGACCCACTGGCGTCAAATCGGTTCTGTGAGCCACTGCCAGCTGCATGACAACAAATATGGCCAGTGGTATAACCATGAGGCACAGAAGTTTCCTGTAATGCTGCCAGACAAACGACAACGGTTTGACGGCTGCGGCTCCCGCACTCTCATACTTCAGCACCAAGCCATACCCGGCAAGGAAGAAGAATAGCGGCAGGCTGTAAATCCCCCATGTCGAGAACACATTTATCAGGAAATTCCCGTCGATGTGATGAAGATAATCGCCCCAGCGCAGGCTCTGGTCCAGCGCAAAGTTGAACTCGCTCTCCTGGATGGCAAAGTCAAACGCATGACAATAGTTATGCAGCATGATGCACACTATTGCCAACCCGCGCCCGATGGCGCATTCCTGTTTGCTGAGAAGACTATCCATTTATTAAAAGCACTAGGTACATAGAAGCCTATATACCTAGTACATTCGGGAAATATTTTAGGCCTTGGCTGCCTCGACCCACGCCTTCACCTCGTCGGCTGTCGGGGCCTTGTAACCAAGCTTATACTTCTTGTTGATGTCCAGCAAGTCCTGGAACAGTTTGCCGGGACGCTCCAGCGCCGCCAGAGCCTCAACGGTCAACACGCCTGCCTTCTGGATGGGTGCTACCCACTCGGCGGGAATACCAAGGGCAGTGAACGCCTCTTCCTTGTCGCGGCGGGCAACTTTCTCGGGACGCATCTGCGGGAACAGCAGCACGTCCTGGATATAACTGTTGCCGGTCATCAGCATCACCAGACGGTCGATGCCGATGCCGATACCGCTCGTCGGCGGCATGCCATACTGCAGCGCGCGCAGGAAGTCCTGGTCGATAATCATAGCCTCGTCGTCGCCCTTGTCGGCAAGACGCATCTGCTCCTTGAAACGCTCTTCCTGGTCAATGGGGTCATTGAGCTCGCTATAGGCATTGGCAAGTTCCTTGCCGTTTACCATCAGCTCGAAACGCTCGGTCAAACCGGGTTTGCTGCGGTGCATCTTGGTCAGCGGTGACATCTCGACGGGGTAGTCGATGATGAAGGTCGGCTGGATGAAGGTGCCCTCACAGGTCTCGCCAAAGATTTCGTCGATGAGTTTGCCCTTGCCCATGGTCTGGTCAACCTCGATGTTGAGTTTCTTGCAAACCTCGCGCATCTCGTCCTCGCTCATGCCTTCCAGGTCATAACCGGTCTTCTCCTTGATTGCCTCAAGGATGGGGAGACGGCGGAACGGGGCCTTGAAACTGATGGTCTTGCCGTCGATGACTGTCTCGGCACTGCCGTTGACTGCAATACAGATTTTCTCGAGCAACTGCTCGGTGAACGACATCATCCAGTTGTAGTCCTTATACTGGACATAGAGTTCCATGCAGGTGAACTCGGGGTTATGGTTACGGTCCATACCCTCGTTGCGGAAGTTCTTGCCAATCTCATATACACCTTCAAAACCGCCCACAATCAGTCGTTTCAGGTACAGCTCGGTGGCGATGCGCATATACATGTCGATGTTGAGCGCATTGAAGTGGGTGATGAACGGACGCGCACTTGCGCCGCCGGCAATGGCCTGCAGCGTCGGGGTCTCAACCTCGGTGTAACCGGCCTCGTCGAGAACACTGCGCAGGGTCTTCAGCACCGTCGCGCGCTTCATGAACGTATCTTTCACGCCTGCGGTGACAATCAGGTCCACATAGCGCTGGCGGTAGCGCAGTTCGGGGTCATCAAACGCATCGTATGTCACGCCGTCTTTTACCTTGACAACGGGCAGCGGCCTGAGCGACTTGCTCAGCACTTTCAGCGACTCGGCATGGACACTGATCTCGCCTGTCTGGGTGCGGAAAACATAACCCTCGATGCCAACAAAGTCACCCATGTCAAGCAACTTCTTGAAAACCACGTTATACAGGTCTTTGTTCTCGTCGGGGCACAGGCTGTCGCGGTTGATATACACCTGAATGCGCCCGTGCGAGTCCTGCAACTCGATGAACGATGCCTTGCCCATGATGCGGCGGCTCATGATACGGCCGGCAATGCTGACGTGGCGTTGCTCGCCCTCGTCGCTGAACTGGGCGCGGATGTCGTCACTATAGGCATTAACAGGATACTCGGCTGCGGGATACGGGTCAATGCCCATCTCACGCAATGTGTTGAGACTGTTACGACGGATTATCTCTTGTTCACTTAGTTCTAAAATATTCATATCTTTTTTTCGTTTTATATTTTATTTTTTATTCTTTGACAACGTCTCAATTCCCGACTTCATCTGCTCGCCAAGGGCTTTCTTGAACGCATCAATTTTGTTGTTCTTGGTGTAGTAGGCCGAGGCGATATACAGCATGGCCGACACACGGTTACGCTCGGCATCGGTCAGCGTGCCGTCAACCTCGCGGGTTGCGATTGACAACTGGGCATCGACCAGGTCTTTGGCATCTTTGTTGATGTCGCCTGTCGGAGTGTAATCGACGTTGCTGAGGTCGGGCTTTGCGACCTTGGGCTGAGAGGCCTGGGGAGCCTGTTGGCCATTGGGGGTCGAGGGTATCGCGCCCGACACCTGCCCGATGGCATTTGTGGCGGCACCCATTTGGTCAGCGGCTACGGCTGCCTCGTCGCTACTGCCTGCAGTTGTATCGACCGATGTCTCTACGGGAGTTTCAACAGCCTCTTCAACAGCGTTTTCAGCACCCTCTTTCTGGGCACCTCCGCACGAGCTTACCAGCATGGCAAGCGCGGTCAATGCAAATAAAAATGTCTTTTTCATTGTCGTTTTTTCTTTATTTACTTTTTACAAACTGCAAAGTTACAACTTTTTGCACAACTTTCGGCCATATATACCCGTTTTTTGAACCAACTACCCACATCTTTCTGCCAAAAACACACGCCCCCACTGTTTCACACAATCGCCCGATTACGCATCCCAACCACATTTTCAACGGCAAAACACACTATTTTTCCTAAAAAATCTTAACTTTTTTGCGCTTTTTTTTGCCAATATAAATTCTTTCATTACCTTTGCAGCAAGAAAAGCGTGTGAACTCTTTCATATAGTATGTGGTTTATACCCATGCTTTGAAAAGGAAAAATCATTTAGTCTAAATTTCCCTATGTCGACGTGTTTAGGGGTAGCATGTGAATGTAATGACTAAACAGCGCGACACAATGAGGGCATACCGACCAGACGGCATGCCCCCATTTCTTTTTATATCCATTTTCAACTCTGAATAGTGCAACGCTCTGAAAAGGCGAAGCCGCTCCGAAAAGCCGTCAGGCGCTCTGAAAAGGCGAAGCCGCTCTGAAAAGGCGAAGCCGCTCTGAAAAGTGCAACGCTCTATAAAACAACCCCCTCTTCCTGCAATATTCGCTCGATGGTCATCTCCATCTCCCAACGATCCTTGTCGTTGCGGTTCTCCAGCGCGATGACATTCACGCCGCTACGGGGATACTTGGCGGCGTATGCCTGAAATCCGCCATTGTCGCCAGTATGATATATCTTGGTCTCGCGGCCCGGTTTCTTGTCGATAAACCAGCCATAACCATAGTATGTGTCAGGACGGTTCTGGTAACTGCTGAACTTGCTGCCGCTCACCTTGATGCGTGGCGTATAGGCCTGCTGCAACAGGTCATTGCCGATTATCTTGCCCGACGACAGGGCAGCCTCCCACTTCAGGAAGTCCATCGCCGTCGTATAGATGCCGCCGTCGGCACGGGTCGCAAAAAAGGTCTCCTCGCCATAGTCATACTCGGTCCACTCCTTGCTGTCCTCGTCCTGGACATAACCGTGAGCCATGTGGGGAATCACCTTGTCAGGACCAAAGTAACGCACATTCTCCATGCCCGCGGGACCAAACAGGTAACGCTGCTGATAACTCTCGAAGTCGGTGCCGCTCTCCTTGTCGATGATGAACGAGAACAGTTGGAAGGTCGGATTCATGTACTCATAGTTGCTCCCTGGCTCAAAATTCAGGTGATCAAGGCTATACATATACTGGACACTCTCCTTGTCGGTAGCCTTCACCTTGAACTCGCGCGTTCCGGTGCGCAGGTCGGGAATGCCCGACGTGTGGCTCATCAGGTGCCACAACTTGATGCCCTTCCAGCAGCCATTGGTAAACTCGGGGAAGTACTTGGTCACCTCGTCCTCGATGCTCAGCCGGCCCTGCTCCTGCATCTTCAGCATACCCACAGCCGCAAACTGCTTAGAGATCGACGCGATATTGAACGCCGTAGTGCTCGTGATGGGCGCGCGCGTCACCATGTCGGCAAGACCGCGGTTGCCCGCATACAGCACCTTGCCGTCCTTGGCAATCAGCAACGAGATGCCGGGCTCACTGGCGCTGTAGTTGGCGTCAAGCAGCGAGTCCAGACGCTGCTCCAGCGTCGGCCGCGAACCGATGGAACCATTAAGGGGTTTGCAACTCATATTCATTGACATCAACACGGCAGCCATCGCTGCCAGCAGCAATATTTTTTTCATTTATAGAATGTAATCCAGTTAGTACAATAACGGCACTTGTCAATGCGCGGGTGTATCTCGTGCGTCTTGCCGGCGCTGTCACGCCACCACGAGTGATTCCAGCCGCTGCCCATGTCCAGGTACAGAGCCTGGTCAACACCGTATGCCACCAGCAGTCTCACAAACTGCTCATAGCTCACCGTGCCGCGGGAGTCAACAATGCACAGGCGGCCGCCCTTCTCACACAGCGCACGGTACTCATGCTCACCACTGCGCCACAGCGGCGTCACAGCCTCGCCGTCAACAACTATCAGCGCTTGGCCAAAGCCCATGCCGCCACCCGAGGCAGCACCGTCCAGCGCGGCACCATACTCACCCCTGACAAATCGCCACCCGGCACCGGCACTCCACGTGAAGGCGCCGCTGTTGTCACGGCAAGCGGCACCGGCATAGCGACGGCCGCCGCTGACGTGGTCACCGTCAATGTTCGAGTGGGCAAAACCGTCAAGCAGGTCATGGGTGAACGCCGCCTCACAGCACAGTACCACATCACCCTCCTCCTGCGACGGCATCACACCGCACACCAGGTCAATCCTCGAGAACTCGGGGTAATAGGCAATCACCCCTTCACAACTATTATCAATCCTTACTGGTGTCATACCTTTATAACCTCCAACAAAATCCATATAAGTTTGACGGCCTGCCGTGCACGACGGCAGCAACAGCATGAATGCAGCCACAGCACACAACAGCCCTCTATAACTCAATTTGCCCATATAAACTCTCTTTAATTTGACTTGTTAGCGCCTTCACCCGACGGTTTCTTCATCCTCAATGCCCTCAACGTCAGCCACAGGCCAAGCACGATAAACGGAATGCTCAGCAACTGGCCCTGGTCCAGACCGCACGACGCGCGCAGCGACACCTCCCACGGCTCCTGAACGTTCTTGATAAACTCGATGAAGAAACGCGACACAAATATGCCCATCATGAACACACCGAATATCAGGCCCGGGCGCTCCTGCTCGTTACGGCGCCAGTACAGCCACATGCACAACGCGAACACGGCAACATAACACAGCGCCTCATATATCTGGGTCGGATGGCACGGAACCGTAAACACGGGCTCGGCACCATGCATCCACGCACCAACATTATCAACAAACCTGAAACCCCACGGCAGCGACGTCGCCGCGCCATAAATCTCGTGATTCATCAGATTACCAACCCTGATCAGGGCGGCAACAAGACCAACCGGCACCACCAGACGGTCCAGCGTCCACAACATGCCGCGGTGAGTCACATAGCGGCTGTAGAGCCACACAGCCAGCAGGATGCCCAGCGTGCCGCCGTGACTCGCAAGACCACCCTCCCACACCTTGGGGATATCACCCAGGTGATGGCTATAATAATCCCAGTCATAGAAAAACACATGACCAAGACGGGCACCAACAATCGTTGCCACAACAACATATATAAACAGCGAACTAACCCACTTCTCGGGGAAACCCTCGCGCTTAAACATACGCGTGACAATCTCATAACCAATCAGGAACCCGATGGCAAACATCAAGCCATACCAGCGCACAGTCACAAAACCGCTAAACAAATTCGGGTTAACGCTCCAAGTAACAAAACTCAGCATAACAAATCCAAAAAAATATTACACCACAAAATTACAACATTTCACCAACATAAACAACCCCACACAAAATCAGCCCTCCCATGCAGTCCAGTAAACCTCATCACCCGACACATCGGGGTGAACAGCATGCAGACATTCATCACTGCAGTACACCTCAATATCACCATACAGCCACCCCTCGTCCAGCAGACAATGGCAACATTCACACACCCGCACACGAGACAGACCAAACAAATCAACCACATCACCTAGGGCACCACGTTCACGCAGTTCCCCAACAAACACACGCGCCAACCGCGCCTCATCACCACAATTATCCATATAAAATCTCAAATCTCAAATCTCAACTACAAACAACAAATATCAACAATCCACACCAAACCACCAAACCATTTAACCACATTTAGATCAACCATCCACAAAAATTAACCCAATTTAGATCAAAAACCTCATCTCACTTGCATTTAACCTCAAAAAACACAAGCCCCGGCAAGCACCATTTTTCTTTTTTCACCATCCCCACCCAACGGGTCAAAAAAACAACCTGCCCTATGCTCTACATGTCACTTCCGCTCAAAACCCAGTACTTGGGGCCTAAAGCACAAAAAAAAAGAGAGGGCAGCTTGTCTGCTGTCCTCTCCACACTAGGGGGCGGTTACCTACTCTCCCACTTTCGCAGTACCATCGGCGTGGTGAGGCTTAACTTCTCTGTTCGGAATGGGAAGAGG
>JAGHSV010000068.1 GCA_018065665.1 Candidatus Sodaliphilus aphodohippi
TCCGCTGCGCTCCAAAAGTTATTTGCGGCTTACAACTGCACATCACCATCCGTCTTTCTAAAAACTGACGATTGTTTTTGCACTTCGTTTGTGACTTTAGATTGGACAGCTTGTCTTTTGAATAATGGAAATTTTGTTGTTGCTTAGCCTTATTTTGTAGCATTGCAGTCCGGTAAAAGATTTCATGGTGCAGCATCTTTCAGAGGGTGTCGCAAAAAGCCTCCACCAACGGCGCGCTGTAGGCGCAGTGTTGCAGTCGGCCCAGGGCAACACCCTGGGTAATATAACATTACATCATTTCGCCCTGTAAGGGCAAAAGCATTATTATTCTATGAATGTGCTTTTGCGACATCCTCGGCGGGCTCGTTGAGCCAGCGAGTTTATCTAACCTGGCGTAGCGAGCTCGGCGCAAAAGGATACATACCCCGCTGTGCCTCGAAGAGGAACACGAACATCATCTAATGTCAAATCTGAAATCATTGACGGACACCATATTCTGCTCATGTACCCCTACGGGGCGCCTACCTTATCGTCGTCCTGTCGTCATGAGGGTTGTTCCTGTTTTACGCCATAAAAAAGCCAGGGGCGGCGTGGCCTCTGGCTGTGTTGTAGTCGGCAGCGTGCTGCCGCATGGGTCTGATCATTTGGTGGGGATGTCGGTGGTCATCCACAGTCCGTGCAGGTTGCAGTATTCATACACTGCCACAATCTCGTCGGTGATGTCACAGAATTCGGCCTGTGCCGGTTCGCCGGGTGTGAGCTGGTGAACCAGTACGCCGTGCCGCGTCTCGGCGGCGATGAAACAGATGTGGTGCTCGGGCAGCATCGGGTGGGCGACCTGGCCCACGCTGGCCTGCAGCGTTCCTCTGTCAGTGCGCGTTACAACGGGCACATGTTTCTCGTGCGCTCCGTCGGTGACGCCGGCTTCGAGAAGTTGCATAGCCTCTCCACAACAAACAGGTACGACTCCCGAGTCGACCAACTTGACAATAACGTTGCCGCAAATGGGGCATTTGAAAAATTTGATTGCCATGATAAAATGTCATTAAAGGGGTTAAACAATAAAAAAATTAGTTGGTTGAGTGATCACTCGCCGCAAAATTAATGACATCATATCAAAATTCCTATACCCACCTCGGCGATTCGCCGTTATTGACCACGTTTTCCGACATTTATCCTATAAAGTCACTTCAGCAGGGCTTGCAGGTGGCGGCGGGCCTCGTTCCACGGCAGGTACAGGCGCGCGTCGCCCTCGATGAGGTTGACCGGGTGCTCGTTGAGGTCAAACCGTACATAGACGGTGCCGCCGGGACCTTTGAACAGTATCATCTGCAGGTTGGCTGCCATGGGGATGGAATAGTAGTTCTGCCAGCGGTCATAGAGGTGGCCCCAGTCATTGCCGGTGGCGCGGCAGCCGGGCAGGCCCATCAGGCCGAGGAGGGGCATGATGGTCTCGCAGTGGGCAAAACGCAGCACCAGGGTGGCATTGAGACGGCCGGCGAGAACGTCGTCGGTGGTCGTGATGAAATCGCGCAGCAGCGGACGGGCGAGGTCGTCGGGCACTGTCGAGAACGATGTGCCGGTATAGATGAAGCACTCGCGCAGGTTGAAGCAGGACCACAGCCGGCGGTACTCGTCGAGGGTGATGTAGGGCTCGTAGTCGTTGGGCATGCCCATGGCCTCCATGTTGGCAAAGTTGTAGTACTCGATGATTGACAGTTGCTTGAGTTCTGACTCGCTGGCTTTGTATCCCTCGCCCAGAAGGCGGGTGACGGTGTTGGGCGCAACGCTGTCGACATAGTGGTCATAGGTCGCTTTCCAGGGCCGCTGTTTGTTGAACTTGTCGTATGCCTTGTTGTTGGTGTAGGGGTAGAGTACAGCGTCGTTGCTGTGTCCCGAGTGGGTCTCGATTTCTATCGTGTTGTTGCATTGGGAGAGTTCGTGGGTGAACGAATACATGCTCATGATGGCGCGCGGCGAGTAGGTGGCGCGTACCGTGGCACGGCCTTTCTTGACCAGCATCGGGAAGCGTGTGGCAAGGCGGCGGGCGATGCCGCGGTGCTCGGCCATGCCAATGGAGTCAAGAGCGCCCCAGCGGCCGTCGGACCGGGCGATGACCTCGTCTATCACGCGAGCAAACCGGCGTCCCAGCGGCGTGATGGTGCCCAGGCTGTCGGCGCGATGCAGCGCCTTGCGCATGGTAACGGCCGAGTAGGATCCGGCCGGGTAACGGGAACCGTGGCGCCCCAGGTGGTTGATCATTATGGGGGTTAGCGAGTCGGGGTAGGCTGCCACGCAGGATGGTGCCTCGTAGGGGCGAAGGCTGCCCTGATACTCGGTGGCACCCACTGTGCGGGCATGACATGTGACGGCTATTGCGGCGAATGCAAAAATAATGGTTGCCGTGATGCTTGTGTATCGCATATTTGTTGTATTTTTGTGCTTGAAAAAAGGAATTCTAACGATGAAAACTGTCAAAGACATAAAAGAACTGCTGGATGCCAGCCGCACCGATGAGGCGATTGCCGCCGCCGACTCGTTGCTCGAGGGGGGCGCTGCCGACCGCCAGACCATGGCAACCGCCTACTACCTGAGGGGAAATGCCTACCGTCAGAGCGGCAACTGGCGCATGGCGCTCAACAGCTATCTCGAGTCGATGGACCTGGACCCCGACGGGCCTGCTGCCGACGCCTATCGCGTGGTGCAGGAAATACTCGCCTTCTACAACAAAGACTTGTATAACCCTTAAAGGGTGATTTGCTCGGCTGTGACGGCAGTGCCTACAAAGAGGCTCGCCATCGCGCTGAACTTGCCGGCGTTGTCGGTTGTCAGATACCGGCAACTGCCACCATGGCTGCAACGCTGCTCCATCTCGGGGTGGCGTTTCATGTAATCTTGCAGGCTTGCCGCAACAATGGCTCCCTGGGGTATGACGGTGACGCCCTCGGGCATATACCGGTTGATCTTGTCGAGCAGCAACGGGTAGTGGGTGCAACCCAGGATGACGGTGTCAATATTGCCGTCCATGGCCATCAGCGCGTCAATGTCTTTCTTGACAAAGTAGTCGGCTCCCTCGCCGGCGGCTTCGTTGTTCTCGACCAGCGGAACCCACATGGGGCAGGAATGTCCGCTCACCTTGAAGTCGGGGTGCAGTTTGGCAATCTCTATGTTGTATGATTGGCTGGCAATGGTGCCGGGAGTACCGAACACGCCGATGTGGCCCGTGCGTGACAGTTCGCCAACTTTCTCGACGGTGGGACGGATTACGCCCAGCACACGACGGCTGTTGTCAATTTGTGGCAAGTCGCGCTGCTGGATGCTGCGAAGGGCCTTGGCCGAGGCGGTGTTGCATGCCAGAACAACCAGCTGGCAGCCGCGGTCAAACAGATGACGCACCGACTGCAGCGTGAACTCATACACGCGCTCGAACGAGCGGGTGCCGTAGGGGGCCCGGGCGTTGTCGCCAAGGAAGATGTAGTCATACTGGGGCATTGCCTTGCGGATTTCGCGAAGGACTGTCAGGCCTCCAAATCCCGAGTCAAAGACGCCGATGGGGCATGGCTTGGTATTATTGATATCCATACTGTATTTATTTGTTGATGAACGCTTTGCCAACTATGTCGGCAACCTGTTCAAATTCCTGTTCAAAGTTCGGTGTCAGCACGCCGGTCCCTATTGCCCGGCGCACCTCGTCAAGGGTCCAGAAACGGCCGTCCATCACCTCGCTAGGGTCATAGTCGAAACTCTGGCGGTCGGTGACGGTGTAGAACGTGTCCACCCATTCGCGCTCGATGTCGTTGTCGAGGATGTAACTGAAGAGTTTCACGGGCGTGAAACCGCTGAACCCCAGTTCCTCGCTGGTCTCGCGCACGAGGGCCTGCATGGTGTCCTCGCCAAGGTCGCGATGACCGCCGACGGCAGTGTCCCACTTGCCCGGTTGGATGAATTTGTCCATCGAACGGCGCTGCAGGTAGATGCGGCCCTGACGGTCAAACACATGCAGGTGCACGACAGGGTGCAGCAGGTGGCTGCCCGAGTGGCACTCGCGACGTGTGGCGCTGCCGATGGTGTTGCCCTGTTCGTCGACGATGGGGAATATCTCGTTGTCTGGCATATCTATTTCTGGTTCTTTTTTATTTCTTTGTTGAGTTTGGCGGGGGTGAGGTCGGCAGGGTATTGGGCAAACGGGAACAGGGTGTGGCACCCGTTGTTCCACTCGCTGCAGCCATATGCTGTTTTGCCCTTGACAAGGTGCCCCTTGCCGCAGACCGGGCAGACGATGTCCTCGACCTTACGGACACGAGGTGCCCGAGGTTTCTTTTCTTTGTTGTCGGTTCCCGCTTTCGCTTTGCTCTTGGTCTTCTCCTGTTCCACGATGATGCTGTATCCGCTGTTGTCGCGCATCACGTTCAGCACCACCTCGTTAACCATCGTTTTCAGTTCGTCTATGAACTGCTGGGCTGTGTACTCTCCGCGCTCTATCATGCGCAGTTTGTTCTCCCACAGTCCGGTGAGTTTGGCACTCTTGAGCAGTTCCTCCTTGATGGTGTCGATCAGGGCGACGCCTGCCTGGGTCGCGCTCAGGCTCTTGCGCTCTTTGCGTATATAACGGCGTTTGAACAGGGTCTCGATGATGGCGGCGCGTGTTGACGGGCGGCCAATGCCGTTTTCCTTCATTGCTTCGCGCAGTTCCTCGTCGTCGACGGTCTTGCCGGCTGTCTCCATCGCGCGCAGCAGCGAGCCCTCGGTATAGGGTTTGGGCGGCTGGGTTGCCTTCTTCAGCAGCGACGGCTTGTGGGGGCCGCTCTCGCCCTTGGTGAATGCTGGCATGATGCCGTTGTCGTCGTCTTTGTTCTCCTTGTCGGCGGCTTCCTTGTCCTTGGCAAAGATTACGCGCCAGCCTTCTTTCAGGATGACCTTGCCGGTGGCCTTGAACTCAATCTTGTTGACATCGGCCATCACTGTGGTGGCGGCAAACTCGCAGTCGGGGTAGAATGCTGCGATGAAACGCTTGGCAATGAGGTTATAGACCAGTTTCTCGTCGTGGCTCAGCACTACATTGCGCGGGTCGACGTTTGTCGGTATGATGGCGTGGTGGTCGGTCACCTTGCTGTTGTCGAACACTTTTTTGCTCTTGGGCAGTTTGGCGGCCTGCAGCAGCGGTGCCGTCAGCGGTGCATAGGGAGTCATCGCCTTGAGGATGCCCGGTATTTTGGGATATATGTCGTCGCTCAGGTAGGTGGTGTCAACGCGCGGGTAGGTGGTCACCTTTTTCTCATACAGCGACTGGATGAGCTTGAGCGTCTCGTCGGCGGTGAACGAGAATTTCTTGTTGCACTCGACCTGCAGGGTGGTCAGGTCAAACAGGCGTGGAGGCGCCTCGCGGCCGTTCTTGGTCTCTATCGAGGTGACAGTCAGCGGTGCGTCCTTGATGGCGGCGATGACGGCGTTGGCCTCGTCAACGTTCATATAGCGGCCCTTGGTCGAGTTGAAGGTGACCTCGCGGTACAGCGTCTTGATTTCCCAGTAATCCTGGGGGACGAAGTTCTCGATTTCGCGCTGGCGGTTGACGATGAGGGCGAGGGTGGGGGTCTGTACACGCCCGATCGACAGGACATTGCGCGACTGCGCGTACTTCAGCGTATAGAGCCGCGTGGCGTTCATGCCCAGCATCCAGTCACCGACGGCGCGCGACAGCCCGGCAAAGTACAGGTTGTCGAACGCGTTGGCGGGCT
>JAGHSV010000155.1 GCA_018065665.1 Candidatus Sodaliphilus aphodohippi
ATCCTCAGGGAAGGGCTAACTATGAGGGGGTTAAGTTGGAGTGAGGCTTCCCTTTTTATCAAAAAAAAGGGGAACCGCGAAGTTCCCCTAAATATCACATATTTCTCGATTAGAACACTTTCTTGAACGTGGTCACCTGGCCGTTGGCATGGCGTTGCTCAACAATAACCACCGTGCCTGCCTCGGGGGTTGCAACCTTTGAACCCAACAGGTTGTAGTAGGTTTCATTTACCACAGGCGAGTTGGCGGTTACGTCGGCAACACCGGTGATGATCATCTCAGAACCAAGAATTGCGTTGGAGTTCTTTTCAATCACATTCTGGTCGGCAGTGACATCATCCTTAAGGAATGTGTTTGCGGTCACGGGGTTCTCGAAGTGGGCAGTCACATAGTATGCTGCGGGGAAGTAACTGTTATTCCACGACGGGGCCGAGATGAAGTCCACAAGAACAAAGTTGGGGTCATTCACGACATCGGGTGTGAAGAAGTAGGGAGTTCCCTCGGGCTCTTCTCCAACAAGGCTGAAGCCGTTCAGTGTGGCCTTGTCCTCAACACCTGTATAGAACTTGTTGATGGGCTGATAGTTTGCAGTTTCACCGCTTTGTCCTGTCATCATCCAACGATAGACGGTGTAACCCCTGAGCAGTTCGTCGCTGACGTTGTCGTTATCTTTGATTTTTGTCCAGTTGAGGTCGGCACGGTAATTACCCGTTTGTGCCGCCTCGCCCTTATAGAACTGTGCTGTGGCGTTAACCACAAGTTCAAGGTCGTCACCCACGAAGCCCGAAGCCATGTCAAAGTTGCCGTATGTTGCCTTCCGGGTGGTCTCGATCTCTACAGTATAGAACAGATTGAATGAGCTGCTCTCGCTGTCGCTGAACTCGCCTTCGCGGACATGGTCGGTCGAGGCATAGTCAACATGCACGTTCAGCATGCCCTCGTCGTTGACAAACAGTTCCTCGCCGGTGATGTTCCACAAGCCCTCACTATCCTTGTAAACGCGGATGAAACGTCCACCACCGACCTGGTCAATACGTGCCACACGCTCCTCGGCGTTGCGCCAGATGTAGTAGCTTGCAACCTCGGTACCGTAGATGGGTGCGAACTGCAGGTCAAAGCTATAGAGTTCCTCAGTCGCATTGCGTGCGACGTCGGGTGTACCGCTGCGGTAAGCATTGGCGACCTTGACATCGGTGCGCAGGCCTCGGCACTCAACTGTGTTGGAGTTCTGCTCTCCACGGGCCGGGTTGTTTGGCGTGTAAACCAGTTTGTAACGTGCCTCGTGACGCTCACCGGGAACAGTGTTCATCGGGTCAAGGGTCGAACCGACAATACTCAGGAATTCCTGCTTTGTGGGTAAGGTGGAGCGCTTCCATGACTGCTCGTCTCCTTCACCAATGCGGTACTTGAATTCCCAGTCTTTGGTGGGGTCCGGCTCCATCTTTTGGGCAGTGATAGTAATCTGGACATCGCTTATTGTGGGTGGATTCTTGCCGACAGGAACTGTAATCGTAATGCCATTCGTGGCCACTGCGTCATAACTCAAAGTGTAGGTTTGAGTTTTACCGTTCTTATCAAACTCTCTTTCAATATCCTTAGTAGTTACGCCATCGGTTACTTTGATTTTTGACTTGGGATCACACTTGGCATAAATGGTAACAACAACCTTGCCGCCATAACCATTCAAGTTCGTAAGATCGAGGTCGCTGAGGGTGATTTGACTTGGCAAAGTGGAGCCCCAGGTTGCATTATAGACAGTGGCGGGAGTGTTAGGCACAAGTTCTTTGCCGAGTCCCTGGGTCAGGGTAACAGTCTGGATTGCTGTGTCGTCTTTGCCGTCCTCAATGCGGTAGATGGTGAACTGGTCACCGCCCTCAAACCACTCTGGTTCATGAGTCTTGTCGTTGGCAAGAGGGTTTACCTCGTTTGTCACGCTGTTGGTGCTCTGGTGGATGTTGTTGGCATCGGGGGTGAACTTGCAGTCATGACCGCTGTTGATGATGAGGTTGAAGGCATAGTCGTCGTTGTACCCGGCAATGTACATCGGGGCGATGTTGGTAGTTGCCGTTGCCACAAACGCGCCACGCTCGGCCTCGTCTCGGGTGGCAGCCGGGCCGTATTCATATACATCGGTCACGACATAATAATCAACCATATAGCCATCTGCCTTGTTGGGCAGTGTCATGTCGGACCAAGTCTTGATGTCCAGGACGTCGGTGGCGACGACGGTATATCCGTTCTCGCCCTCGATGCGGCGATAGATGGTCGACACCTCGCGCACACCGCCAGTCGATGAAGCCCAGTCGGTAAAGGTGATATTCTTCTCGGCAGCCTTTTCAAACGATGTCTTCCACACCAGGTCGGCCTGTTTGGGGTTATACTCATCAGCAACTTCCTTATCTGACAACTCGCCGTTAAGGCGGTTGATATAGAAGAAGATGTAAGGGACTGGATCTGGGGTGGAAGTACGCCCCGTCTCGATGTCAACCCCGGTCGGTAAATACAGGAACACCGAAGCCGTGTAGGTCGAGTCAACACTCTCCTTATTATATAGGGTGGTGAAGTGGTTGCGGATAACGGTGTTGGTGCAATAGTGAGGGATTTCCAAGAAGTCACCATCCTGTAAATCACTGTATGATGGCTCAAGAGCGTCCCAACCTTCGGCACCTGTACTGAACTCCTTATACCAGCTAAATGGCACGGCGGTTATCGCTCCACTTTTATCTTTTGCGCTACATTCAATTCTGGGATAGTAGGTCTCTCCATTATATGACACCGGGGTTGAACTCATGGAGCTATACCATTCTCTCGTCCACAACGCACTGCGGCGCAGTGCAAAGAAGAAGCGGTTGGTGGTGACATCAATGTGGTAAAGCATGCCAGACCCGATTTGGTTCTTGTTACTGACCCTATGGATATCCTTAACGGCATATTTCACCTGATCAAACAGATTCATTCCGAGAGTGATACTATGATTAGCCCAGTCGTCACTCTTCCAGTAGTCATTAACCTCGACGAGAATAGCATCACCTGGATTAACTCCTGTGGGGGCCAGGAAGTCCCGACTGTCTTCCACGAAGTTCGGGGACGGTGATAGGAATGCCCAGTTATTGTCACCGTAGCAGAATACGCCACAGTACTTCTGCAGCAACTCGGCAGTCTTCTCGTCACTGATGGGATGTGAATGACACGCACTCTGAACGCTCTGAGCCTTTGCCCAAAGTACAGTAATAAAAAGAAGTATTGAAACTCCAACGGTTTTAACATTTACTCTTTTCATAGAGACAGGAATATTTTGTTTTTAGTTTGCTATTTTCAACAAGTTAATAGCATTAAGCTAATAGCGTTTTACAAGAAATGAATCTGAAAATGTTGTTTTCATTCTTGAAAATTTTTGCAAAATTAGTACATTATTCTATATAGACC
>JAGHSV010000206.1 GCA_018065665.1 Candidatus Sodaliphilus aphodohippi
CATGGCGTGAATGTCGCCGGTATAGACAAAGGTGTCGTACTGTCCGGTGCTGTCTGTACGAAAATGCACCGTGGTGTCGAGGGTGTTGGGGAAACAACGCTCAAACATCATCGCCAACTTGGGGTTGGTGAGCATTTTCTTAACCCGTGCGATTTCGTCCTCAACCGCAGGGCTGACAAATAGGCGTTTGTCGGGGGCGATACGGCCATCGGTGGGAACTGCTATGTCGGTGTTGATGTCAACATCGGCACTGGGTGCAAAAACGGTCTTGTTCTTGTTGCCCTTGGCTTGCACGGGCATGGCAACAAGTACCGCGGCAAGTGCTGTGATAATCAGTTTGTTCATTTCGGCTTATTTACGGGGAATACGGGGGAATGGTTTTGCCTTAGCGCGGTCCATGAAGTAGTAAAGGCTAAAGACGCCCTGTTCATAGCCCATGGTCAGAGCCGAACCATTCTCGCTGGTGAATATATCGTTAGTGTCAAGCACAAGTCCGTTTGTACCCATTGCTGACGATGCCATTCCGGTTATCTCCTCCTCGGTGGTTGTCGGGCAATGCCCCACGTTCAGCGAGATGATGACACACTGCACTTTGTCCTCAAGGTTGAAAGTCGGTGTCTGGGGCGTTGGGTCAATAAGGGCGATGGGACCGTCAAAGATGTACTGAACGACAAACGGCCCTGCCGTATGCACTACCGTGTTCTGGCCCAGGTGCTGGTCGGGCGTGCCCTGTATCATGCCGTTCATGTCCATCAGCGTTGCCGTTGGCGACGCGCCACAGCACTGCGAGTTGTCAAACATGCCCATCAAGGCATTCACCGCCAGGCTGGTGTCTATAAAGCCGCGGGTTGCAAACAGGTTCTCGTTGCCTCCGTGGGCATGGACAAACTTAACGTTGCCAACAGCCTTGCCGTTCTCGTCGACAATGCTATATAGTGAATCCTTGCCG
This sequence comes from Candidatus Sodaliphilus aphodohippi, assembly GCA_018065665.1. GTDB lineage: Bacteria > Bacteroidota > Bacteroidia > Bacteroidales > Muribaculaceae > Sodaliphilus > Sodaliphilus aphodohippi. Next base: position 950 of record JAGHSV010000206.1, read on the forward strand.
ATGATGTAGCGGTCGGCACGCAGGTCAACCAGCTCGGCATGCTTGGCGGGTATCATGACCTTGTTGTTCTTGTCAACAAGTCCTTTCTTGCCATCCTTGCCGACAACGATGAAGTAACCTGCGGGAGTGCGTTTGTAGTCGGCATAGTGGGCGCTGTCAACAGCCTGGTGGTTGTCGTTGGGGTTATCAACCTCCTCGCCATTGCCGTTAAGGCATACAATCGAGTCGCCTTTCAGCACGGGCAGTATGCCGCTGGTATAGAAAGGTTGGATGGGTTTATACTCATCGGTTGATTTGCTGAAGATTTCCTTTCCCTGCTTGTCAATGATGGTGAACATCATGGTGCTGTCGTTGCCCTGGCCTTCCTGCACGACAACTGCCTTGTCGCCAGAGAGGAACATATTGACAGTGGCATAACGGGCGGGAATGATGGTGTCACCGCTGGTATTGATATATCCCCACTGCCCCCGGTCAACCTGGAAGGCAGCACGGCCGCCAGTAAACATTGAGCACTGCGACACATCCTTGGGCAGTTCGCGCACCACCTCACACTTGGTGTTGATCACACACAAGGCACCGCCACGCTTACTGGCAACGGCGAGACCGTCCTCGCTAAAAGTGGTCACGCTGCCATAAGGCTCACTGTTGACGGGATGCTTGGGGTCGGCAACATTGTAGTAGTTATAGTTGCCGTCCTTGTCCATGACATAATACATGTCGCCAACAACCGGCGACGGGGCCATGTCATAGACATCCTTGGCCGCCAACTCGCCAGTGGTCACATTCAGGATGCTCCACTTGGCAGACCCCGGTAACTGAACAGGCAAGTAGTCAGTGCGATAGGGGTATTCATCACTCTTGTTACATGCCGTCAGCACGGCAATCATACAAATGGCAAATGCCAGTCTTTTTATAGTCTTTTTAATCATAATCATTATATTTCTCGCAAATTTACGAAAAAATATTCAATCCACTCACAAAATACCTTCTCAAATAACACATCATGGTTTGGTGGCTGTGTAGATGGTGCAGGTTCCCAATGTGAGGGTGCGGCAACGGCAGTCGTCGAAACCGGCGGCGCGCATCAGGTCGAGCATTTTCTCGCCCTGGGGCACGGCGGCGATGCTTAGCGGCAGATAGCGGTAAGCGCTCTTGTCGCCGGACTTGAGCGATCCGATGAACGGAATAACGTGCAGGGCATAAAGGTCATAGAACCAGCGGATGAATGCATTTTGGGGTGTTGACAGTTCCAACACACACAGCATGCCGCCGGGACGCAGCACGCGGTGCATCTCGCGGTACCCCTGCTCGATGTGCTCGAAATTGCGCACCCCGAATGCCACTGTAACGGCATCGAACGACTGGTCACCGAGTTTCAGATCCAGGCAGTCGCCCTGTTCAAAGGTGATGACCTTGTCCAATCCCTTGTCGGCCACCTTGCGGCGCGCCACCTCCAGCATGCCTTCGCTCAGGTCAACGCCCTTGACGGCATGGGGGTTAAGGTCGTTGTAGAGTTTGATGGCAAAGTCGCCCGTTCCGGTAGCCACATCAAGGACGTCACCGGGTTTGACAGCTTTCAAAGTATTCACCGCCACCTTGCGCCACCACTTGTCGATGCCCATGGTCATGGCGTGGTTCATGAAGTCGTAGGCAGGCGCGATGCTGTCAAACATCTGTCGCACCTGCCTAGTCTTGCCCTCGCTCTCGTTATAGGGTTTTATGTTCTCAACTTTGTTGCCCATTTACTTGTTGGTGGCAAGGTAGTTGGTCACGTTGCGCTGGATGCGCTGTGCCAGGTCCTCGTCGTCGGCAGCCTCAAATCGTGTGCCGGTAATTTCTTCAAACAGTTCAATGTATCGTTGCGAAACGCTGTTGCAGTACTCGTCGGTCATCTCAGGCACCTGTTGGCCTTCCTTGCCCATGAAGTCATGCTCAATGAGCCACTGGCGAACGAACTCCTTTGAGAGCTGTTTCTGGGGTTCGCCTTTGGCAAAGCGCTCCTCAAATCCGTCGGCATAGAAGTAGCGGCTGGAGTCGGGAGTGTGGATTTCGTCCATGAGCATCACCTTGCCGTCTCGCTTGCCAAACTCATACTTGGTATCAACAAGGATAAGCCCTTTGCTGGCAGCGATTTCGGTACCACGTGCAAAGAGTTTGCGGGTATAGTCCTCGACGATGGCATAGTCCTCGGCGCTGACCAGTCCTTGGGCGATGATTTCCTCACGCGAGATATTCTCGTCGTGACCCTCGGCAGCCTTGGTTGTCGGTGTGATGATGGGCTCGGGGAATCGCTCGTTCTCGCGCATGCCGTCGGGCAGTTTTACGCCGCACAGCTCGCGGCAGCCGTTCTTATACTCACGCCATGCGCTGCCAGTGAGGTAGCCACGAATGATCATCTCAACAGGGAAGCCCTCGCACTTGAGTCCCACGGTGACCATGGGGTCGGGAGTGGCAAGTTTCCAGTTGGGCACGATGTCGGCGGTTGCGTCGAGAAAAGTTGCCGCAATCTGGTTGAGAACCTGACCCTTGCCGGGAATGCCCTTGGGCAGAATCACGTCAAAAGCCGAGATACGGTCGGTGGCTACCATAACCAGGATGTCGTCGTTGATGTTGTACATGTCGCGGACCTTGCCGTGATAGACACTGCGTTGTCCGTCAAAGTTAAAATCGGTGTGAACAAGAGTTTTTGCCATTGTTTTAGTCTATTTATTTGTTATCGTTTTTGTTCCGTGCCAGTCTTTGTCTTTTTGACTAAAAGAACATAAGGACATAAGGCTGACGCAGAGTGTTTGTTATCGTTTTTGTTCCGTGCCAGTCTTTGTCTTTTGGACTAAAAGAACATAAGGACATAAGGCTGACGCAGCGTTTCAGTTAAGATATTCGGACAGGTGGGGCGTTCTTTTCGTTTTCGTTCTCGTCCTTACTGTGTCTCTCGTATGCCTCGACAATGCGCTGCACCAGCTGGTGACGCACAATGTCCTTCTTGACAAACTCGACTTTGCCGATGCCCTTGACGCCGTCCAGCACATGCAGTGCGTGTATGAGTCCCGACGTCACCGTACGCGGCAGGTCAATCTGGGTGGTGTCGCCGGTGACAATCATCTTGGAGCCCATGCCCAGTCGGGTGAGGAACATCTTAATCTGGTGGGTAGTGGTGTTCTGCGCCTCGTCGAGCACGATGATGGCATCGTTGAGGGTGCGGCCGCGCATGAATGCCAACGGCGCAATCTGGATGACGTCGGTGTCCATATACTCGCGCAGCTTGGTCTGGGGAATCATATCCTCGAGCGCGTCATAGAGCGGTTGCAGGTACGGGTCAATCTTCTCCTTCATGTCTCCTGGCAGGAAACCCAGTTTCTCGCCGGCCTCGACAGCGGGACGCGAGAGGATAATCTTGCGAACCTCGCGGTTTTTGAGTGCCCGCACGGCGAGGGCAACAGCCAGATAGGTCTTGCCGGTTCCGGCAGGACCCAGGGCAAACGTCAGGCCATTCTCGCCAAAAGTCTTGACTAGCAACTGCTGGTTGGGGGTGCGGCCGCTGATGGGTTTGCCGTTGACGCCATAGATAATCACGTCGTCCATCTTCAGTTCCTTGGGCGGTGTTCCCTTGATAGTGTCGATAATGACCTCCTCGGTGAGGGTATTGTACTTGGCGCAATACATCTCCAGCTCCTTGATTTTCTGCTCGAAGGTTGCCGTTTCCTCGTCATCGCCAATCACAGTAATCACAGTGCCGCGTGCCGCCATCCGCAACTTAGGGAACAAGTTGCGAATCAACTGTATGTTGCAGTTGTTTACGCCGTAAAAACTCACGGGGTCAACACTGTCGATAATTATATGCCGTTCAATCATGTTGCTATAAAAAATATATCAACTATACATTAGAGTGTAAAGTTACTGCTTTTTTGTGATATGACAATGTTTTCAGATTTTTTTTTGCAAGTCAAGTGATTTTAATCAACTTGTAAACTTAACCGCTCTAATACTGTCAACCTTTTTTAGGAAACGTCAACATTGTGTACGTTATTAACACTATTTAACAAATGGGGGGGGTGAATCCAAAAAAATTGTATTAATTTTGCCCAAAATAGACAAAATACAAAAAATAATGTGACGAAGTGCGCTGCAGCAGTGATTGCCCCGGCGCACTTTTTTATGGGAACAATATTATTGCAAGGAATCACAATCTTACAGCTCACACATCTCTGTATATTAGCCAATTATAAGTCACCCTATTAAGAGGCCATCACTTTGATAGAGTTTTTAAAAGGAATGGGTGACGATAATCGGCAAATATTTCATAACTTTGCAGTTGAGAAACAAAACGAACTGAAATGATAAAGAAACTATTTTCACTGCTGGCAATCGCGATGACTGCGTTTGCGGCAACTGCCGGCCACGTGACGCTGGACGGCACCATCACGTCAACCAAGTTCTATCCCGGCACCATCCGTCCCTATCAAGTATATGTGCCCGAGCAATATACGGGCGATAAGCCTGCATGCCTGTTCCTGGGACTTGACGGGGAATTGTGCAATGCCCAGGCCGTGATGGACAGCCTGATCACTGCCGGAGCGATGCCTGTTACCATCGGCGTGTTCCTGCAGCACGGCATGATACTGGACGAGAACGACAAGGCACTGCGCTACAACCGCAGCAACGAGTATGACATGACCGACGACCGTTTCGGCCGCTTTCTCGAGACCGAGGTGCTGCCCGTCATCGAGGGTCTGACGACTCCCGACGGCCGCCACATCCGCCTGTCGCACGACGGCAACGACCACATGATGTTCGGGCTGAGCAGCGGCGGCATCTGCTCGTTTGTGACAGCCTGGCACCGTCCCGACCTGTTCAGACGCGTATTCTGCGGCGTGGGCACCTTTGTCCCGATGCGCGGCGGCAACGACCTACAGGCCATCGTCCGCAAACACGAGCCGCAGCCACTCAGGATATTCCTGCAGGACGGAACCAACGACGTGTGGAACGGGACCTTCGGGCACTGGTACGAGGCCAACCGCATCATGGCGTCGGCGCTCGACTTTGCGGGCTACGACACCGGCTATGACTGGAGCGACTGCAACCACGGTGTGAAGCGCACCAACGAGATTTTTGCCGACGTGATGAAATGGATGTGGCGCGACTACCCCGCCCCCATCAAAACCGGACACACCAGCAACGACATGCTGGCTCCGCTGCTGCCCGAGGACGGCCCCACCGAGTGGGTCGAGTCAAAGACCACAGCAGCACGCCTGAGCACCGACAGCGTGGCGGCACGCTATCCCGACGGCACTGTGGCTGTGGTTCGCCACAAGGGCACCAACTGCTTGTGGCAGTATGTGATTGGTAAAGGTGGCAAACTGCAGTACGGCCAACGTTTTTACTGGCTGCACAACTATGACAACTCGCAACTCGAAATCGGCCCCATGGCGTTTGACGCAGTGGGCAGCCTGTATGTACTGACCAACGCCGGCATCCAGATGCTGGATCAGAACGGACGCGTGCGCGCCATCTTCAACATCCCCAAGGTAAATATCGCACAGTGTGCGAGCCTCACCGTCAAGGACGGCTCAATCGTCATCGTCACCACCAAGGGACAGCGCTGGGAACGCCGCCTCAACGTGAAAGCCCCCGAGAAAGGCAAGCGTCCCAAGTCACAAGGCTGGGGATAACGACGGTTTTCTGAGCCATACCGAATAATGTACAACAATCCCAGCACCCACTCTAAGGTGCCGGGATTTCTATTTATCTGCGGGTGCGACTCTACTTCTTGTCGGCACCTGTCAGTTTCTTGATGAGTTTGATTTCCTTGGGATCGAATGGTGTGCCGTCCTGACGGAAGATGTCGTGGAACCATACGGGCGGCTCCTTGACGTCGGGCATCACCTTCTCCCACGAGAAGATGGTGTTGGTCTTGCCGGCCACAAAGCCCCAGTTGATGGCGATAATCTTGTTCTTCTTGAGCAACGGCATGATGTTCTTGAACTTGCTCTTGTGGGTGCGCGCCATGTACTCGGTACAAATCAGCGGGCGGTTATAGGCACGGAGGGAGTCAATCACCTGTTTGTGCCACTTGGTATCGGAATAGCAATGATAGGTAACTACATCGCTGAGCGCAAGTTGCATAGTATTGAGCACACCGGCATCGGTCCACACGCCCATTGACAGCGGCTGTGAGGTGGTCACCTCGCGAGCCCATTCAAACACCTTGGGGACAAACATACGGGCGAACTTGCCGTTGCGGCCGTTGCCGGGTTCGTTGTAGAGGTCCCACAGCAGGATGCGGTTGTCGTTGGCAAAACGCGAAAGGATGTCCTTGACATAGGCGCGCATCTGGGGATATAACGTCGTGGTGTCGGCACGGAGCGAGATGGCGGGATCCTTGACCCATCCCGAGTTGTGTACGCCGGGTTTGGGAGCTGGCTGTTTGCCGTAGGAGGACTCCTCGTTCCAGCAGTCGTCAAAGAAGACGAACAACGGGCGAATGCCGCGGCGGCTGCAACGGCCCAGGAAGTCGTCCATGCGGTTCTTGAGACCCTCGGGGTCATTCTTCCATACAACGCTGCTCAGGTAAACGCGCAGGGTGGTGAAACCAATCTCCTGGGCCCAGTCCAGTTCACGGTCAATCTGTGCACGGTCGTAGGTGTCGGCACTCCACATCTCAATCTGGTTGATGGCGGTGGCGGGGATGTAGTCACAGCCTGCCATCCACGGCAGCTGGTCGTACCACGCGTTTGCTTTCTCGACGCTCCAGCGCTCGCCAGCGGCACAGTTCAGCGACAGTGCAACGGCGGCAAGAGCAATAATAGTTGCTTTGATTCTCATATTGTATTTGTCATTATTTTGATTTGCAATGCAAATTTAGGTATTTTGGAGTATTTTGCGAAATATTATTGGCAGTATTTTGCAAAAAACACTAATTTTGCAGACAGAATGAACTACTTGGAACCATACATTAGTGCTCTGCTGTCGATGCTCGAGAGCATGTCGCCATATTTGCTGCTGGGATTTCTGGTGGCAGGGGTACTCCATGCGTTTGTTCCTCCCCGACTCTATTCGCGCTATCTGTCGGGCACGGGTATGCGTCCCGTGGCACTGGCTGCATTGCTTGGGATACCGTTGCCGCTCTGCTCCTGCGGCGTGTTGCCAACGGCGGTGTCGCTGCGCCGCAACGGTGCATCGTGCGCGGCATCGACCTCATTCCTGATTGCCACCCCGCAGACCGGTGTGGACTCCATCGCCGCCACCTACAGCATGATGGGACTGCCATTTGCGCTGCTGCGCCCTCTTGCCGCCCTGATCACGGCACTTGCTGGCGGGACCATGACCGGGGCACTCGAGCGACGGGGACTGCTACACGCTCCGGCTGTCGGTAACGGCAATGCAACGGTCGAGACGAACGAGAGCCGCACATTGTGGCAAAAGACCTGCCAGGCACTACGCTACGGACTGTTGGACATGATGCAGAGCATCGGCCGATGGCTGCTGCTGGGTCTGCTGGTCGCAGCCTTGATTACGGTGCTGGTTCCCGATGACTTTTTCACATCAAGCATGGACAACCACCTGCTGAACATGGTGCTTGTGCTTGCCATAGCCGTACCGATGTATATCTGCGCCACAGGTTCCATACCGATTGCCGCCGCGTTGATGCTCAAGGGTTTGTCACCGGGCTGTGCGTTAGTGCTGCTGATGGCCGGACCTGCCGCTAACGTGGCGTCGATGCTGGTTGTCAGCCATGCCATGGGCCGACGCGCCACCGCTGCCTATCTCGTTGCCATCATAGCAGGTGCGATGGGGTTTGGGCTCGCCATCGACCTTATACCTTCTGTGGCCGATGTGTTCACCGGTGCCATGCCACCGCTATCGGGGCACAGCAGCCGGTTGCCGCTGTGGTTCAACCATGCATGCAGCGTGGTTGTCGCACTGATGATTGTCGCCGGCATTACGGCGCGATACACCGGCCTGATGAAAACCGATACAACAAAACCAGACAATATGAAAGAATATAAAGTTAAAGGCATGATGTGCGTCCACTGCAAGGCCGCCGTCGAAAAAGGGCTGGCAGCACTGCCCGGAGTTGAGAGCGTTACGGTGGACCTCGCCCGAGGCACTGCCACCATCGAGGGTAATGTCGATGACGAGACAGTCAAAACGGCAATACGCAACCTTGGTTACGAAACCGAATAGAAGGACGCTTGCGGGAAAGTAACATCCAACGAAGTACAGCAATCCCGGCACCTTAGAGTGGGTGTCGGGATTGCCATTTATCTGTGGGTGCGACTCTACTTCTTGTCGGCGCCTGTCAGTTTCCTGATGAGTTTGATTTCTTTGGGGTCGAATGGTGTGCCGTCCTGACGCAGGATGTCGTGGAACCATACGGGCGGTTCTTTCTTGTCGGGCATTTTCTCTTCCCACGAGAAGATAGTGTTGGTCTTGCCTGCCACAAAACCCCAGTTGATGGCGACAACCTTGTTTTTCTTCAGCAGTGGCATGATGTTCTTGAACTTGCTCTTGTGGGTGCGCGCCATGTATTCGGTGCAAATCAGCGGGCGGTTGTGGCGGCTGAGGGTGTCAATCACGTGTTTGTGCCACTTGGTGTTCTCATAGCAGTGATAGGAAATCACGTCGCTGAGGTCGATTTGTATCTTGTTGATTTTTGGAGCGTCGGCCCATAGTCCGGCTGTCAGCGGCTGCGTGGGGTTGGCCTCACGTGCCCAACCAAAGACCTTGGGGAGCAGCAGCAGGGCGAACTTGCTGTTGGGTTCGTTATAGAGGTCCCAGAGGAGCACGCGGTCATCATTAGCAAAACGGGTGATGATGTCCTTGACATAGGCGCGCAACTGGGGATAAAGCAATGCGGTGTCGGCACGCAACGAAATCGACGGATCCTTGACCCATCCCGAGTTGTGTACGCCGGGCTTGGGGTCGGGCTGCTTGCCATAGTATGACTCCTCGTTCCAGCAGTCGTCAAAGAAGACGAACAACGGACGGATGCCGCGACTGCTGCAACGGCCCAGGAAGTCGTCCATGCGGTTCTTGAGACCCTCACAGTCCTTGTTCCACACGACGCTGCTCAGGTAAACGCGCATGGTGGTAAAGCCGAGGGACTGGGCCCAATCCAGTTCACGGTCAATCTGAGCACGGTCATAGGTCGACTCGCTCCACATCTCAATCTGGTTAATTGCAGTGGCGGGAATGTAGTCACAGCCTGCCATCCAAGGCAACTGGGCATACCACGCGTTTGCTTTCTCTACACTCCAGCGCTCAACGGCAGCACAGTTCAGTGACAACGCAATGGCAGCAAGAGCGATAATTGCTGATTTGATTTTCATATTTTTACTATTTTTGTTATTTGCAGTGCAAATTTAACTATTTTACCGCATACTGGCAAACAGGACGCCATAAAAAGAGTTTTTTTTCGAAGAGCAGCTGGCGCCTTAGTTACGCGGCGCCTCGGCAATAAAAATAAATTTCGTGCCTCATTTATTTTGTATTGCGCTCGGCTTGCAGTAACTTTGCAGAGAAATTAATAAAAACAAAGAAAGATTATGGCATTGCAATGCGGTATCGTTGGACTTCCCAACGTGGGTAAGAGTACCCTTTTTAACTGTCTGTCAAACGCTAAGGCACAGTCGGCAAACTTTCCGTTCTGCACGATTGAGCCCAATGTTGGCGTTATCACCGTACCAGACGAGCGTCTCAACGCTCTGGCAAAGATATGCAACCCCAAGCGAGTCATCCCCACTACTGTCGAGATTGTAGACATCGCGGGTCTGGTCAAAGGAGCCTCGCGCGGTGAGGGACTCGGCAACAAGTTCCTGGCCAACATCCGCGAGACCGACGCCATCATTCACGTGCTGCGCTGTTTTGACGACGACAACATCACCCATGTTGACGGCACCGTTGACCCCGTTCGCGACAAGGAGGTGATTGACCTTGAACTGCAACTACGTGACCTGGAGAGCGTAGAGACACGCATCACCAAGGTGCAGAAGCAAGCCCAAACAGGCGGTGACCGCGACGCCAAGGCGCAATATGAGGTGCTCAAGCGTTATCAGGAAGCCCTGCAACAAGGAAAGAACGCCCGCAGCGTAGAACTGGAGAACAAAGAGGAAGAGAAAATCGCCCATGACCTGTTCCTGCTGACTAATAAGCCCGTACTCTATGTATGCAACGTCGATGACACATCGGCAGCCACCGGCAACGCCTATGTCGAGGCTGTACGCGAAGCCGTGAAGGACGAGGACGCACAGATTCTGGTGCTTGCAGCACAGACCGAGAGCGAGATTGCCGAACTCGAGACTGCCGAGGAGCGTCAGATGTTCCTTGACGAGATAGGACTCAAGGAAAGCGGCGTGAACCGCCTGATCAAGGCAGCATACGCCCTGCTGAACCTCGAGACGTTCCTCACTGCCGGACCCGACGAGGTTCGCGCATGGACATTCCGCCGCGGCAGCAAGGCCCCGCAGTGTGCCGGCGTTATCCACACCGACTTTGAACGCGGTTTTATCCGTGCCGAGATCATCAAGTATGAAGACTATATCCACTATGGCAGCGAGGCTGCCGTGAAAGAAGCCGGCAAGATGCACATCGAGGGCAAGGAATATGTCTTCCAGGACGGCGACATCGTTGTCTTCCGCTTTAACGTGTGAGATAGCCCCACCCCAGTAGGGAGGGAACCTAAAATTCCATTGATAGAAGGCCATTCCCTATAACGAAGCATTCTTGGCATGAAAATACTGCTTGTCAACAAATTTTACTATCGTCGCGGCGGTGACTGCATCGTGTTGCTCAACACACTTGATGCACTGCGCCGTCGTGGTCACGATGTGGCGGTATATGCCATGCAGCACCCGCTGAACGAGCCGTCGGACTACAGCAGTTATTTTGCCGACGAGTGTGACATGGGCGACAGCAAGGTCAAGGCCTTCAGGCGCATCATGGGCATGGACGGCGTCAAAAAGTCGTTTGCCCGCCTGCTTGACGATTTCGGGCCCGACGTTGTCCACCTTCACAACATCCACTCCTACCTGTCGCCTGTCGTGGCACGAGTTGCCCACGACCGCGGCATCCGCGTGGTGTGGACCATGCATGACTATAAACTGGTTTGCCCCGCCTACTCATGCCTTAGCACCGACAACCAGGTGTGTGGGCAGTGTATCGGCGGCGACAAGTGGAACGTGGTCAGGAACAAGTGCATGAAAGGCTCGATGGCGGCAAGCCTGGCAGGCTGGGCCGAGGCTCGGCGGTGGAACCGCAACACGCTCGAGCAGTGCACCGACACGTTCATCTGCCCCAGCCGCTTCATGGCAAAGATGATGGAGAAGGACGGTTTTGACGCCTCCAAACTCACCGTCATCGGCAACTTTGTGAATGCCGGGGGCGACGTTATCACCCGGCGCGAGCCATATTACTGCTATGTCGGGCGTCTGTCGGCCGAGAAAGGCGTGTCTGGCCTCATCGAGGTGGCAAGAATGCTGCCATACACACTCAAGATTGCCGGCACCGGACCCGACGAGCAGCGACTGCGCGAACAGGCATCGGGATGTAAAAACATCGAGTTCCTTGGGCAGCTGAACAGCGAAGGCGTCAACGACCTGCTGTCGAGGGCAACTGCATCGGTGCTGCCGTCACGATGGTATGAGAACAACCCGCTCGGCGTCATCGAGTCGTTGTGCGCCGGAACACCCGTTATCGGGGCTCGCATCGGGGGCATACCCGAGCTGATTGACATGCAGTCGGGACTGCTCTACAACCACGACAACACCAAGGCCCTGGCAGGTGCCATAAGCACTGCTTTAGTGATGAACTGGGACCACAACATCATCGCCAGCCGCGCCCGCGCCAGACACAGCGAAGAGGGGCACATCGACAAACTTCTCCAAGTCTACCAAGCATAAAAAGACCCGTAATGCAATAAATGCGGGTACGCGTGCGTTATAATAACTACTATAACGCCAAGAACAAATGAAGCATTTGACCTACATACTTGTCTGCCTGCTCGTCGGGGCCACCATGTTGATGGCCACGGGTTGCAAGACAGCAAAGATGAAAGATGCCGACGAGGCATACGACCGCGGTGAGTATGACAAAGCCGCCAACATCTACCACAGGATATACAACAAACTGAAGAACAAGGAAGACCGCTGGCTACGTGGCGAGGTCGCCTTCCAGATGGGACTTTGCCACCGGCAGCTCAACCAGAGTTCACGCGCCGCCGCCGCGTTCCAGAACGCAATCCGATATGAGTATGAGGACTCGATGGCCATCTTCTACCTTGCCGAAGCCCTGCACCATGAGGGAAAATACAAGGACGCCATCGACCGCTACAACGAGTTCCTCGAGAAAGTGCCGGGACACTACCTGTCGCAACAGGGCATCAGAGGATGCCAACTGGGCCCCAAGTGGAAACAGGAGGGTTCGCGATACATCGTCAAGAGCGCCAAACTGTTCAACTCACGCCGTGCCGACTTCTGCCCCATGTTCCTTGACGTCAACGCCGACCAGCTGTACTTCACATCATCAACCGAGAAGGCCATGGGCGAAGCCAAGAGCGAAATCACCGGCACCAAGAACAGCGACGTGTTCTTCAGCAAAATGGACGACAAGGGCAAGTGGACACGCCCCGAACCCGCCGGCGGTGAACTGAACACCGACCAAGACGAAGGCATCACCGCATTCTCGCCCGACGGCAGCACCATGTACCTGGCAAAAGCCGTTCGCAAAGACGCCCCCAGTTCGATTGAAATCTACACTTCACAGCGCAGCGAGGCAAAGTGGAGCGCACCGGTCAAATTTGAAATCACAGCCGACACCCTGAGCGCCTACTGCGACCCGGCAGTCAGTGCCGACGGCAAGTGGCTCTACTTCTCGAGCGACATGCCGGGCGGACAAGGCGGCAAGGACCTGTGGCGCATCAATATAGCCGACAAGCACGGTACCCTCGAGAACCTGGGCGACCAAATCAACACCCCGGGCGACGAGCGATTCCCCTACTGCCGCACCGACAGCCTGCTGTACTTCTCGAGCAACGGCCATCCGGGCATGGGCGGGCTGGACCTGTACCGCGCCACTCTGCAGCCATCGGGCAAATGGTTTATCGAGAACATGGGTTCGCCAATGAACTCGGCATGGGACGACTTTGGCATCACCTACGGCAAGGGCGAGAGCGGATACTTCTCGAGCAACCGCGGCGATGCCCGCGGCTATGACCACATCTTCAGTTTTGAGAAACCCGACCTCAAGATATGGATTAGCGGCTATATCCTCGACAAGGACGACGAACCGGTGCCCAACGCCATCATACGTATCGTCGGCAGCGACGGCAGCAACCAGAAGGCGGCAGGCAAGCCCGACGGATCGTTCCGTTTTGACCTGCAGCGTGGCGTCAGTTATGTGATGATGGCGGGAGCCAAAGGCTACCTCAACGGCAAGCAGGAGTTCGCCAGTGACCCCGAGGAGGCCGATGCCGAGTACAATGTCGACTTTGTGTTGGCGGCAATCAACAAACCACAGGTAATCGAACACATATTCTATGACTATAACAAGGCCACACTGCGCCCCGAGTCCAAGGAGGCACTCGACGAGATGGTGCAGGTGATGAAGGACAACCCCAACATTAAGATTGAGATGGCAGCCCACACCGACCGCGTCGGCAGCGACAAATTCAACAACGACCTGTCGCAACGCCGCGCCAAGAGCGTGGTGGACTACCTCATCGCGCACGGCATCAAGGCCGACCGCCTTGTGGCACACGGTTACGGAAAGACACGGCCCAAGACCGTCACCAAGCGTATTGCCAGCCAGTACCCCCAGTTCAAAGAGGGCGATGTGCTCAACGAGGAATTTGTCAAAGGGCTGAGCGACGAGGACCGTGCAGCGGCCGACCAAGTCAACCGCCGCACCGAGTTTGAGGTCATCTCAACATCCTGGCAGATGTATTAATCCCCTCACCGACAGGGAGAAAATCCCGCCAGATATTCGGACTCTTGAAAACGAAAAAAACTATACAGCAAAATATGGGCTGGCGCAAAGTGCGTCAGCCCATATTTTTCATCTATTTTGGTCTAATCAGCGAACGATAAACTTCTTGCCGTTCTTGATGTAGATGCCCTGTGAGAGTTCTCCCTTGACAACGCGACCGCTCAGGTCATAGACGGGAGCATTGGGGTTGTCAACAGTTGTCTTGATGTCGGTAACAGCAGTAACGGGCGAGGGTTTGCAAACGCCGCGAACATACATGCCGTAGTAGCGGAATGCGCTAGTGTAAACATCGGGGTCACCGGTTGCCTTTACACGCAGAACGGGAACCATACCGTTGTTGGTAGTGGACAAGTTTAGAGTCATATAATATGCTGTACCAGATGTTGTGGATTTGTTTTGCTTATATCCAACACGAGGCAATACAATGCTCTGGGTGGTGTCATTTTTGCTTGTAAAACGGTAGCAAGTAACTGAAGCTATCAGTTCTGTGTTAACTGTGGTATTTGCGTGCTGATCGTTAACATGGTCCCATGATGGCTTGGGCCATGAGCGTCCCATAAGT
>JAGHSV010000067.1 GCA_018065665.1 Candidatus Sodaliphilus aphodohippi
CTACCACATACTCGAGACCGTTGCAAAGTATATTAACCGTCTCAACAAGAGCGACAACACCAACAACTACGACGGCTGCCCCGAGTTGGACATGACCACTCTCTTTGACCACACCACCCAGGTCGCCGCTGCCTATGTTAACTACACCTACAGCCGTGACAAATGGACCGGCCGCGCCGGGTTGCGCTATGAGTTCAGTCACCTCAGCGGCAAGTACCCCGACGGAAGCGCCGAGAACTTCCACCGCAACCTCAATGACTGGGTTCCCGACCTGTCGGTTGAGTACAAACCGTCGTGGGCAAACAGTTACAAACTGAGTTTCTCGACCAGCATCGAGCGTCCGGGCATCACCTACCTGAACCCTGCCATCCAGTCAACACCGACCACGCTCAGTTTTGGTAATCCGATGCTTGCCAGTGCACATATTTATAAATTGGCGTTCACCTATCTGCACCTCGGCGCCAAACTTACATACAGCATTGCTCCCGACCTCTCGTTCAGCAATAACCAGATTATTGGCGTGCAATACCTCCTGGATGGCAAGATGACATCGACATTCGAGAATACGCTCAAGAGTCGCCGCATCGGGGTCAACGGATTTGCACAGTGGCAGATTGGCGCAACAACCAGCTGGATGCTCAATGCCAATGTAGGTCACAATCACAACCGCAGCGATGTCCTTGAACTGACCAACGAACACTGGTCTTCGTTCATGTACACCCAGTTGACTCAGAAACTGCCTTGGAAACTCACGATGACAGCAGGCGTTGGAGAGAACAGCGGCATGATTGACGGTTTGTATGGCCATCGTAATGGGATGTGGTTCTATACCATGTCGTTGCAGCGTTCGTTCCTGAAGGAGGACCGCCTCACTGTCAGCCTGAGGGCAAGCAACTTCTTTAACCACAAGTTCAACTCGATGACGACATACATCACGCGCGGTGACTACACCGGCACATCGTCAATGAAGTTTATCATGCGCGGTGCCATGCTGAATGTCAGCTACCGTTTCGGTTCGCTCAAGGCCAAAGTCAAGAAGACCAACGCAACCATCAATAACGATGACGTGGTTGGCGGCAGCAAGGCCGGCAACGACCAGACACAGCAGTCTGGCATGGGCGGAACATCAATGTAAACCCGATAAAGGACATATCCCCACGTTAAGCGGGGCGATGGCGCATCCCTGAAAATGGGGTGCGTCATTTTTTTGTAATTTTTTCCAAATTTCTTGCATATCATTGTATTTATTGGTAAATTTGCATTTGAAGATACAATTCTTAAGATTGAGATTCAAAAATCATACAAACTATTTTATTAATCAATTAAAAAACTTTTTACAATGAAACAAATCTACTTAACTATCGCTCTTGCACTTGTAGCATTGTGCACCAGCGCTCAGGTAACTGTTACCGAGGATGAAATCACCCCGAGTTCAGTAACACTGTCATTCGCTCCCGGCAATGATGTGGCTTCCTATTATGTTTGCCTGTTTGACGAAGGCTCGCTTGAGTCACAGTTCGCGATGTGGAGCATGTTCATGGGATTCCAGGATTATGGCGACATGATCATGGCATGGGGGTTCAAGAATGAAGGTACTACAACAAAGACATGGGACAACCTTGCTCCTGCAAATACCTATGACATCTGGATTCAGTCGCTCGATGCCGACGGCACAAAGATGGAGCCCCAGTGCTACAAGGTGACCACTGCTGCCCAAGGCGGTGAAGAAGCATCGGTAATCAACATCACCATCGGCGAGTATGGCGAGGAAGAGGACGTTAACGGCGTATTGCAGTCTTATCAGTGGGTTAAGTTTGAGCCCAACGATCAGACAGCCCATTTCTTTGACTTCATCATCACTGATGCCGGTTATAACGAGGCAGGTGGTGCCGAGGGTGTAAAACAAATCCTCAAGGACTCTGAAGGCCAGCCCCAGTACACATTCTATTCAACCGACAACGACCGCTGGAATGTTGTTAAGGGCACAACCTATCACGCAGTTGCCATTGGTGTTAACGCCAAGGGCGAGTGGGGCGAGATGGCTGAGGTTGTCTTTGTTGCCGGTGAAGGAACACAATCGGCTGTAAAGGACATCGTTCTCGGTCAGAAGAACAACGGTCCCATCTATGACATCATGGGCCGCAAGGTGACCAACCTCGAGTCTGGTAAAATCTATATCCAGAACGGTCACAAGTTCGTTAAATAATTCATAGGTTTAATTAATATTGGGTGGCACACTCAACCTCTCGGGGTGAGTGTGCCATTTTATTTGGCAACAATATACAATTTGTCCCTGTAAACAAGAGAAGTGATCACACCTTGGTGACTTGCCATATCAAGTAACTAAGGAGGGGCGGAGTCCTGTACGCAGAGCCTTGATGGCTCTGCAGATAACCCGTTCCTGAGCGTCAGCGAAGGGACGGGATGCAAGCCTCCAACAAACATTGCGGCTGGAAGCCGCTACCTCGTTTCCGGCATTGTGGCATCGCAAGGTGGCGGCCTCCAGCCGCATGTTGAGGAGAGTCATAGTTACCCCCACCTCCTCTGTCGGTGGGGGTGGCAGTTGGCAGAGGTTCGCTGGTCGCGGCACCGGCCCTTCGCCGACATACCGCTGCTCACTCTGCCGAACTCGCTACGCTCGGTTCCATAAACTCGCTGGCTCTGCGAGCCCGCTGCATCTTCGATGCTGAAAGATGCTGTACCATGAATTCATGGTGCAAGACTGTGGAGTGACTTAGTAAATGCCGATAGGCATAAAGCACTGAAAGTGCGAAGTGTGAGCGCAGCGCAACTGTAACCGGGGTCGAAGCGAACGGTAGTGAGCGCAGGCCCCGGAAAGTGACATCCGTAGCAAATGCGGGCTGGAAGTCCGCGATTTACACGCCATATAATGCACTAACAGCAATAGAACAACCTCAAGGATGGGTAAATCGCAGACTTTCAGCCCGCCCTAAGTGTGTAGCATCATATCCGAGGCCTCGCTCGCCCAAGGCTCGCTCAACCCCGGGGCAGTTGGCAGAGGTTCGCTGTTCGCGGCACCGGCTTCGCTGACTTACCGCTGCTCACTCTGCCGAACTCGCTACGCTCGGTTTCAGTTGCGCCTATCGGCTCACATATCGCACTTTCAGTGCTTTACATTAGTCTATTAAATAAAGTAAGCCCCTTTTAGCATTGATGGAATAGACGCATTGACAATCTGATATTTACTTGAATCTCTCAAAAGTTTACCGGACAGCAATATTTTGTAATTTATAGTCAAAACCCTGCCCCTCTTGGCATGAAAAAGTGGTGACCGTGTTGGCCACCACTTCGGGTATTGTCTGTTGTCTGTTATCAGAACTTCACCTTGGCTGTTGTCATCGTGCCGGCGGTGTACTGTTTCTAGACGATGGTCACCTGGCCGGGCTCGGGCTTGGCAACCTTCATGCCCAGCAGGTTGTAGTAGCTGACGGATGCAACGGTCTTG
>JAGHSV010000006.1 GCA_018065665.1 Candidatus Sodaliphilus aphodohippi
CAATCAGCATCGCCCTCGAGCACTATGACCGCGCCGGCGCCGACCCCGACAAGCGCATGCGCTCGCTGCTGTACCGCGGCTGCGTCGCCACCGAGCTGGGCAACGACACTCTCGCCATGCGCTACTACAAGCTCGCCCTGCAGCGCTGCCCAGCCTCCGACCGCTTCCACCAGGGGTACATACACTTCAGAATTGCCGAACTATATGCCATTTATTCCGAGAACCAACATGCAGTTTCCCATCTGAAGAAGGCACTCAGAATTTACAACAAGCTAGGAGATGACAGTTTTGTCATGGAAATCTGCAGGGTACTTGGAGAGACCTACACCACTTTTGACAGCGACAGTGCCTATTACTATATTAATAAATGTATAGACATGGCACATGCCGCCAAGGACAGCAGCCTGTTCTATATCGGGAGGTTTGACCTCGCCACCTATGAGTTTGTCTGCCGCAATGACTACCGAGCCTCGGCAGACATCATGAAGGAGACTATCTCAAAGGGGGTTGACTACATCGATGAATATAGTGCCTTCTACTTTGCAAGTCTGGCTCTCGCACAGCTTGGCAAGAACGACTCTGCCCGGATTTACTTTGACATGATGCCGACGCCGCAGAGCCCCATCGACAGCCTGCAGTATCTGCAGTGCGATGGAATCGTGAATGCCAATAGCAAGGACTACAAAGCCATTAGCGAGCAAGTTAGCCGGTGCTATGCCATCGGTGACTCGATAACTTTCAGCCACATGGGCAGAATAATGGCACAAACCGAACTTGCCATGGATGTCGAGACCAAAGAACATAACGATCGGTACAGGCAGATGTGGATCATTGCGGCATTTGTCGCGATTGCACTGCTTCTGACCATTGTCTTTGTCAGGGCAAGGAAGCTCAAGGCCGTTGCCCGAGCTCGACGCGAAGAGATTGAACGGCTGAATGAACAGATTGACAAAGCTGTCGAACAACTTGAACGCCAGCGCGAGCAGGCAAGTGACGACATGTCCAGGCAGCAGTTGGCCTTCCAGGGAAAAATAGTACAATGCATTGACACCATAATTGCAAAAATCACACGAAAACGTTCGGGACAGGTTGAGATGGAACCTGCCTTCTGGACCGAGTTGGAATATATAACCAACGAAACAAGAGCAGGTTTGCTCAACAAAATCGCTAATGACAATATATCGCTTTCTCCATCAGAGGTCAAAGTGCTCTGTCTGCACTCACTTGGGATGCCTAATGCCGTTATACAAAAACTGATGAACTATGAAAGCGCACAGTCTGTATCCAACGCAAAGCAGAAAATCGTGAAAAAAGTGCTTGGCGAGGGACACAATATCGAGGAAGTGCTCATTTACCCCATAAATCATGACTGAAATTACCGGTTTCGGTAGGTAGGGTATATATTTTTTTCGGGTGCAGTGAAAATATTTTTTTCAACTCACTTTATATCAACTATTTATATGTGATTTTTTTGCCCCTAAAAATTTGGAGGGTATTATTGTTCTTCTATAACTTTGCACCCGACAACAATAACTATCAATCTATTTTTTTTAATTTTACTGTATTATGAAAAAGATTTTATTTTTAGCAGCAATGCTGCTGGGCACTGTGGCAACCTATGCCCAGAGTGACGACTACATCCCACTAGTGCGCGAGGGTAGCGAGTGGTGCTACACAAATGGTAGCAATGGTAATTATGACAAGCATTTGCTCGTCTTCTCCATTGAAGGTGACACTATTGCCTATGGTAGAACATATAAAATACTGTATGCCAACCCTAAAACCGCAAAAACAGTCAGTTGCCTCGTCCGTGAAGAGGATAAAAAAGTGTATTCAGTTGAGTTATCGGTAGTTTTTCGACATGGTGGCATACCTGTTGATACCTTGTCAGACGGCAATGTCGAGTACTTGATGTACGACTTCAATGACTTGGACGAGTATGTAAGGGAACTGCATGCACTCTATGGATTTGACACCTCAAAAGTGGACTCCTATGCAACACTTTCAGCAGATGACAACGTGCTTGTCAATAGAAATTGCTATCAACTCAATGGCGAGTATTCATGCTACAAGGTGACCGAGGGAGTAGGTTTGTACGGTAATTACTATGGCATGGTATTCAGTCGTGCTCTGGTCGGAAGTTGGATTAGAGCAGGATCCCCCTATCGAATGATATATATGAAGAATCCGCAAGGCGATTTTGAATACCTTGATAGGACATTATATCAGGATGTATTCGGTAACCTGCCCAGTGCCGTCAACGACGTGACAGTTACCAAACCCACCGACGACAGCTACTACAACCTGATGGGCCAGCCGGTGAAGCACCCCGAGGACGCCCCTGGCATCTACATCCATGAGGGAAAGAAAGTGGTGGTGAAGTGAAGCCTCTCTCAACCCTGCAGCCTCACCCCAACCCTGCAGCCTCACCCCAACCCCTCTCCAGTAGAGAGGGGCTATCAGTGAGAGCGTTACGATGACTCGGGAAGCCTCTTCCAAACCCTGCAGCCTCTCCCAACCCTACCCCCTTCGGTTCCCCCGTTAATCGGGGGACAGAAACCTTCAGGGAAGGGCTAACTATGAGGGCGTTACATAGAATACGGTGCCCCTGCTCTTAACAACGAGAGTGGGGGTGTTTTTTGTATGAGGGTGTTACGAGCATCCATTTTTCTTATTCATCCCGCTGCGTCAGCCTTATGTTCCTTTTGTGATTTTTAGTCAAAAATCTGTCCAATCCGAAAAGGCGAAGCCGTTCTGAAAAGCCGTCAGGCGTTCTGGAAAGCTTTAGCGCACTGAAAAGCAAAGCGCTCTTTATGCCTTATGTTTTTTAGCTAAAAAACCAACTGGGGGGGGCTGTAGGCGATGGGGTCGCAGCGTGGTGTGGCATGGTGGGAGTGTCAGCGGTCTCGAACACGACAATATTTCAGGGAAATTATTTTGTATTTCAAATATAATGCCTAACTTTGCAATACCAGTAACCAAACACCAGCCAACAATGAAAAGAATTCCAGTAAACACCTATGTCACAACGTTATTACTCCTGATAACATATGTAACGGGCTTTGCCTCATGCAACCACGACAAACAGCCAAACGAAGATGGGGACACCGCCGGAACAATTATGGCCGAGGGCACCAAGCGGGAGGAGCGCAACGGTTTGATTATCTATCACCCATCATACTCCAATATCGACCTCGTGTGCGGCACCATGCCGTCGCAGGCAGACAAAAACGTCATATTCTGTGGCGAGGCAGCCTTCACGGGCGAATATCTCAAGGT
This sequence comes from Candidatus Sodaliphilus aphodohippi, assembly GCA_018065665.1. Lineage (GTDB taxonomy): Bacteria > Bacteroidota > Bacteroidia > Bacteroidales > Muribaculaceae > Sodaliphilus > Sodaliphilus aphodohippi. The sequence continues at coordinate 3,280 of JAGHSV010000006.1, forward strand.
GTTCAAACACTCAAACATCCTGGGCGACCACGTCAGCTCGGGGACCCGCTACAAAGGGTCGGGATGCAAAAGGAATACAGGCGCGTTCATCTACTACAAAGGCACTTACAAGTTCCTATACAAAAACTACAGTGCCGACCTCGACATCGCTGCCCAGAACGGCGGGATGGGGTTTGGCCAGGAAATGATGATACACAAAGGCAAACGAGTGCCTACAATAAGGAAAGACTCGAACAAAAACGAGTTCCGCGCCCTGTGTGAGCTGAACGGCAAAGTCTGCATCATCGACACCAAGGGCGTATCGGGTTTCGGCGATTTCATCAACAAACTGCTCAGCGAGGGAGTCACCGAGGCCCTGTATCTCGACATGGGCCCGGGATGGAACTACTCGTGGTGGCGCGACAGCAGCGGCAAATCGCATCTGATACATCAGCAACGCATGATTTACACCACAAACTGGATCACCTTTTACACCAAATAGCGTGACACACAGCACCTGTACCACACAGGTTGCATATCCCCCCGTTGCCCTCGTCAGCCCCTTTGATGCCCCTTAATACCAAACCCGTGGCCATGAAAATACACATTTCTGCTATTTTTTGGAATAATATGACCATACCCGTAGCAAATTACATTGTAATTTTGTAATTGGAAATAAGTGTGTTGAACCAGTCGACGGCGCAACACCGTACAAGACCACCAACATGAAAAGAATTTTTGCAATAATGTTAACCGTCCTGTGTGTGGCAACTGCCATGGCACAGAACTATCCATACAAATACTACTTCCGCCATATCAACCACGACAACGGTCTGTCGCAGTGTGACGTCAAGGCCATCATCCAGGACTCGTACGGCTTCATGTGGTTTGGCACCCGCAACAAGCTGAACCGCTATGACGGCATCAGGATGAAAGTGGTGGACGTCATCGACTACAAGACCGGCCACAGCAACAACAACATCTCGTCGCTCTATGAGGACAAGGAGCGTCACCTGTGGGTGGGTACCGACAAAGGCGTGTTCATCTATGACCCGATGCAGGAGTCGTTCTCGTTCCTGGGCCAAAAGACAGCCAAGGGCGTGACCATGACCGACTGGGTGGCACAAATCGAGGAAGACCAGCAGGGCAACATCTGGATTAGCGTCCCAAACCAGGGACTGTTCTGCTACAACAAGTCTAAAAATTCTCTGGTCCAGTATCAACTGGGCCAACAGATGCGCCCCGACTACGGCAGTCCGCAGTGCATGGTCATCGACAAGAGCGGCAAGCTGTGGGTGGGCACCGACCGCAACGGCGTATGGCTCTATAACCGCAGTAACAACCGTTTTGAGCAATACCTGGGCGACAACGGCAATGCCAGCAGCACCCGCGACGAGAACATCTACCGCATGTGCGACTTTGGCGACTACCTGATTCTGGGTATCCACGACGGCAAACTGCGCAAACTCAACAAGCGCACCAACACCGTGAGCGACGTCAACGCCCCCGACGTGCACTACAAAATCATCCGCGATGTCAAGTGCTATGACGGCATGCTGTGGGTGGGCACCCAAGACGGTGTTTACATTGTCAACGGGACAACCGGACAAACCGAGCACATCTTCCACGACCCGATGTGCGGATACTCGCTGAACGATAACCAGATTGGACGCATCTACCGTGACCGCGAGAACGGCATCTGGGTGGGTACCAACATGGACGGAATCAACTATCTGCCACGCACCGGCATGCAGTTCATGAGATATGTGCCGCTGAGCACCGACCAGAGCATCACAAGCCGTCGCGTGCGCGAACTGGGCGAGGACAAGGACGGAAACATCTGGATTGGCACCGACAACGCCGGCGTGGATGTGTTCAACCCCCACACCGGCACGTTCAACCACCTTGGCAACCTCTTCAGCAACAACACACTGTCGCTCAAGGTTTTTGACAATAAAGTATGGATTGGGTACTTCAAGAACGGCATAGACATCATTGGCGGCGGCAAAACCCACCTCAGCGGTGAGCAAATCGGTCTTAACGAACCCAGCGTCTATGCCATGTGCCTTGACTCGCGCGGCAACGTATGGATTGGCAACGGCTGGTGTGTATATGTCAAGTACAACGGCTCGGACAGTTTCACCAAACTGCCCCAGTTCGAGGACAACTACATCTATGACATCATCGAGGACGACGAACATGAGATATGGATTGCCACCATGGGGCGCGGCGTGTTCCGCCACAACCCGACGAGCGGCAAGACCGTACACTATACCCACAAGGACAACGACACCACCAGCCTGAGCAGCAACTCGGTCAGCGGAGTGATGCAGGCCACCAACGGCAAGATATGGTTCTCGACCGACCGTGGCGGTGTCTGCTGTTTCGACAAGGAAAGCAACAAGTTCACCACCTACAGCAAGAGTCAGGGGTTGCCCGGCGAAACAGCCTACAAAATTCTTGAGGACAAAAACGGTTATTTGTGGTTCGGCACCGATGACGGTCTGGTGAAATTCAACCCCAAAGACGGTAAATGCAAGGTGTTCACCACCGATAACGGTCTGCCCAGCAACCAGTTCAACTACAAATCGGCCCTCAGCGCATCAAGTGGCATATTCTACTTCGGGTGCAGCGAGGGTCTTATCTCATTCAACCCCAACGACAACCGTCTCAACCACTATGTACCACCCGTTTACATCACCAAAATGATTATCAACGGGCGCGAAATAACGCCACAAGACGAAGACACCCCGCTGGCACAGAGCATCGTCCACACCAAGAAAGTATCGCTCAGCCACGATCAGTCAAGCATCAGCTTTGAATTTGCCGCGCTGAGTTATGCCATGCCCGAGGCCAACAGCTACTCCTACATGATGGAAGGTGTCAGCGACGAATGGACCACCACGACCGAGAGCCACAGTGTCACCTACGCCAACCTGTCGCCGGGCAAATACATCTTCCATGTCAAGGGCAGCAACAGCGACGGCGTGTGGAACGACAAAGAAACGACCATCACCGTCACCATTCACCAGCCCTGGTGGAACAGCATCTGGGCTTGGCTCGTTTATCTGCCCCTGTTGGCAGCAGCGGGATGGTGGACATACAGGAGACTGCGCCTAATCGGCATTCGCAAGGCACGCGAGAAACAGCGCCTGTTCGAGAACGAGAAGGAGCGCGAACTATACCGCAACAAGATAGACTTCTTCACCAGCATCGCACACGAGATCCGCACCCCGGTGACCCTCATCAACGGCCCTCTCGAGAGCCTGATGGACATGGACATCGCCGACCCCGACATCAAGCGCAACCTCAACACGATGAACCGCAACACCAACGAACTGATGGACCTCATCAACCAGTTGCTCGATTTCAGAAAAGTTGACAGCAATAGCGTGGATGTCAATCCCGTGACAATCAACCTCGGGGCAATGCTGACCGACTGGGTGGGCAAGTTTACCGACTCGGCACACAATGCCGGCAAGACCATCAGTTACACCGCCCCCGAGGGCGATCTCTATGTCAGAGCCGACCGCAAGAGCCTCATAAAGATATTCAACAACCTATTCTCCAACGCTATACGATATGGACAAAAGGAGATTAGCATCACCGTAACCAAGAACGGGACAAACACTGTCTTTGCCATCTCTAACGACGGCGACACCATCCCCGAAGAAAAACAGCCCAAGATTTTTGACGCGTTCTACCAGGTGCAGAACAATGCCAACATAGGGTCAAGTTCGGGCATCGGTCTGTATCTTGCCAAGTCGCTTGCCGAACTCAACGACGGTTCACTGGCTTACAGCATCGTTGACGGACTCAACACATTCACCCTCACCCTGAAATCGGTTAACTTTGACAAATCGGAGCAGACCGAGGACAGCGAGACCGCCGAGTTTATCGACACCAACTATGACAACGAGGACATCGAGCAGCAGAACAAGACGGTCCTCTTTGTTGACGACAACGAGGAACTGCTCAACTTTGTGGCCGACAAACTGCGGCAGCACTACAACGTGGTCACTGCATCAAACGGTGTCAAAGCGCTCGAGATATTGAAAGAAAACAACATAAACATCGTTATCTCAGACATCATGATGCCCGAGATGGACGGATTGGAACTGTGCCAACACATCAAGGAGGACATCGAGTTAAGCCACATCCCCGTCGTGCTGCTCACAGCCAAGAACGACCTCGACAGCAAAGTCAAGGGACTGAAGACCGGTGCCGATGCCTACATCGAGAAGCCGTTCTCATTCAAATACCTGATTGCCCAGCTGACAGCCATCTTCGACAACAAGCGCCGCGAGACCGAGGCCTTCAAGCGCAAACCGTTTGTGCCGTCAGAGAACATGGGCATGAGCAAGGCCGACGAGCAACTGATGAACAAGATTATCGAGGCTATCGAGAACAACATAGACAACCCCAACTTCGGCGTCGAGATGCTTGCCGACCTGGCATGCCTCAGCCGCAGCAGCCTGCACCGCAAAATCAAGGCAATCTCGGGTTCGTCACCAACCGACTTCATTCGCCTTATCCGTCTGAAGAAAGCCTCAAAACTCATTGCCGAAGGCAACTACCGCACCGGCGAAGTATGCTACATCGTAGGCATCAACTCACCGTCATACTTCATCAAGTTGTTCCAGAAACAATTCAACATGACACCCAAGGAGTTTGAAAGACAAGTTAGACAAGGCAACATACCCACATCAGAAGAATGAAAAAAAACGTATATATGAAATTAATAGCAACTTTCTGCGCATTGGCGGCAACCGTGTGCTGCATGGCAGCAGAGTTCACTCCCGGCCAGTTATGGCTTGACAACAACGGCAACCACATCAACGCCCACGGCGGTTGCGTGCTCTATCACAACGGCACCTACTACTGGTACGGCGAGTACAAAGGGGCCTTCACCTATCGTTCACCCGGCGTTGGATGGGAATGCTACCGCACCGAGGCCGGAGGGGTATCGTGCTACTCGTCAAAGGACTTGTATAACTGGACATTTGAAGGTGTTGCTCTCAAACCCGACACCACCTTCAGCGACAGTGACATACACCCTACCATGGTAATTGAGCGCCCCAAGGTCGTCTACAACGAGACAACCGGCAAATTCGTGATGTGGATGCACATAGACAACCCCAACTACCGCAAGGCCAGTGTCGGCGTTGCAGTCGCCGACTCGCCAACGGGACCGTTCTCCTACATCGAGTCCATACGCCCCAACAACAACGAGAGTCGCGACATGACGTTCTTCAAGGACGATGACGGACGCGCCTACCTGCTGTGCTCGAGCGAGGGCAACGGCACCCTGCACATCGTGCGCCTCACCGACGACTACCTGCACCCCGACGGCTACTACACCCGCAACTTCATCGGCAAGTCACGGGAGGCACCGGCAATCTTCAAGCGCAACGGCAAATACTACATCATCTCGAGCGGATGCACCGGATGGGACCCCAACGAGGCCGAGTGGGCTGTTGCCGACAGCATTACCGGTCCATACAAGACAATGGGCAACCCGTGCCACGGCAAGGATGCAAAAAAGACATATTACTGCCAGAGCACCTTTGTACTCCCCGTGGCGGGCAAAGACGACACATTCATCATGATGTTTGACCGCTGGAACAAACACGACTTGATTGACTCGCGCTATGTATGGTTGCCAATCGAGTTCAAGAATGATGAGTTAATCATCAACTGGTATGACAGTTGGAAACTGAAATAAACAACAAAACGAAAATAAAACAAAAAAAATTCTATATGAAAAAGTTCATCACTTTAGGTATCGCACTGGCAGCCATTGCATCGGCCAGCGCACAGACCCCAGGAGCTGTTAACAGCATCAAATTTGCCAAAGTCACTAATGCCGTTCCGCGTCAGAGCGCGGTAGGTGGATGTGCAGCAGGCGAGTTCTACCATGCCCTTTATACCGGAGCGTCATGGGGCGACTATGACAACGACGGTTATCTGGACCTGTTCTACAGCGACCGCAACACTCACGTCAGCAATTCATCAATCGCAAGCAACCTGTACCACAACAGCGGCAACGGCACCTTCACCCGCACTGCCTGGTCACCATTTGCAGGCACGGCATTCTCGTGCCCGTTATGGATTGACTACGACAACGACGGACTGCTCGACATGCTGCTGACCGGACTAAGCAATTATGACTATCAGTGGAATGACGAGTTCACCAACCTGTCGGCATGCGTTTGCCACCTGTACCACAATGATGGTGACGGGGCGTTCACCGAGGTTACCGACCACGGCATCACCCCTCTGTTCAACGGCAAAACCGGTGGTAAGGGCCACAACTGGGTAGCCGCCGGCGACTATGACAACGACGGTTACACCGACTTCGTGATGTGCGGTTTCAACGGTGTCGACCGCCTCGCCACCGAAGACCCACTCGAAGCCCTGCGCTGCTGCTACCTCTACCACAACAACAAGGGCAAAGGTTTTGAACGCGTTGAACTGCCCGTCGACGGCAAGAAGGAGTTTGCCGGACTGAACGACGGCAGCGTCATCCTGACCGACCTCGACAACGACGGACTGCTCGACCTGTTCACCACCGGATATGGATATAGCCGCGACAGCGAGATCCACATCTACTGGAACAACGGTGACGGCACCTTCAGCGAGGACACCCCCGCGCTGCTGTCGGTATCAAAAGGCGGAAGCGCAGTTGGTGACCTCAACAACGATGGTCTTGCCGACCTGGTGCTGGCGGGAGTGCACATTGACGGAGAGTCCAAACAGTTATTCGTAGTCCGCAACGAGGGCAACCGCAAATTCACCCGCATTGAGTCGCCCAACCTCGAGCCTATCGACGGTTCATATATTTCGATTGGCGACGTCAACCAGGACGGTCTTGCCGACATGCTTGTTGGCGGCCACGGCCAGACACACGAGCACACCACCGTGCTCTATGCCAACCAGGGCGACTTCCAATTTGAGGTCAACGGAGCGCACTATAAAGACCAGTTTGGTAAACTCGGCCACTTCAGCCGCGTCACCCACGGCAACCAGCGTCTGATTGACTTTGACAACGACGGTTACCTTGACGCATGGCTCTCGGGATGGTGTAACGGCGGTTGCAGCAGCGGATGCCTCTCAGAACTCTTCCGCAACAACAGCGCCAGCAAGGGCGTTGCCGCCAACCAGGCTCCCAATGCTCCTGCAGGTCTTGCAATGAGCACCGATTTGACCAACGGCAAAGCCACATTCACCTGGACTGCAGCCGATGACGACTGCACCCCCACGGCAGCAATGCGCTACAACTTCTACATCAAGGAGAAAGGCAGCAACAACACTATGATGCTCGTCCCTGCCGACACCACTACCGGTTTCATCAAGGTTGACAACACCGATGCCGCCATGCGCATCTGCTCACGCACCATTGCAATCCCCGGCGACGGAGAGTATGAGTGGGGTGTTCAGGCCATCGACAACGGTAACCGCGGCAGTCTTTGGACCACAGCGACTTGCTCATTCAGCAGCAGCGCAGTCAATGACCTTGACACAAACAGCGACATCATCCTGAACGTCAACGGCGGTTCGCTCGAATACAACCTGCCGGCAAGCGGCACAATCTCGGTTTACAACGCCATTGGCGGCATAGTCTCGCAGATAACCGCCAACGGCAGCGGCACCATTGCCATGGACCAGGGCGCATACATCGTCAGTGCCAAGAGCGAAAACGCTTCACGCACCGTTAAAGTGTTTATTCCCTAACCGATTATGAAGTCAGGCCGAGCATTAATCCTAATATGGCTTGCAACAGCATCGCTGGCGGCAAGCGCCATTGACCTGCGCCTTGACGGCACAAAGTGGCAGTTCTCGATGATTGACCGTTCGACGGCAGTCGCCACAGCCAAAACCGACAACGGCTCGGCACAGTTCGGACTTGGCAACGGCTGCGACATCAGCGAGGTCAAGGCGACTTTTGACGGCGATAAGGTGCAATGGGCTTACCTGAAACTGGAAGTGAGCAACGACGGCACCAACTGGACAACGATGCAGAAACCCGACCGTGAGATGAAATGCCAAGTCAACCTGGTCAATGACATCTCATCCATCGGCAGCACCGTGGGCCTGACAAAGGTCACGGGCAGCACATCGGTCACTGTGCCGGTCAACGGCAAATGGCGCTTTGTAAAACTCCACATCAGCGAGTGTCAGGATAATGACCGGCACAAGATTGACAATCATCAGGCCACAATCGAGGTAATGCCGCGCGTGGACTACACGCTCATGCCCGACATGGCACTCATGGACTATGACGACAGCAACTGGCAGACCGTGGGTGTGCCCCACTGCTTTAACGAGCATGACTCGTTCCTGAACGGCACCACCGGCGAGCGCTGCCACCGCGGCGAAGTCTGGTACCGCAAGCACCTGAAGATTGACAAGAAATACCGCGGCAAACGCGTTTTCATTGAATTCCAAAGTGTCAACATCGGCACCACCGTATATTTTAACGGACATGCCATTGAAGGCATCACACAGGTGAAACAACCCGGCACGGTGACCCATGTCGGCAGTTTCCTGCCATTCACGGTCGATGTCACCCCCTATGTCAAGTATGGTGAGGACAACCTGTTGGCAGTCAACGTGTCAAACAAAAAAGGAACATTCTTTGAGTGGCCCAACTTTGGCGAGAACGAGGGTTTCGGCCAGGCTATGGGCGGCATTGTGGCACCTGTGGTCATGCACATAAAGGGTGATGTCTATATCCCCGAGAACCACTACTCGCCCACCAGCCAGTGGGGCACGTACTACGGCACAGTCAGCGCCGACAGCCACCGTGCAGTGCTGCGCTTTGTCACCCGCGTCGAGAACACCCGTGACAAGCAGGCAAGCATCACCCTTCGCACCCGTCTGCTGGACGCCAACGGCAAAACCGTGCTGCAAACCGAGCAGCGTCAGGTGGCACCAGCCGGCAAGGGATGCACCTTTGACCGCACGCAAACCCTCAACAACCCCATCCTATGGTATCCCGTTGGCGGAAAGGGCACTCCGTACCTCTATACCGTCAGCGAGCAGGTGCTGGTCGACGGCAAAGTGACCGACACCCGTGAAGAGCCTTTCGGGATTCGTACCATCACATGGGATAATGACCACTGTTTTGTCAACGGTGACCTGTGCCTACTGCGCGGTTTCGGCAACCGCAACATCTACCCCGCCCTGGGGTCGGCAGTACCGGCATCGTTCCAGTGGGAGGAAATCAAGCGCATCGCCGACTGCGGCGGCAACGTGCTGCGCGTTGGCCACCAACCCCCGTTTGTCGAGACCATCAAGGCCTGTGACGCACTGGGCGTGATGCTGTTCCTTGACAGCGGCGACGGCGAGTGGTCGCTCAAGGACGAACCCGCCAACACCTATAAGTATGAATATGACCGCGATGCAGTCATCGCCTTCCGCAACCACCCCTCAATCCTCGTGTGGGAGTCCAACAACGGTCTTGCACACGACGGCAAGAAATACCTGCCGTCACGCACCCAGGAACAGGTTGACCGATGGGACTACATCAACCCCCGCATTGTCATGAACCGCGACGGATACCCTCCCGAGTGGGACAAGAACCGGCAGATACTGATTGGATACACCAACTGGTACTGGAAGGAGAACGAGCACCCGTCAATAAACACCGAGGTTTATGGCGCAAACTGGAGCGGAAATCCCTGCTGGTGCATTGCCCGCCATGACTATGACAACGAGAAAAAATTTGCCTCATTCTATGTACAGGACTACCTGAACAACCTGCGCGACCGTGCTTGCGGCTGGATCAACTGGATGCTTGCCGAGACCTATGGCGAGGGTTATACCATCTACCTGAACGGGATGAGAAACCAGAAGAGCCTGGGATCCTGTGCCATGGACGGCAACCGTTTTCCAAAACTGACCTACCGCATCTACCGCGATGCCCTGTGGGTTCCGTTCTCCACACGCCCGGGAGTCACTCTGCAAAGCCACTGGAACCTCAGCGGCATTCAGGACGTGGACGCATGGAGCAACTGCCCGCAAGTTGAATTATATATAAATAATGTATCGCAGGGAACAATAAAGCCCGATAGCCTCACGCGGCGGTGCACATGGAAAGGCATCACCTGGCAGCCCGGCACTGTTCGTGCTGTAGGCCGCGACAACAACGGCAACGAGGTGTGCAGCGACTTCATTGAGACTGCCGGTGCACCCCACCACATCGAACTCACAGTCGATACCCCAAGTGCCAAACCCGACGGCAGCCGTTTTACACTGTGTGCCAACGGCAGCGACGCATTTACCGTCAAAGCGCGCATTGTTGACCAGCAAGGACGATGGTGCCCGCTCGCCGACAACATACTGACCTTTGAGGTTGAGGGTGAGGGCGTTTACAAAGGGTCATACAATTTCTATGTCACCCCCGACAAGGGTCTCTCATACCACGCACCCGGCGACCATGAGTTGCAAGCCGAGGGCGGACTGATGCGTGCAGCCGTACGCACCACCTTCAAACCGGGTAAAATAACAGTGCGCGTTTCGTCACCGGGGCTCATCGGAGGCGAATGCTCCACATATTCAATCAATCTTAACAAACAAAATCACCTATGAACAAGAAACTTTTTGCCATCGCGCTGTGCTCGATTGCATTGTGCTCTCAGGCCAAAGTGACACTGCCCCCCTACATGACCGACAACATGGTCGTGCAGCAAGAGTCAAAATTTGTCGTCAAGGGTAACGCCTCAAAACACGGCACCGTAACAGTCACCACAGGATGGACCAAACGCCCATATACATCACAAACCGATGCATCGGGCAACTTCAGGATCGAAGTTCCGACCCCCAAAGGCAGCACCCGCGCCTATAAGGTGACTGTCAGCGACGGCGACGTCCTGACACTCAATAATGTAGTCATCGGTGAGGTATGGCTGTGCTCGGGACAGTCCAACATGGAAATGCCCCTGAACGGATGGGGAAAGGTGATGGACTATCAGAACGAATTGCGTAACGCAAACTATCCCTATATCCGCCTGCTGCAGGCAAAACGGATAATCTCGACCGCTCCGACCGACAACCTCGTGCTGAACAACGGGGGTTGGAACGTGTGTGACTCGGCAAGCGCCGACAACTTCTCGGCAACAGCCTACTTCTTTGCTCGTCGCCTGTGGAAACAGCTCAACGTGCCCATCGGTGTCTATGACGCATCGTGGGGAGGCACACCCGCCGAGACATGGGTAAGCATCGGGACACTAAAGAACGTGCTTGACCTCAACGAGATAGCAACAAAGGTCGAGGGCCTGAATGGTAATGCCGATGCAATTAGGGCCCAGTATGACAAAGAAAAACAGGACTGGTCTGACTCGGTCAACACTGTCGATGCCGGCATGAAGAACAACAAACCGGCGTGGATCAGCAGCGAGCAAACCGGCAGCGAATGGAAGACCATGAATCTGCCGGGACAAGTCGAGCAACGCGGCCTGCCCGGTTTTGACGGCTACATCTGGTTCCAGAAGGTGGTCAGCATCCCCGAGAAATGGATTGGGAAACAACTCACCCTCAATGTCGGACAGATTGATGACGATGACTTCACCTATGTCAACGGCGTTGAGGTCGGACACACCAAGGGATATACCGAACACCGTTCTTACACCATCAAACCCGAACTGGTCAAAAACAACAAAGTCATCATCACCGTCCGCGCCATTGACTACGGTGGCGAAGGCGGAATATGGGGACCTGCCGAGGGTTTATCGCTGCAGATGGGCAACGAGCAGATTTCGCTTGCCGGTGACTGGAACTACCGCATCGGTGCTAGTATCGACGACCTGCCCGAGGCTCCCGAAAACCCGTTCAGCCAAAACTACTACAGCAATCTCTACAACACGATGATATATCCCGTCCGCGACTTCGTCTTCAAGGGTGCCATCTGGTATCAGGGCGAGGCAAACACCGGCTACTGGGAGCAGTACACGCCGCTGTTCCAAGCTCTGATTCAGGACTGGAGACAGTTGTTCAAGAGCGACCTGCCATTCTACTTCGTACAAATCTCGGCATGGCTCGAGCGCAAGGACGTTCAGCCCAAATCAACATGGGCACACCTGCGTGAAGCTCAGACCAACGCGCTCCAACTCGCCAACACCGGCATGGCATGCACCATCGACATCGGCGACACTTATGATATCCACCCCAAGAACAAACAGGAGGTCGGGCTGCGTCTCGCCAACGCCGCGCTGGCACAGACCTACGGCAAGGGCGAATATGAACTGCCCATGTACCAGAGCATGAAGGTTGACGGCAACAAGGCAGTGCTGACATTCAACCAGGCACTCACCGTTGACGGCGACAATGCCCAGGGATTTGTCATCGCCGGTCCCGACATGCAGTTCCATGTAGCACAGGCAACCGTCCAGGGCAACACCGTCACCGTATGGTCACCCGAGGTCAAGATGCCTGTCGCAGTGCGCTATGCCTGGGCCGACAACCCCGCCTGCAACCTGCGTGGCAAGGGCAATCTGCCGTTAACGCCGTTCCGCACCGACTCCTATCGTTAAAAAATTGCTATTTTTTGCGACATTCTTGGCATTCAGTATTGACAAAACTGCCTAAATTTGCAACCAATAAGTATTTTCTAATTTAATAATTTTAATCATGAACAAAATTTCTACATTAATCGCAGGTCTGGCTATCGCAATGATTCCTGCAATGGCCAGCGCTGAGACCTACACAATCAAGTGTGTAGAGGGTACTGTTGAGATTGTTGACAACTCAGGTACAGCTTTCGACGTTCTTAACCAGGACATCGGTTGGACCAGTGCGAACACTGTTGTTTACCTTGGTGAAATCGACTTTGGTGCCGATGGCAACAAGTACAAAGCAAGCAGCATCACACTGGCAAACGGATGGTATGTTGACGGATGGGCAATTCTCCACGCCGGTAGCGACTATGAGAGTTCACTGCCTTTCACCCAGATGGCCATCAACGAGACCGATTCTTATCAACATTATTTCGACTTTGCTGCAAACATGGCTTACAACTGCCCCGCAGACACATTGCTCTCAGGCGGTGGTCCGGCAATTGAGGGTGTAACATACACCAAGCCCGTCGGCAAGCAAAAAGTATGGCTCACCTTTGTTGGTGGTGCTGGTAACATCCGCTATGTCAACTTCTATACCGATGAGTTAAAAGCAGAAGACTTCCTCAACGTTGAAGGTGACTGGAACAGCGGTATCCGTCTGCTCTATCCCAACGAGAAGCCCGACTATGCAAACATCGCTTCTCCCAAGCTGATTGCCGAAAACTCTACTCCTCTGGTACCCATAGGTCCCGAAACCGACTTCCCCGATGTACGCATCGACTCGGCCGACAATATTTCAAAAGGCTGGGGTTGGACCAAGGAAGGCTTCATGGTTGACATGGGCGAGATGGACTTTGGCAGTGGCGACTTCAAGCAGATGGTAGTTTACATGGTTCACGGTGGTGAAAACATGTATGACTATCTGGACTTCTATCTGGATGATGCAAGCAAACCCGAAAACCTGCTGTATCACTTCTGGTCAGGTATGGGACTGGATGGTCATGGCCCATACCCGTATGCAAAGAACATCCCGAGCGTTACCGGCAAGCACCACATCATCGTTAAGTGGATTGGCGGTAGCACCAACCTGTGTGCGGTTGAGTTTGTTAAAGATCGCGTTTGGAGCGTACAGCCCGACTGCGGTATCATTCTCGAGGACGTTGAGCCCAACGCCGATGCATTCCACTTCACATTCCGCGACTGCGTCGAAGGCGAGGGCGATCCTTGGGGTTATGAGGTTAAGTGCAAGGGCCAGTGGGAAAGCAAAGGTAATATCGGCTACACCAAGAACGGTACAGTTATCGACTTCTATGGTGACGGCGAAGGCGTAGATTTCGGCACCGAGGGTTACAAGCGTATCATCGTCAACCACTCATGCGATAAATCCTGGGCAGGTAGCATCGACATTTCAAACTTCTCGTTCTATATCGACCTTGACCCCGAACTCATTTACACAAAAGAGAAATGGGATCAGGATCTGGCAAGCATCCTCGAGGGTCACGAGCCCGTTGCAGTTGTTCGTCTGCAGGGTACAGGCAAGTGGGACGTTACCAAGCGCACAGCAGGTGAATTCCTGGTACCTGTTACCGGCAAACACGAGCTGTTCATGGTTTACAACACCCGCGACGACAACACAGGTGCAAACGTATTCGACATCTGGATGGACGGCGGCAAGAACTTCGAAACAGGTGACGTTAACGGTGACGGCAAGGTGGATATCGCCGACGTGAACATCCTGATTAACATCGTACTCGGTAGTGACAACGCAACCAAGTATGCAGGCCGCGCCGACCTCAACAAGGACAACAAGGTTGACATCGCCGACATCAACATCGCTATCAACCTCCTGCTTGGTGTTAAGTAATCACAATCGTTAATACACGATAAAAGCAATATAATCGGGGCAACCATTTGAGGTTGCCCCGATTTTTTATTCATTCAGAGAAACTCGAGTTGTCTTTTGTGCCGTATCAGCACATGGCGTCGGCAAGGGCTTCGAGGGCTGGGATATCCTGTTCCTTCATTGCCGCGCGGATGGTG
>JAGHSV010000137.1 GCA_018065665.1 Candidatus Sodaliphilus aphodohippi
ATCATTCAGTTTTTTGCAACCGAGGGTAAATAGCAGTACAAGACACATGACCGCCACCATCATTGCCTGCGGCAGATAGTCGAGCAGGCTATTGCCGACAACCTTGTTGAAGATGGTGCTACCGGCCAGCGCAATGGCGATTGCTATTCCAAACGCGGTACCCGACAAGTTTTTATATTTGCCGCCAAGCATGCCGAGCACAACGGGATAGGTGGCTGCTGTGCCGATGCCGACCAACGACATTGCCACAGCAGCAATCACAAATGACTTGCCTGCAACTGCCATCAGAATGAACCCTATGAGGAGGATGGCAAGGAACCCGTACAACATTACCTGCTGCGAGATTTTGTTGCCAATAGCCGACATGACAAAACGCGCAAGCATCAACGCCACGCTCATGATTGTCAGCAACATGACTGCATTTGCGATACCGTTATTTGTAAAAAATATGGTTGCCAGATTGTTGGTGATTGACTCAACAGTACTCTCAAGCATCAGCACGAGGCTCATAATCAACAACACCGGCTGTGCCAGCATCCTGACAGCGTCCTTGACAGGGAAACTCTGAGCCTGTTTTGGTTCGGGGAACTTCACCGAACAGCAGAACAGCGTACACAGCAGTACCAGTCCACCTATAATCTGGAGCATGGTCTCGAATTTCACCATGTCCTTGGTTAGGGCTACCAGACAGGTAATCAATATCGCACCAACGCCGTAAAAGGCACCAAGCAGACTCATCATGGAACCACGATGCAAGTCATCATAGAGGTCACTTGCCAGCGTATTGGTCTGCCCGTTGAGAACTCCCCCACCGATGCCAATCAGGATATAGCACGGCACTATGGCAGCAAACGAGTTGGCTGCCGACAGTCCAAACAGACCTGCCAGCACCCCAAAACAACTGATAAGAAAGATTCCGCGGTGGCCGTAATGGTCACAGACAGGTCCAAAGACAATAGACCCGATAAAAATGCCCAGAGTCAGCGTACTGGCGAGCCATGACTGGTCGGTAGCGGTCAGAGTGAGTTTCTCGGTCAATGACGGGAGTACCGACCCCACTGCCATCATAGTGATGCCAAAGAAAGCCATGCCCATGCAAGCGGCAATAAAGGCCTTGGTTATTTGCTGTTTTGTCAATTCCATAATTTATATCAATTAGATTGCTACATTTCCACGGGTAAGGGCAAGGTATCCAGCACCAAGCAGACCGACATTGCCGGGCAGGGACGAGGGAACGAACTTCACAGTCTTGATGTTCAGTGGTTGTGCCCATTTTCTGGCCTCGGCAAAGATATCGTCAATCAACGACTTTGCAGGGCCAAAAACTCCGCCTGCCCAGACAATTAGTTCGGGGTTGAGAAGGCTAACGAGGTTTGCGGCCCCCATGCCCCACATCTCAACAGCCTTTGCAATAACCTGTCGCGCGATGCTGTCGCCATTCTCATAGGCGGCAAACACATCGGGCGTGGTGATGTCCTCGACGGGGATACGGCTCAGTTCTCCGTTATAATCAGGTGTCTGGCGAACGGCATCCTTTGCACGATTGCAGATTCCTGTGCCCGAAGCATAGTACTCGAAGCAGCCAACGGGATCATAGGCATGGTCATAGGGAGGTTGCAGCGCCATCCACCCTGTGGCCCCGACGATGTCATCGGCACCGTGGATTGCCCGTCCGTCAATAACGATTCCGGCACCGATTCCGGTACCTACAGCGATACAAATGACATTGCGGCAATCGCGTGCAGCCCCAAGCCACATCTCACCATAAACATAGCAGATGCGGTCATTATCGACAAGGACATCAATGCTCTTGTCGTCAAGCGATTCTTTGATGAAAGTCCTGAGCGGGAAAGCGTCCCAACCGGGAATGTTCGGTGCCCAAACGCAGCCAGTAGCCGGATTGACGCTGCCGGGAATGCACACACCAATTGCAGTAACCTGTATGTTGTTCATCTTTGCCTGGTTTAGCTGGCAAAGATGTTCTCGACAATGAGTTCCCCGACCGCTTCACCCGAGCGTCGGTCTAGCAAGTTTTTCTCGGTGAACAAAATTGAACCGTCGGTCTCCATTAAAGCACTTGCTACCTTGGTTCCTCCTAAATCAACTGCAATAATTGCCATATCAAAAATTTATAATATTAGTTCTTACATCTTTTGATTTTGAGAAAACTTCATTTCAAAATCTTAACTGCAAATTTAAGAAAAAACCATTAATAACACAAGAATAAAGACTCAAAACTGTAATAAAAAAAGCATCCCGGGATATCTCGGGATGCAATATTATATCGCTGAAATTATATAGTTTCAGAGAGAACCGATTGACTGGGGATTACTCCTCGGTCTTTACCTCCTCGGCAACAGCGGGAGCGTCGGCCTTCTTGGTCGAACGGCGGCTGCGGCGAGTAGTCTTCTTCTTGGCTGCGCCTTCCTTCTTAGCCTCAAGCATAGCCTCGTTATAGTCAACGAGTTCGATGAAGCAAGTCTTGGCGTTGTCACCAAGGCGGTTACCCAGCTTCAGGATGCGGGTATATCCACCGGGACGGTCAGCAATCTTGGCAGCGATGTTGCCGAAGAGTTCGGTAACGGCTTCCTTAGACTGGAGGTAACTGAAAACAACACGGCGAGAGGGAGTAGTGTCCTCTTTAGCGCGGTTGATGATGGGCTCTGCATAAACACGAAGAGCCTTAGCCTTTGCAAGAGTTGTGAAAATTCTCTTGTGGAGAATCAACGAAGTAGTCATGTTTGACAGCATCGCGTCGCGATGTGCTTTCTTGCGGCTTAAGTGATTGAATTTCTTATTGTGTCTCATCGTTAATTACTCTTTATCTAATTTATACTTTGAAATATCCATACCGAAAGTGAGATCGTTGCCAGCAAGCAGGTCCTCAAGTTCAGTGAGCGACTTTTTACCAAAATTGCGGAACTTCAGCAGGTCGGTCTTGTTGTAAACGACCAGTTCGCCAAGAGTTTCAACCTCGGCCGACTTCAGGCAGTTAAGCGCGCGGACAGAAAGGTCCATGTCGGTGAGTTTAGTCTTGAGCAACTGACGCATTTTAAGAACACCCTCGTCAAATTCCTCGTCGTCGCCACCTTGTTCGATATCAAGAGCGATTTTCTCATCGCTAAAGAGCATGAAGTGCTGAATGAGAATCATAGCAGCCTCCTTCAGGGCCTCCTTGGGATGGATAGAACCGTCGGTAGTGATTTCCAGTATAAGTTTCTCGTAGTCGGTCTTTTGTTCCACACGGTAATTTTCAACCTGTGGTTTCACATTAATGATGGGCGTGTAAATCGAGTCGATTGGAATAGTATCAATCGGATCGTTGGCATTGGCATTTTCCTCGGCGGGTACATATCCGCGCCCTTTATTAATGGACAGTTCAAGTTGGAAACTGGCCGCAGAGTCGATGTGGCAAATCTCAAGTTCGGGGTTAAGAACCTCAAAACCATTCAAAACCTTACCGATGTCGCCAGCCTTGAACACCTCTTGACCCGCTACTTTGACAACAGCAGTCTCAGTCTCGGTGTCCTCAACGATGCGTTTCAGGCGAACTTTCTTCAGGTTAAGGATGATATTAGTAACGTCTTCCTTAACGCCTGGGATTGTTGCGAACTCATGCTTAACACCATCAATACGGATGCTGCAAATTGCGTAGCCTTCAAGTCCCGAAAGGAGGATACGGCGCAGTGCGTTACCGATAGTAACACCATAACCGGGCTCCAGAGGGCGGAACTCGAATTTGCCAAAAGTGTTGTTTGCTTCGAGCATCAACACCTGGTCGGGTTTCTGAAATGCTAAAATAGCCATGAACGATTAAATTTTACTGTTTAGAATACAACTCGACGATCAACTGCTCCTTAATGTTCTCGGGGATATCCTCGCGTTGGGGAAGGTGCAGAAGTTTGCCACCCTTTACGCTCTCGTCCCATTCAATCCAAGGATACTTACTGTGAACGAATCCTTCGAGGCAGTCTTGAATAACCTCAAGAGACTTGCTCTTCTCGCGAACAGCAATAACCTCACCAGGAGTAACCGAGTAAGAAGGGATGTTTACAACCGAACCGTTAACAGTGATGTGACGGTGGAGTACGAGCTGACGTGCAGCTGCACGAGTGGGAGCAATACCCAAACGATAAACGATATTGTCAAGACGCTGCTCGAGAAGTTGCAGAAGAACTTCACCAGTTACGCCCTTAGAGCTATTAGCTTTTTTGAAAAGATTACGGAACTGACGCTCGAGGACACCGTAGGTGTATTTAGCTTTCTGTTTCTCGCGGAGCTGAGTACCGTACTCAGAGAGTTTTCTTCTCTTGTTTGCACCATGCTGGCCGGGAGGATAATTTTTCTTTGCATACGCCTTATCTTCACCAAAAATGGGTTCACCAAGCTTACGTGCAATTTTTGACTTTGGACCGGTATATCTAGCCATTTTGTTTTCTAATAATTAAAGTTTGTTTTTCTGGAACCGCCACAGTGCAGCCGCGACTGCAGAGAGGTTGTATGTGATGCAATCAAATCACTGTTAGAGGTTCGCCTAAAATGAATTAATAAATCAAGAGATAAAATTAGTATAAAGCGTTTTTATTATACCCTTCTTCTCTTGGGAGGACGGCATCCGTTGTGGGGAAGCGGAGTAACGTCGATGATCTCGGTTACTGCGATACCTGCACCGTGAATGGTGCGGATTGCTGACTCACGTCCGTTGCCTGGACCTTTCACATACGCTTTGACCTTGCGGAGACCGAGGTCATAAGCAACCTTTGCACAGTCTTGGGCTGCCATCTGGGCTGCGTAGGGAGTGTTCTTCTTAGAACCACGGAACCCCATTTTACCGGCAGAAGACCAAGAGATTACTTGTCCCTCACCATTGGCGAGGCACACAATGATGTTGTTGAAAGAAGAATGCACATGAAGCTGACCGATACCGTCAACCTTAACAACTCTCTTCTTTGCTGCGACTGTCTTTTTTGCCATACTTTAATTTTATTTAGTAGCTTTCTTCTTGTTTGCAACTGTTTTCTTGCGTCCCTTGCGAGTACGGGCATTGTTCTTGGTGCTCTGACCACGAACGGGAAGACCGTTACGGTGACGGATGCCACGATAGCAACCGATGTCCATGAGACGTTTGATGTTCATTTGAATTTCGGTACGGAGGTCACCTTCGACCTTGTACTCATTACCGATCACCTCGCGAACCTTTGCGGCCTCGGCGTCGGTCCAATCCTTAACCTTAGTGTCTTCGCTAACACCGGCCTTTGCAAGGATAGTGGCGGCACTGCTGCGACCCAGTCCATAGATGTAGGTAAGCGCAATAACACCGCGTTTGTTTTGGGGTAAATCTACTCCGACAATTCGTACTGCCATATTATTTTTTTAAATTTTTTTGCAAAATTAATCAATTTAATTGAATTATTGGCAAATAACACACAAAAAAGTGTTTTTGCCATGGTAATCACACTGGATTAACCCTGACGCACCTTGAACTTGGGGTTCTTTTTGTTGATTACATACAAGCGGCCTTTGCGGCGAACGATCTTGCAATCAGGAGTGCGCTTCTTGATAGAGGCTTTTACTTTCATATCTCTATTGTTTTTTTATTTGTATCTGAACGAAATTCTTCCTTTTGTTAAATCATAGGGACTCATCTCGACTCTCACTTTGTCACCGGGGAGGATTTTGATGTAGTGCATTCTCATCTTGCCCGAGATGTGGGCGATGATGGGATGACCGTTCTCAAGTTCAACGCGGAACATAGCGTTTGAGAGAGCTTCAACTATGGTACCATCCAATTCTATTGCTGTTTGTTTTGCCATACGGTAATAACGATTGAATTATGAATCAAGTGATTAAATAAATCTGTCACCAAGGACCTCTGCTACATAGTCAAACGAGGAGAGGATATCAGGTTTGCCGTGGTGTACGGCAATCGAGTGTTCAAAGTGTGCACTGGGTTTGCGGTCCCTCGTGCGAGTTGTCCAACCGTCCTGTTCGGTAACGATATTCTTACTGCCCATGTTAATCATCGGTTCAATGGCGATGCACATACCGTTCTTGATGAGCGGTCCGGTGCCGCGTCGCCCGTAGTTGGGGACTTCGGGGTCCTCGTGCAGTTTTTTGCCTACGCCATGACCGCACATTTCGCGAACGACGCTATAGCCGTGTTTCTCGCAATAGGTCTGGACAGTATTGGCAATATCGCCGATGCGGTTGCCGGGGACAGCCTTCTCGATGCCAAGATAGAGCGACTCCTTTGTGGTCTTCAGCAAAGCCTTGATGTCATCAGATACGTCACCGACACAGAAAGTGTAGGTTGAGTCACCGTTATATCCGGCCTTGGTGAGAGCGCCACAGTCAATAGACACGATGTCGCCTTCTCTAAGAGCATAGTTTGATGGTATGCCATGGACAACCACTTCATTGACCGATAGGCAAACAGATGCAGGGAAACCATAAAGACCGAGGAAACCGGGCACAGCACCCTGAGAGCGGATGTAGTCGTCGGCCACCTGGTTCAGTTTACGGGTGGTAACCCCCGGGGCCACATACTTGGCGACTTCGCCAAGTGTGCGGGCCACGATAAGGTTAGCTTCGCGCAGAAGCTCTATCTCTTCATCTGTTTTAAGATAAATCACGATAAATTCCTTTTAATAGAATCAGTTAGTACGTCCCTTTATTTTACCTGACTTCATGAGGCCATCATAGTGGTGCATCATGAGGTGGGTTTCAATCTGCTGCAGTGTATCGAGAACAACACCCACAAGGATGAGCAGCGAAGTACCTCCGAAGAACTGTGCGAAACTCTGGTTAACGCCAAAGTAGCGTGCAAATGCAGGTAAAATCGCAACGATACCGAGGAATATTGAACCCGGCAGGGTGATACGTGACATGATTGAGTCGAGATACTCGGCGGTTTTCTTACCGGGTTTGATGCCGGGGATGAAACCGTTGTTCTTCTTCAAATTTTCGGCAATGTCGTTAGGTCTAACGGTGATTGCTGTGTAGAAGTAAGTAAACGCCAGAATCATGAGGAAGTAAACAAAGTTGTACCAGAAACCGTTCATATCGCCAAAGGTGCGTGAGAACGAGCCGATGAAACCGGCTTCGCCCTGACGAGCGCCGAATCCGGCCAGCGTGATGGGGATGAACATCAATGCCTGGGCAAAGATGATGGGCATCACGTTAGCGGCATTCACCTTCAGGGGGATATACTGACGGGCACCACCATACTGCTTGTTGCCGACGATGCGCTTAGCATACTGTACGGGCACCTTGCGTGTACCTTGAACCAGCATAACTGCACCAGCAGTAACAGCGAAGAGAATGATGATTTCCACCAGGAACATAACCAGACCACCTTGAGCAGTGTTCAAGCGGCTGGTGAACTCTTGAGCAATCGCACCGGGGAAGCGTGCAATGATACCGACCATGATGATCAGGGAGATACCGTTACCAATACCCTTATCGGTGATTTTCTCGCCGAGCCACATGATAAACATAGCGCCCGCGGTGAGAACGATTGACAAATAGAGCATCATCCACATACCGATCTGAGCATGACCGCCGGCTGCATTAACCTGATACTGAAGGTTCAGCAGATAGGCAGGAGCCTGAATCAACAGGATTATCACTGTCAGATAGCGTGTGTACTGATTGAGTTTCATGCGTCCGCTTTCACCCTCGCGCTGCATCTTCTGGAACCTGGGGATAACCATTCCGACAAGTTGAATAACGATTGACGCGGTGATGTAGGGCATGATACCCAATGCGAAGATTGAAGCCTGTGAGAACGCACCACCCGAGAACATGTCGAGCAGCTGCATAAGACCACTGTCGGTGAAGTTACGCATGGCCTCGAGGTCTTGCGGGCTGATACCCGGGAGGACGATGAAACATCCCAGACGATAGACAAGTATCAGAAGGAATGTAATCGAGAGACGCTTGCGAAGGTCTTCAATCTTCCAGATGTTCTTGATTGTTTGAATAAGTTTCATTAGAGTTTAGACTTTAACGATTGAACCACCTGCCGAGGTAATAACCTGCTCGGCTGTCTTTGAGAATGCGTTAGCCTCAACGTCAACTTTGCGAGTGAGTTCACCAACGCCAAGAATCTTGACGAGTTGGTTCTTGCGAACGAGACCTGCACTGATGAGGTCGGCAACTGTCACCTTTTCAAGGTTGTTCTTCTGAGCAAGAGCCTCAATAACTGTGATATTGATAGCCTTATACTCTACGCGGTTAATGTTCTTAAAGCCAGACTTGGGGAGGACACGCTGCAGAGGCATCTGACCACCTTCAAAACCAACTTTATTTTTGTAGCCTGAGCGTGACTTAGCACCCTTGTGACCACGAGTTGAAGTTCCGCCTTTGCCCGAACCTGGTCCGCGGCCGATACGACGTTTCTTCTTATTTGAACCAACTGCTGGTTGTAAATTATGTAATTCCATATTCTATTATTAAATTTAATTATTCACCAACTTTGGTTACGACAACCAAGTGACGAACAGCGTTAACCATACCCAAGATTTCGGGAGTATCTTCTTTCTCCACTACATGATTCAACTTGCGCAGTCCAAGAGCGTCGAGAGTTCTCTTCTGGCGCTCGGGGCGATTGATGCGGCTTTTAACCTGCTTGATTTGTATCTTAGCCATAATTAAAATTCAATTAACCGTTAAACACTTTGTCAAGACTTACGCCACGGTAGTGAGCAACTGTAAGGGGGCTTCTCATTTCCTCAAGACCCTTGATGGTGGCCTTAACGAGGTTGTGGGGGTTAGAAGAGCCCTTAGACTTGCAGATCACGTCGGTCACGCCGATGCTCTCGAAGACGGCACGCATTGCACCACCGGCCTTCACACCAGTACCAGGGGTAGCGGGCATCATGATGACGCGCGAACCGCCGAACTTAGAAATCTGCTCGTGGGGGATTGTACCATTGTGGACAGCGACCTTGATGAGGTTCTTGCGAGCCATGTCTGTACCCTTCTGGATAGCAGTGGTAACCTCATTAGCCTTACCCAAACCGTAACCAATAACACCGTTACCGTCACCAACGACAACGATGGCAGCGAATGTGAAAGTGCGACCACCCTTAGTAACCTTTGTGGTGCGGTTGATAGCAACCAGACGCTCTTTCAGTTCAACATCGCCTGAAATTTTAACTCTATTATTCTTAACCATGATTGTTTTTAAAATTTAAGTCCGCCTTTACGGGCGCCGTCAGCCAATGATTTAATTCTACCATGGAACAAGAAACCGTTGCGGTCAAATACCACAGTGTTGATACCGGCTTCCATAGCCTTCTGGGCTACGAGTTCACCGACCTTAGCAGCGATTTCACTCTTAGTTCCCTCGCTGATGCCCTTAGAAGAGGCAGAAACGAGCGTGTTGCCGGCGAGGTCATCGATGACCTGGGCATAAATTTGCTTATTGCTTCTGAAGACACACAGACGGGGGCGCTGGGGAGTACCGCTGATGCGACCGCGAATGCGGGCCTTGATTTTATTACGTCTTTCGATTTTTGATATCATGATGTACTAATTATTATTTGGCAGCAGCCGTTTTACCAGACTTACGACGAATAACTTCGCCAACGAACTTAACACCCTTGCCCTTGTAAGGTTCAGGTTTGCGGAACGAACGGATCTTGGCACAGATTTGTCCAAGAAGCTGCTTGTCGCAAGATTCGAGTTTAATGTACGGGTTCTTGTTGCGCTCGGTCTTAGCCTCAAGCTTAACCTCGGCGGGCATCACCATGTAAATGGCGTGCGAGAAACCGAGAGCGAGTTCCAGGACCTGACCATTGCTGGTTGCACGGTAACCGACACCAACAATTTCCATTTCCTTAGTAAAACCGGTGCTAACACCAACTACCATGTTGTTGATAAGGGCGCGGTAGAGACCGTGCTGAGCGCGAGACTCGCGGTCATCGTTGGGACGAGAGACAACAATCTGATTATGCTTAACCTCTACACCGATGTTGGGGT